>JADFAK010000187.1 GCA_015665315.1 Flavobacteriales bacterium | reverse complement strand
CAAAGGCTGGTTTGGCAAAAAGATATCCTTGCATCAACTCCACACCAGAATCTCGAAGCCACTCCATTTCCTCAATCACCTCAATACCTTCAGCTAACGCTGTAATATTTAATTCACGGAGCATCGTTAATACATTACTTATAATAATTTGGCGATTCTTATCTTTATGAATATCTCGAATCAGTCCCATATCAAGCTTAATAATATTTGTCTGAAAATCAGCCAAAAGTCCTAAACCTGAATTCCCCGCACCAAAGTCATCAACAGCCGTAATAAAACCCAACTCACTATAATATTCAACAATCTTTTTTATAAAAGAAGAGTCTTCAATTTTCTCAACCTCAGTAAATTCAAACATGATTTTATTAGCAGGAAAATTATAATTTTTAGCTGCATCTAAGGTTGTACGGATACAGCGCTCCGGCTTATATATAGCATTCGGTAAGAAGTTAATACTTAGCATTGAGTCCAAATTTAATTTGGCAGCAAGTGCTATGGCCTTTATCCTACATAGCTGATCGAACAAATAGCGATTATCATCATTTACTTTCGATATTATCGAGAAAGCCGATTCATTATGTAAACCGCGAACCAAAGCCTCGTATCCAAATATGGTTTTAGTTTGACAGTTAACAATAGGTTGAAATGCCATAGTGAAATCAAAATCAAGATCACCTTTGTGCGTACAATGTTCGCAAGAAAATCGATCATAGACTATTGTTGCTTCAGCCATTTGCGTTCACCTCCTCGTTATTTACAAGCTAAAACTTCTCATTTTTGACAACAAGCTTAGTAGTAAATACGGCATCCTGCTGAATCTCGTTACAAAAATGCGTATACCTGAGGACCTTGGCTTAGTATCAAGATGCTAAGGCTAATTGCTTCGCACTCAGCGACTATCTCCAAGTCATTGAATTCAGTTGGCACGACCGACTGTGACTGCCGACAAAAAAACCGGCCCATGGCATTCATTGCCAAGGACCGGCCAGTTCCCACCTAATTGATACCCACTTAATTAAAAGTAGGTAAAGGGTGCTGCGGGATCAGCAACACATCATTAATTACGGATAAGGTA
>JADFAK010000196.1 GCA_015665315.1 Flavobacteriales bacterium | reverse complement strand
TATTACTTAGTTGGAAAGCAGTTTACAATAGAAACAGACCATAACAATTTGCTCTGGATGGAAGCGTCTGAGGTACCAAAAATTGTTAGATGGAGAATATTCTTGCAATCATTCAATTTTAAAATCCGACATATTTCGGGAGCACAGAATTGGTTAGCAGACTGGTTATCCAGGGAACACCAACTGGCTTATCTGTCGGGCATGTTCTTGGATGATTCTATGTGGGATGATGCCTATTTTCTGGGAGAGGACTGTCAGGATTCTGAGTATTTCTCATTCCTAGGAAATTTTATGGACCCGTCGGATCTCAGTGACCAAGAACAACCTTCCATGAATATATCTCGTGAGGAATGCTTGCGTGAGGTACACAACTCTCGCGTGGGTCATCTTGGAGGGAAAGCTACTTGGATTCGTCTCAATAAACGTTTTCCAGGGCATGGAATACCATATCAGGTGGTAGCAGAATATATATCCAACTGTCCAACTTGCGTGAAAACCCGGTTAGCCATGAAGGAAGCACTTATTCCCATAGTGCGCAACCTAAAACCACCGGGGGCTCGCAGTGCTATTGGAATTGATGCAGTGGAGATTACTCCACATGGCAAGGACGGTTACACTCATATCAATGTGATAGTGAACCTTCACACAAAGCTTGTTTTTCTGGAACCAGTAAAAGGAGTAACGGCTTTGAATTTAGCGAATACTGTGTGGAAGTATTGGTCCTATTACGGTCACACGGATGTCGTGATTTCAGACCAGGGTCCGGATTTAACTTCGGATCTATTCCAACAGCTAACGGAATACATGGGAATGCGCCATACGTTCAGTATAGCCAACCGGCATGCGAATGGCTCAGAACGTATCATAGGTGAGGTAGTTCGTCACCTACGAGCTCTAGTATATGATGCTAGCGAGCGTCAAGAGCGCACAGATGTTTTTGAAGATCCTAGCTGGATCGCCAGTGTCCAACACATTCTTAACTCCGAAGTGTCATCTGAGACGGGATTCTCACCATTCGAGTTAACTTTTGGATCGGAGGACAAGCGTTATTTTAACGTGGACACCGACTCTGTTTCCCAGGATGCGCATGCAC
>JADFAK010000148.1 GCA_015665315.1 Flavobacteriales bacterium | reverse complement strand
TAAGGAGAAAAATTACTTATTCAATTCAGGTTTCGAGTAAGTAGGTTAATGCGTCCAAGGTTGGAAAGTTTGCGTTTTGCCTCATACCATTTACCTCTTGCTTTTTTAAACAATGGTTCGGCAATAAAAAAGAGAAAAAAGTAAATACGTAAATTGGTGAGACCAACCTGTAATCAAGCTCGTACCATGATTACACAAGACGTATTTACTCGAGGGCGACCCCTCATAGAAACAATGTTACAAAATTTATCAAACATATCGAAAGGGAGACAATCAGCAATGATTGAGATTCTATTACTATATCTGTCGTGTAGAGGTCGGATGAATTTTTCTCAATTCGGAAGGCAAGGAGACCGCTATGAGAAAACGTATCGGTATCATTATGAAAAAGATTTTGACTGGTCATGCTTCAATGGTCAATTGATAAAGGAGTACTGTAGTCAAGAATTAATAATTGGCTTTGATCCAAGTTATATATCTAAGAGTGGCAAGCGTACTCCTGGCCTAGGATACTTTTATTCTGGAGTTGCGGGAAGTTATAAAAAAGGATTGGAGATTGGGAGTCTAGCTATAATTGATATTAAACAAAATACAGCCTATCACTATGAATCGATAAACAGCCCTAGTAGTAGCAAGGAGAAAATTGAAAATGACAGAACCATAGTAGATCACTATGCAGAACTCATTGTACAGAGAGCCGCAGGGTTGGAAACTTTAAGCCTTGTCTTGGTGGTAGATGGTTACTTTGCTAAAAAGAAATTTGTAAATCCTATTTGTGAACAGACGTCCTTAGAGATAATATGTAGGTTACGAGATGACGCAAATCTGAAGTATTTAGCCCCTGAACCAAAAACAAAGAAACGAGGTCGACCACGACGCTATACCGGTAAAGTAGATGTGCAAAATATAGATAAGGATAAGTTTGAAAAGGAATACCAAGATGAAGAAATGGGCTTGTACAGCTTGATTGTATACAGTGTTGGGTTGAAGAGAAAAATCAAAGTTAGCTATGTAGAGTTTTTTAAGAGCGCAGGAAAGCTCAACGCTAGAAAAATATTCTTCAGTACGAATCTGGAAAGGTCGGGCATAGAAATATACAGGTACTACAAAGCACGTTTCCAAATGGAGTTTATATTCAGAGATTCAAAGCAATATACGGGACTAGAACATTGTCAATCTCGGTCAGCTAAGAAGCTGAACTTTCATTTTAATGCTTCGATGACTTCTATAAATGTCGCCAAAT
>JADFAK010000123.1 GCA_015665315.1 Flavobacteriales bacterium | reverse complement strand
ACGGCGCGGAACTACTTCTTGGGAATATATCAACTTCTGTTTTACCGCTTTGCTCGATGACCTCATCTCGACGGCGCAATTTAAACTCTCGTGTTGTCGAAACTCATCAGGCAAAAGTGACAGAAAGTCAATAGATGGAGTGTCTTCCATCATGCGCACTGCCCCCACTAACAAAGGACTATGCTTTTCTCAAACTACGGTCATGGCGTTATGGGTAATGTAGTCAATTGCAGTCCTACCGATATTTGACCTCTACGAGGTCCTGTAGTTGTTCGCGCACGAGCGAGATCAACCCAATTTATCATTTTGAATTTTCAATTTCAAAAAAGGCTCGGCTGTCATTGAGATAGGACCTCCACAAGCTCTATGCTGTGAAAGACAGAATTTCACTCTACAAAAAGGGACCGGCCTTTGAATAAGATTCGTGTTGACTCATTTCGACGGCGCGATGTGACATTTACCGACAATCGAAAGTGCGTCAGAATCGCTTCGCTCAATGACCTCATCTCGACGACAGGATTTAAAGAGGTGGTCGAGCAAAGAAACTGGAGTACATATCACATTTCTTGTAAAAGTTGAGTTTCTTAGTCGAGACTGATCAAGCAAAAGTGACGAGAACTGAATAGGTCGAGCGTCTCACACCCTACGATCTGCAGACACTAACAAAGGACTATGCTTTTCTCAAACTACGGTCATGGCGTTATGGGTAATGTAGTCAATTGCAGTCCTACCGATATTTGACCTCTACGAGGTCCTTTAGTTGTTCGCGCACGAGCGAGATCAACCCAATTTTTCATTCTGAATTTTCAATTTATAATTTAGAAAGGACCGGGCTGTCAAAAGTAAACGACTAGTCGAAAAAAGCTCATCTCAACCAGAAAAGTCACCAAAAGGATCAACCCAATTTATCATTTTGAATTTTCAATTTAAATGACTATCCGTAAAGTAACACCACGTGTTCCCCGTTCATGCATGAAACCACACGTGTTTCTCAAAAGCTAGCCAAAGGAATTCCGTACCGACAGCACGGGATGTCATGTTGAGGGTTCTCGGCTACCGATATTTTGTCCCTACGGGACAGGAGGTAGGTCGAAAAAGCAATCTTAATCAATATTCTCAATTGGCAGCTCGCGTTTATAGTCAGAATTGCCGCATCTACAAAACTTCCACGCGATTATGACGGGATGAAAACCATGATTCGCGATATTCGGCTAAGTTCTAATCGGTAAGACGAGAATTTGTCCCGTAGGGACTA
>JADFAK010000041.1 GCA_015665315.1 Flavobacteriales bacterium | reverse complement strand
GTATACCGCAAGACTTCCGTTTGTCCCGCATCGAGCTTGGTATGCATCTTGAAATTACGCTCCTGCAACTGCTCGGGTAACTCATCGCGTATTTCTAAGTTCAGCGCAAGCGGAAAGTTGTTCGTTACGGTTAGTGCGATGGGGTTCGAATCGCCCAGTGAGAGGATTTTACTGGTTTCACGTTCGCATCCAATGGAGTGGCTTGTGTTGAATAGGATAAGACTGTCGGCAATAGTGACTGCCGCTAAAAGTAGCAAGTATGCGGCACCAATTTGAATGAAAATTGAAAATAGAAAACCTAAGGCCATCGCAAAAAGGCCAACCCCGTATAAAAGGTAGAATCGGTGCGTTAACTGCAGGTTTTTTATGAGTTCAACAATGATTTTCACGTCTATCGCGGAATTTCAATCGAGGCAAGAATGGAACCGATGATGTCATTCATTGTGGCTCCTTCCATCTCACGTTCATGACTCATAATCAATCGATGATTTAGAACAGGGTAGGCCACTGTTTTTATATCGTCTGGAGTCACGAAATCTCGTCCGTTTATCGCGGCAATTGCTTTCGCGGCCTTCATGATCGATAAACTTGCACGCGGAGAAGCTCCCAAATACAAGTCACCGTTATTTCTTGTGTTGTGAATGAGGGCGGCGATATATTTAAGCAACTCGGGACGGATGTAAACTTGCTGTACTATTTGGCTGCATTCCTTGATTCCGGCTGAGTCGATGACCGATTTGACTTCGCCAATTTTGGTCGCGTCGAAGTCTTTCTCAAAACGTGTAAGGATCAATTCCTCTTCTTCCAGCGAAGGATATTCTAAATTGATCTTGAAAATGAATCGGTCGAGTTGAGCTTCCGGCAAGTTGTAGGTGCCCTCCTGTTCAACTGGGTTTTGTGTCGCGATGACGAAGAACGGATACGAGAAAACGTACAGTTCGCCATCATAGGTAATCTGCTTTTCCTCCATCACTTCCATCAAGGCAGCTTGCGTCTTTGCTGGGGCGCGGTTGATTTCATCTATCAAAACGATATTGGCAAAGATGGGCCCCTTTCGGAAATAGAATTCCCCTTCCTTCACATTGAAAACAGATGTTCCAGTGATGTCAGTAGGCATCAAGTCGGGCGTGAACTGAATCCGATGATAGCTCGAAGAAATGGTCTGCGCCAATAATTTTGATGTGAGGGTTTTGGCAATGCCGGGCAGACCTTCAACCAAGCAGTGTCCGCCGACAAACATGGCAGCCAACAGCATGT
>JADFAK010000176.1 GCA_015665315.1 Flavobacteriales bacterium | reverse complement strand
CCTACGTCGTACGGGAAGTCAAATATTGGATTCTGCTCAAAAGCACCTCCTAGAACTTGGATCGTATCAAATACCCACAACCATTCTACAATCGAACCTTGTGAATCATCCCAGAATTGAATTTCAGTTTCAGGAATCGTCGTCGGTTGCGGTGAAGCATGGAAATTTGCCAATGGGTTATCAAAAATCGAGATATAGTTCTCTTCGAAGGTTGAATATTGACAACCGATAGGAGAGCTCAAGGTGAGTCCTACATCATAAGATCCTGGCTCGTAAAACGTGTGAGAAAATTCCGATGCATTGAAAATATAAGTTCCATCGCTGATAGTCCACTCGGCTTGCACGTATTCCGATTGATCGTTAGGTACAAAGAAGAGGATATCAGCCGGGAAACATCCGCGAGTCGTATCTGAATCTATTGTCACATCTAAAGGGACTTCGATATCCACTTGCTGGCAAGCTGATACTTCAGGAGTTTCACATCCATCGGTTACAGTCACACAAAAAGTCGAATTCGCATTTGGATCGATGGTGAAGCTTTGGTCGGTACTTACGTTCACACCTCCGTTGGTCCACACATAATTGTAGGGTCCGCCATCACCTCCATCAATGGAAAGAACTTCAACAGTAGCCGTTCCACCACCACATATTAAGGTGTCTTGGGCAATTTCAAGGGTAAGTTCGTCGTACAAATCAATATTGACCGTAAAAGCTGCCGACTCGCAACCAAAGTCATCGATCGCATAAACCGTATAGGTGGTTGGAGCATCTGGCTGATCATATACTGTAGAACCATTACCCAATCCTTGATCCCAAACATAGGTCCACGAATTATCTGGGTCTTGCGCACTCCAAGCACTTAATTCAGCAGTGCCTTGAATGCAAATTGTTTCATCGGGAGAAGTCTCGATTGTTATTACGTCAGGTTGTTCGATATCTGCATCAACAGTATAGGTGCATTGGTTGTTGATGATATTCACTGAATAATCTCCAGGGAGTAAATCGTTGAATTCAATTAATCCACCACCAGTATCTACCGATTCAATCAAAGCTCCACCTTCATAGAACTCAATGGTCCACGGTGGTGTGCCTGTTGCATCATCTATGAAGACATGGACGTATCCGTCATTTCCAGCACAACTTGGATTCTGTTGATTCACATTGAAGAGGAATGCTGGTGTAATAGTCACAAAATCCGTGCTAGCACAACCTGGGAATCCCGCAGGATAAGCAGTAACTTCAAAAACAGTTTCTCCGTTGACTTGAATCACATTCGGTGTCGGACTGTTTGCATCATCTAAATTGGCAGCTGGAGTCCATTCATACTGAATCTGACCATCACCTGT
>JADFAK010000135.1 GCA_015665315.1 Flavobacteriales bacterium | reverse complement strand
TTAAAACAAAACACTATCGAATACGCTACAAAAAAGCCCCGCTAAACAGCGGGGCTTTTTATTGCTTCCTAAATCAACTAGACCTCTTCGGTTCCTCGTTTGATGTCGGGCTTAGTCTCAGCCTTAACTTCTGGTTTAGCCTCTTGGGGTTTATCCAATTCAATTTTTGCACTTGGCGCTCGACCCGATTTATCTTCACCAAAATAGATGGTTTGATGAGGGAAAGGTATTTCAATATTACGCTCGTCGAACGCTATCTTCATACGACGATTATATTCACGCATAACATTCCAACGGTCGTGAGATTTCGTTTTAATACGCGCTTTGATCATTACCGCGCTATCGGCAAATTCGTCTAAACCGAAAATCTCCATTGGTTCTAGTATCTTGTCTCCATACACCTCGTCGTTGCGTAAATCTTCATCAATTTCTTTTAAACATACCAGTACATCATCAATATTCTCGCGATACGCCACGCCAATATTAAATAACGCAAAGCTGAAATCTTTGGTCAGATTTTTAACTACTGAAATATCACCAAATGGCACGGTAATCACAGCGCCATCCAGATCTCTTATCTGAATTTTTCGCAACGAAATTTTCTCGACCACACCAAAGTGATCACCCAACTGAATGACATCGCCTATTTGTAACAAGTCTTCGAAAATAACTGTAAGCCCGGTCAGAAAATCTTTCACTAAGGTTTGCGCACCAAAACCTACCGCAATACCCAGAACGCCAGCACCGGCAAGTAGCGGCATAATGTCGATACCTAGCTCAGACAGCACCACCATAATCGACAATAAACTGAGGGTGAATAAAAGTATGTTACGAATAATCGGTGTAATAGTCTGAAAGCGGCTACTCGATAAATGGCTATTTTTATGCACAATAAATTCAAGTAGAGCATTTACACCTTCCCAAATCAGCATAAAAACCAAAGCGACGACAATGAGCATAAAGGCCGATGAGAATACGGATTCAAATGCTAGAAATTTTTCCGCTTTGGGATAGTAGTCAGATAGTACGTTGGTACAGGCATAAAGACTGACAATAGAACCAAATAAATAACCTGCCCAACGTTGCAAAGAGAATAATGTTTGAAAACGATCTCGACTTAACTCAAGACGCTTAGCAATTTTGCGCATACGTTTTTCTAAGCGAACGGCCAACATGCCATTTAAAAAGACAAAAATTCCTATAACAAATAAGGCGACCAGTAAAACCAGTAGATCTCCTATCAAAGAATCACTAAACCCATAAGAATTTAAAATTCGCATTAATTCATTGGCTAGACCATTACCGGTACTGTCTAAATCAATCAGACCCTCCACTAACGAATCAGTCTTAGCTGGCTCATTTACCTCCAGCAACAGCTTGAGCTTATCTACTAGTGCTCCCCTATCGGCTT
>JADFAK010000128.1 GCA_015665315.1 Flavobacteriales bacterium | reverse complement strand
CCTGACGGTAATATCTTCCGTTGTAGTAGTACAGAACCTATACCTAGCTCACTTGCATCAGTCCGTAAAATCCACTCTAACTCATAATCAGGGTAGAAGAGCTCACACGCATCTTGTAAACCTTTTATGAAACGTTTGTACTCAGCTTCATAATCATGACGCCAAGTAGATTTATTCCAATTGAAAGATTTCTTAGTGAGGTCCGTTAAATGACCTACTAAGTCAGAATACTTTGGCGTGAAGCTGGAAAAGAAAACTCCCTTGCCTAGCAGAGATCTAGCTTGTTTAGTCGATGATGGCATGGGTATGTTTGCCAAGGCTTCCTTTTTATCCGGACACACTTCATACGATTTGTGTTTGCACACATATCCAAAAAAATTAACTTTCTTAAAACCAAGCCAGCTCTTAGCCATTTTCAACTTTATGTTTCTCTCCAGACATCTGTCAATAACTCGTTCCAACTTTTCATAAGCATCCTGGGGATCGTTGGCTAGTATTAGCATATTATCAAAGATAACGATAGCCCAGTCTGAAAAATCGGCAAATATCTCCCGAACAACCTCTTGCAGAACACCAGTAGCAGGAGCTATACCCTCTGGCATGAAATTAGGTGCAAACTGTCCCCATGGCGTTTGAATGGACAATTTCTCGGAAGTTTCCTCATCTAAAGGTATTTGATGAAACGCATTTGTAAGATCTATATCCAAATAATATGGAAAATTAATGATCTTGTCAAGTTCATGTTTGACATTGGGAATAGTGTAGTTTCCCACATGCATGTGATCATTTATCTTAACGTAATCCCCACAAAATCGAATATAAGGAGGTGTAGCCTTGGGCGCTACTACAAGACAAGAAGCCCATGGCGATCTACTCTTCCGGTAAAAATACCCACACAGACGACGAAATTCTTTCTCTGATGCTTCCCATAGCTTCGGATTAATAGGCCTCGCCTTGGGTTTGATCCGATCCGGAAGTGTATCTTTCCACTTAATTTTTAAAGGTTCAACACCTTTTACACCAGACCACTCATCTGGTACAAAGACTTTAACCGCTTTAGTTCGTAGGAGATGCATCACATTTGTTTGTTCCTTCATCTCACTACTAACATGGGTCTCCAACAACTGCTCATAGTCTTTTAAAGCTTCCGCTCTAGTCTTTCCTAAGAATACCAAAGCTTCTTTAAATTGAACCGGCAATTCGGAATCCTCTTCCTCCGGTGCAATTTGAGTACTCGCTTTAGACCATGGTTCCACTATTTGTCCATGCTCTAAGCCAGACAAATCATGACTCGAAATCTTCTTGGTATCACTTTCTATCTCATAAGATGTTTGTTCAAAAGCATGCCTCATCAATTCACACATAAAGGGATACAAAGTACCAGTAAGTGCCGGCAATCCAAGTATGACATCATTATGTTTCATGCCAATAATTAAGAAATCCCCTTTGAAC
>JADFAK010000061.1 GCA_015665315.1 Flavobacteriales bacterium | reverse complement strand
TCAACAATGGTAGTGTCCAATTGGATAATATTAAGTTTGAAGGAAATAAAAATGGACTGATTTCTAAAGCATTTACAAACCTTGGTAGTATTTCTATGTCAAATACGGTAAATATCTTGGATTAAAATTGACGTTATCTCAATAGCGTCCTAAATAAAAAAATGAAGTAGATCTGTATCCCTAACTTTGGGTTGCACAACAAAAACTACTTCATGAAAGTAAATATAACACTGTTCGCCCAAATAGTACAATATCTGGATAAAGGGATATTCAATGATTTAGTCAAAAGCCACAAGACCGATTATGGTTGTAAAGGATTTGATAGTTGGAGTCATTTGCTGAGCATGGTATTTTGTCATCTGGCTAAGAGTTGTTCCGTTAGAGATATATCTAATGGTTTGAGGTCTGCAACAGGTAATCTTAATCATCTGGGGATAAAACAAGCCCCTTCCAAATCATCTATAAGCTATCAAAATGCGAGAAGAACATCTGATTTATTTAAAGACTATTATTTTGCTTTGTTACATCATTTAGGACAGCACCTAAAGATTAAAAGGACGAAACTGCGTATAAAAGCTCCAGTTCATCTTCTGGATTCTACCACAATAAGCCTTTGTCTGTCTTTATTTGACTGGGCTCATTTTCGTACTAAGAAAGGAGCAGTAAAAATGCATACCTTGCTTGATTATGACGGAGGTTTACCGCTCTATGTCAATATTACCGATGGTAAAACGGGAGATAATAAAGGAGCCTATGACATTCCTATCCAAAAAGGAGCGGTGATTGTAGCAGACCGTTACTACAATGACTTCCCAATGCTGAATGTTTGGGACAGCAACGGAGCATTCTTTGTGGTTCGTCATAAAGACAATCTGAACTACGAGCAAATCAAGGAAAAGGAACTACCTCCCAAGAGGAAACAACATATTTTAATTGACGAAGAGATAAAACTGTCCAATAAGGCTTCGTATCGAAAATATCCGAAGACGCTAAGACGAGTAGCCATATGGGACGAAGAGAACCAACAAGTCATTGAATTGATCACCAACAACTTTTCATGGAGTGCAGATACGATCAGCCAACTATACAAAGCGCGATGGACGATTGAAATATTCTTTAGAGATCTAAAGCAACTCCTACACATAAAGACATTTATCGGCACCTCGGAGAATGCAGTCAAAATTCAAATATGGACTGCTCTTATAACTGTTCTGATATTAAAAGCGCTGAGAAATATCGCTGAGCACCCTTGGTATTTGAGTAATTTGGTAGCTTTTATACGATTAAATCTATTTGTGAAAATCCAACTCAAGAAATGGCTCGATAATCCATTTTGCAAACCACCTGATAGAGCGAAATATGGCGTACAAGGGGGCTTGTTTTAGTTTCGCGCCAAAATAACCCTGAATACTCTGTATTTTAGGTGTCATTATTCAGAATTCAATTTATTTAGGACAGCATTGATATCAAGGCTATTTGTTGGGC
>JADFAK010000141.1 GCA_015665315.1 Flavobacteriales bacterium | reverse complement strand
ATCCGCGCAGTCCGTACAGTGCCAGCAAGGCGTCATCGGATCATCTCGTGCGTGCGTACGGACATACCTACGGTTTGCCTTTCGTCATTTCCAATTGCTCGAACAATTACGGGAGCCATCAATTTCCTGAAAAGTTGATTCCGCTCTTCATCAACAATATCTGCAACAAGAAAGCCCTGCCGGTTTATGGGAAGGGCGAGAATGTACGAGATTGGCTGTGGGTGGTAGATCATGCGAGGGCCATCGACACCGTTTTCCACAAAGGAGTTCACGGAGAGACCTACAACATTGGAGGTCACAACGAATGGACGAATATCGACCTGATCAAGCTCTTGTGCGACGTGGTTGATGCCAAACTAGGCAATGAAGTAGGTGAAAGTCGGCAATTGATCACCTATGTCACCGACCGACCGGGCCACGACATGCGCTACGCCATCGACTCGTCGAAAATTGCCAAAGACTTGGGATGGAAGCCGAGCGTTACCTTTGAAGAAGGATTGAACAAGACGGTAGATTGGTACTTGCAAAATAGCGAGTGGCTCAACAATGTCACCAGCGGATCCTATCGAGAATATTATAAAAGCATGTACGGTCACCGACAGTAAATTGATCGAAATCAGTCCCTGCAAATCATGAGTATTTTTGGAAATCTCTTCAAGCGCAACAAACTCATTCACCCGGCCGATTTATCGCTCGTGGGCACGGATATGCACTCGCACTTGATCCCAGGAATTGACGATGGCTCCAAGAATATACGCGAGTCCTACGAATTGATTCGCCGATTGATGGACTTGGGCTACGACAACTTTGTGACCAGTCCGCATGTGATGAGTGACTTTTACCGGAACTCCTCCGACACCATACGCAAGGGAGCCGATCAAGTGCGGCACTACTTCGACAGCAAGGGAATTGACCTGAAACTGCACGCTGGTGCGGAATATTTTTGCGACGAGTTTTTCGACCAACTGATCGAGAAAAAGGACATCCTTACTTTTGGCAATAACTATGTATTGTTCGAGCTGCCCTTTATGCAAGCCCCTTCGAACTTGACAACGACCATGTTCAACTTGCAGATGGCCGGCTACAAACCCATCCTCGCCCATCCCGAACGCTACCAGTATTGGCACGATCAATTTGATCAATACCAAAGCTTGTGCGACAAGGACATCCACTTGCAAGTGAATATCAACTCCTTCGCCGGGGCTTACGGTCCGCAAGTGAAGAAAATGGCCGAGCGCCTCGTGGACAACAACATGGTGACCTTTCTAGGAACCGACTGCCACAACCACAACCACATTGACACGATGGACATATCGCGAAGATCGCCATCGCTGCACAAGCTTATCGACAGTGGTTTGCTGTTGAACAAGACCCTGTAATCACAGCCCCGATAGGAGCGGTACCCCGGAAAGATGTATTGAAGGCCACCTTGAAATAGATGTGCGACCTTGGGAGCTCCAGCTATTTTTAGGTGGGCTCATTGCAGATTGAGGAGTAGAGCGGATAGCGGGAATCGCTGCACGCTCATCGAAATAATTAGCTTTTTATTCGCCTACTGCAGCGAGTTTTACTCTCAGACC
>JADFAK010000166.1 GCA_015665315.1 Flavobacteriales bacterium | reverse complement strand
TCCGGGCTTAGTTCCCGGATTTTTTTTGCCGAAAATTTTAGGACAAAATTAGTGTGGGAAGGGGTTGCTGAACTTCACGTCATTGATCAAGGGATGATCCGTGAGCGTGTGCATGAAAGCGAGGAGCGCGTCTTTCTGCTCTTGGGTGAGATTCAACTCGTATGGGGTACCGCCCGGTGTTAAGTCTGGGGTCAAACGATCGTCGAGATAGGGATGCGCTTGCACGCCGCTGTTGTAATGTTCAATAACTTCTTCCAATGTTGCAAATCGCCCGTCGTGCATATACGGCGCAGTCAAGGCCACATTTCTCAAAGAGGGAACTTTGAATCGACCGTGGTCCTCAGGATCTCCATTTACTTCTCCTTGTCCGCCATCCGTATACTCGACGTCCAAACCATTGATCAAGCCAGAGGGCTGGTAGAAGTTCGACGAAGTGTGGCAATGTGCGCAGCGTGTGGCATTCCCAAAGAAGAGTTCACGTCCCATGTTCTCTTGGGCTGTGAAATTCGAAAATTCGGACGCAAAGCCCACATCGTACTTTGTTTGATAGGAAACGATTGATCGCACAAACTGAGCGAGTGCCTTTGAAATGAGATCAGAAGTGATTTCACTTGTGCCAAAAGCTTTATCGAATAGGGCAGGGTAATGATCTATCGCTTGCAAGCGGTCAACGAGATCGTCCAATTCCATCCCCATTTCTATGGGGTCTTGGATAGGCATTAGCACCTGTTGCTCGAGGTTAGAAGCTCTCAGATCCCAAAACATTCTTCTGTTGAACTGGTGATTTACCAAGTTCATCGAGTTGCGCTTCGTTTCCCCGCCTAAAAATCCCAGGCTCTTAACACGTGGGTCGGAAAACCCATGTTCTTGAATATGGCAACTGGCGCAGCTTACTGAATAGTTTTCGGACAGACTGACATCATAAAACAAAACACGTCCTAAGGTAGCGCCGTCATCAGTAGTTGGATTACTGGCTGGAATAGAATTTACCAAGTTGAGTAATCCCGAAATGAAACCATCTGGGAACTGATAATCGGCGTAATTGTATGTTTCTTCGGGAAGGATCGGTTGCACTTGGTATTCATTGGGCAACACATTGAGATCATCTCCCTTTCGGCATGAAAAGGCGAATACCAAAATTCCAATAAGAATGAAAAGAGTTCTAGTGTCTCGCATACTTGGCTTCGACCAATTGCTTTAAGTTCGACCAGTTGGTTTGGTCTTGTTTGGTCAATCGGCCTTTTCCCAAATGTACAAGCAAATTTTTAAATGCATTCAGTCCATGAATTTTTGATGTCACGACGACTGTTGTTTTTTGCAAGTCTGAAGAGAATTCGATCAAGGTAGTGCCCTCCACGAATTCGTTGCTTATGCTATACTTCATTAATTCGGGCGGTCTCACATCAAGGATGGTCTGCTCAACAACCACTTCTTGTCCGCTTTCTACCAATATAATATTGTAGATACTTTCTGGCTGACCGACAATTCCATCGACCATTTCAATGCGTTGAAAGCCTTTGATCCATGTGCGCATGTGCGAAGGATCTTGAAATACCGACCAAGAAAAGCCGAGTGGGGCCTCCATCTCAACTTTCGT
>JADFAK010000213.1 GCA_015665315.1 Flavobacteriales bacterium | reverse complement strand
TATCAAACTCATCCAGACTTCCAGTGACCCACCTCGTTTGGTGGTAGTTAGAGGTATACTCAAAGTCAAGTGATTTACTTTTGCTGCATCCACCAAGAAGTCGTATCTCTGAATAAACTTAGTTTCGAGAATACATATATCTTCATCAGCTTTCCTGAAATCCTCCAGTCTCTCCATATTAACCTTGTATGCTTTGCAAGATTTGTACAATATTTTGTTGAATGCCATTACATCCAAAGGTTTAAATAAACGTTTGACTGCCTCAATGATATGTGTGATCCTAGCATCAGTACACTCCAAGTATGTAGGGAATTCTGTTGGATTCATCCGTCGCAGGGTATGCCGAACCATGTCTCTTGCTCGATCTTTTAGCAAACTGTACACTGAAGGCACCGCTCTATTATAATTCCGTTTTTCATACTCAGCAATCTTCTCCATAAATGTCATGAAGCCGTCTAAAGTAATTTCCGTCAATTGGATCTTCAAGTATGAATTATCCTGTTGAGTCAATACGACCTGACTAGTCCTGTCTTCGTCGGCCTGCCTTAGCGCTTCTTGAATAGTCTGTCTCCTAACATTCCTCCTCCTAGGCTGCTCTTCCTCTCTCAATACCTGCGTTGCGTTGAGCACGGCCTGTTGGACTGCGTCCTCGATTCTGGTCTGAAGTAGATCTGGGTCTATATATTGCTGTTCATGTACTTGTCCTCCAGCTTGTTCTTCTTGCTGTTGAACTTCTTCGATTTGATGTGTCGCCTCTTCATCAATCTGGGATATCTCCCCTCCAAAATCTACTTCCGAATTAGCTGGAGTGGCTTTTCTTGAGGAACGTCGAGACTCCAGCCGCTGCAACCTTTGGTCAAACATTTCGAAATGAAGATCGATAGACTCAAAGCGTTTGTTCAGCTGCTCTTGTTGTTCAGCAAACTGTTCATTTTGTTCAGCAAACCGCTGCTGAAGGAACTCCATAATGTTCGGAACCTCTTCCTCCGAACTCATAGTCGACAATAATATAAATAAACAATGTTTCTTTCTATCCGACTAAAGTATTAATACTGTAATCTTTCTGATGAGAAAGACCGTGTTTACAACGTTTTATATGAATTTAAAGTGCTTCCCAAACCGAGAATACACTGTCCAGAACACCAAACCGGTGAAACTGCCTCCTAACACAAGCAAACCGCGAGTATAGAATGAATTAAATTACGTTAAAACGTGTAAAGAAAGAAAGTGAAATCATACAACACTCTATCTTGCTGTGAATCATCTACAGTTTACAGTATCATACTTGTACATATACGGGACTTATATCCCTTCAAGAATACAGTAACCGCAATGTATACTAAATAAACTGAAAATGAAAGTACAACAGCATGCTACCTAGAGTACCGCAGTATAACACCGTATAACTCCACGTATAACAGTAACTACAGGTATGCGTGACACTACCCCTTCTCCCTCCAGCTAGAGAAAAGAAATAGGAATACATATCTGGGATAGATAGAAGTAACACTTGTATCAGCCAATATAGCGTCATTCCAAGCATTAGCAAATAAATATCCAATTCATGAAATAAAAGTAATAAACATACGTAGAGCAATATTATGATAATAAAAGTATGAATAATAGTATGAATGTTATAATATATATGTGATATAATCATGAAATAAATATTAAATAAATAAAAGTAATCAACAATTAGAGGAGAATATTAGGATATTGTTGGCAGAATGCAGCATCCACCAATACCATAGTAGAAGGATCAAATTCCGTGACTCGACCATAGCAGTGGACGTCATAG
>JADFAK010000026.1 GCA_015665315.1 Flavobacteriales bacterium | reverse complement strand
CTCTTCGCTCTCCATTCGCGCATGCTTAAACGTTTGCCTAAGTGTACCGACATACAGAGAGGTTGAATCAAAGAACGATTATTTAATGATTGGTCTGACTAATATCACCAACATAAATTCGACCTTCATTCCGCACATTTTCCACGTGATTGTTTGACATTTTTGAGGATGGTTCGAAATAGGACAAATCCGAGGGAAATTAGTCCCAACAGACATCCTGCGATCATGGTTTTTTCCTCATGGAAATTGGGGAAGTAGCCGTTGAGATAGGTATTGTCAGATCTCAAATCGATTAAGTATAAATTGTGTTTTACGGTCTTGAAACAATGAGAGCCCAAATACGCGCACAATAAATAAATGCCCATGAACAGGACGGGATTGGCCTTTTTTAGCCCTTTGAAAAAAAGCAGCAAAAGAACCATAGCGGGCAGGAATAAGCCAAATAACTTGAATGAAAACGCGTGAATACCATCGGAAATGCCACCGTTTAAAGGATCACCCATACCTAGGAAAGGCAACAAAATTAAGGCAGTGGTTACGAGTGATGCTTTTGTCATTCAAGCTACTTTTATAGATGGCACATGCGTGCAAATGTCTGTACTCCGTATATACAACAACTCCCTTCACCGAAAGGTATAAGTGCAGTCAAGGCTAGGGTCGTTTCGCATGTATGGTCGTCGGTTTCCACCAAGTCTTTCACCAAACTTTCTTGGCCGAACTCCTAGCGCATTTCGTCCTGTGCATCGAATCGAATAAAGGAGGATCCATCAAAACTATAAACACTTCCTTCATTCAATCCAAACCATAAATCACCATCGCGATCTTTGTAAACCACTTTGGCAATTCCGATTGGAAATGACTCGTCACCATCATAATGAGCGAGGTTTTGGCCGTCATAACGCCACAGACCTTCACCGAAAGTCCCAAACCACATAACTCCGTTCAGGTCTTGTTCAATCGTCTGAAACCCGGATGGGAATTCCTGTAAAATCTGACTGTCGTTGTGGATCTTACTGTATTCTTCGATGAAGTTAACCAATGAATCTTCCTCCCAGTAGTTTAAGCTAAAGCGATTGTTTGTGATCCATACGCGACCAGATTTATCTTGAAATACACTCCTGCATATTCCCAATTCGTTCTCCCTGGCCACTTGTCTGAAGGACTGTCCGTCGTAACGGAATGTCGCATTGCCCATAGTCCCCAGCCACATGACACCATCATTGTCTATGTATAATTCTGATACTCCGTCCCGCTCTTTTACAAAAGATTCTGGGAAATACAGATAGACCAGTTTGTCTCCATCATAGCGGTGCATGCCCATGCCTTCGGCTCCTCCAAACCATAAACATTCGAGATTCGCTTGCCATTCTGTATCCGAAAGTTGAGTAGATAAAATACGCTTTTCGTCGACAGCCACCTCGTTAAAAACATGCCCGTCGTATTTACAGATCTCATTTCCACCTAGCTTGATCCATATATCCCCGTTTTTGTCTTCCTGTATATGTCCTACTTGGTCCGAACTGTTTATTCTCTGCACATCGTCCCAGTCTAGACCCGGAGCGAATTCGCGCATGACGCCGTTGGGCAGACCGTGATTTGCTCTAAAATAAGTGTAGCTCTTTCCATCGAATTTACACAGACCATCCCCGTGCGATCCAAACCAAAAGTTTCCTTTGCTGTCTTCAAATATATCCGTCACCATCACATTAAACTGCAATATGGAATCGATGATTGGCTCACTGTTTTGGCCAAATTGAGGTTCAGTCATCCCATGGCTATTTTCAGGTTTTGCGGTACCACATGAAGTGATCAACATCGAGA
>JADFAK010000042.1 GCA_015665315.1 Flavobacteriales bacterium | reverse complement strand
ACAAACAAGTGGCCTCGGCCATGCACGTGAACGATGCACAATTGCGTATTCTCATTCACGAAATTCTAAAACAAGGAGTCGCCGAAGAGCGATTCTCACAGCCCGAAAGAGGCAAATTCAAATTGAAAAAACAAGTTCGAGAAATTGTCGAAGGAGTCATTCAAATTACCCGACACGGACGTGGATTCGTGCTCGTTGACGGAATGGATAAAGACGTCGAACTCAGCAGAAATGGAACAGGAACAGCCCTTTGGGGTGACCGCGTGGAAGTTGCGTTTCACCCTAGAGCTTCGAAGCCCAGCGGAAAGTTGGTGCGGATTGTTGAGCGCGGACGAACACAGTACGTTGGTGTCATTGAAAAGTCGAAGAAATTTGCTTTTTGTAAACCGTCGGATCAAAAAATTCACGTAGACTTCTTCATTCCAGAACGACAGCTCAACGGTGCCAATGATGGAGACAAGGTCATATTCGAACTGGACAGCTGGGAGCATCCTGCCGATAATCCTGTAGGAAAGGTTGTCAAGGTTCTTGGTCGGCCCGGAGATAACGATGTTGAAATGCACGCTATCATGGTGGAGTTTGGTCTGCCCTACGACTTCCCTCCTGAGGTTGAACAGGCAGCAACGCGCATACCTACTGAAATAACGAAGGAAGATGAAAAGGTGCGACGCGACATGCGCAAAGTGCTCACTTTCACGATCGACCCACATGACGCCAAAGATTTTGACGATGCTCTTTCTATTCAAAAGCTTAAAAATGGAAATTGGGAAATTGGTGTTCATATCGCTGATGTTAGCCATTACGTACGCCCAGGTTCGATCATCGACGCTGAAGCTGTGGAACGAGCCACATCGGTGTATTTGGTAGACAGAACAATCCCAATGCTACCCGAAGTGCTTTCGAACAGACTGTGTTCATTGCGCCCCAACGAGGATAAACTTACTTTCTCGGCTGTTTTTGAAATGAACGATGAAGCTGAAGTTTTATCGGAATGGTTCGGACGTACAATCACGCATTCGGATCGTCGATTTACGTATGAGGAAGCTCAAGAACGCATTGAGACAGGCGAAGGCGATTTGGCGGAAGAAACAAATATATTGAACGGCCTGGCCCTCAAACTTAGAAAGAGAAGATTTGAACACGGAGGAATAGATTTTAGAACCGAAGAAGTACGGTTCAACTTGGATGCGGATGGCCGACCGACCAGTGTTTACATCAAAGAAATGAAGGATTCCAATCGACTGATTGAAGACTTCATGCTGCTGGCCAATACCAAGGTTGCTGAGTTCATCGGGAAAGTAGAAAAAGGTACGCCTAAGACTTTTGTGTATCGAATCCACGACAATCCCGATCCGGAGAAATTGAAAACCTTGCGGACATTTGTCAAGCGTTTCGGCCACGAAGTGGAAATGCCAGACAAAACAAATGCAGCCAATATTTTGAGGAAACTGCTGAAGTCGGCCGAGGGTTCAGAAGACTTTCCTATCATCCAACAGATGGCTATTCGCTCGATGGCCAAAGCGGTATATTCAACACAGAATATCGGTCACTTCGGATTGGCTTTTGACTTTTACAGCCACTTTACCTCACCCATTCGAAGGTATCCTGATGTGATGGTTCACCGCCTCCTGCAACAATACCTCGACAAAGGTAAATCGGCAGATCAAAACGAGTACGAGCGCTTGTGCAAGCATTCTTCAGTTATGGAGAAAAAAGCACAGGACGCCGAATGGGCTTCGATCAAGTACAAGCAAGTTGAATTCATGCACGACCGTATTGGTGAAAACTTCAAGGGTATAATTAGCGGCATGAGCCAATGGGGTATGT
>JADFAK010000200.1 GCA_015665315.1 Flavobacteriales bacterium | reverse complement strand
TGAAGGTCAGAACGAGTGCGAGTGCGAGTATTTAGAAATATAGCCGTCGACCAGACTGAATGAAGTTTTGAGGAAAAGACATTCGTAAATCGACTTGAAAGCCAGTGCGAGTGCGAGTGTGAGTGCGAGTGCGAGTGCGAGTGCGAGTGTGAGTGTGAGTGTGAGTGTGAATGTGAGTATTGAGAAATATAGCCGTCGACCAGACTGAATGAAGTTTTAAGGAAAAGACAATCGTAAATTGACTTGAAGGCCAGTGCGAGTGCGAGTATTGAGAAATATAGCCGCCGACTGGACTTTTGAAGTTTTGTGGAACCGACAATCGCAAATTGACTTGAAAGCCAGTGCGAGTGTGAGTGTGAGTATTGAGAAAGCCAGACTCACTTATCTCTTACTCTTTTCTCTTGCTCTTCCTCTTTTCAAAGAGTGTATTAGAAAATATCCAAATCCACAGGCCGCATCACGCCAAACCACTTGAGGATCTTCTCCCCGACGCCGGGTATGTTGATGTGGATGATGTAAACACCACCAGCAACAGGTACATTACGTTGGTTCTTCAAGTCCCAATCCAATGATGTTTTTGGATCGGCCTTGTTAAAGGTTCTTACCAAAGTACCACTGACATTGTAGATATTGATCACACACTCTTCAGGCAGATTGGTGATTTTGATTCGGTTGTCTAGTTTGCCCGACTCGTATTCTGAGAAAGCATAGTAGGGATTTGGGACCACGTTGATCTTGTCCATAATGCTCGCCAAGGTCTCCGTTTCTCCCGTTTCTGCCGCGATGTCTTTTGTCGTAAATGTGTACAGCGGAGCCCAGTTGTTTTGGCTACCTATCGTATCGTTCACATTGGCTGTTATTGGAGAGTAGTAGTCGTATGGCTTTGCAACTCTCAATTTGATTCGTGTTGTGTTTGGAATCAAACCTTGCTGTGGTGTCAACATCTCGTAACCCTCATTCAACAGTGACGATCCTACCCAAGTACAAGCTTGGAATACTCGTCGGCGATTGAGGTTAGAGAAGTTCTCTTCCAACTTGTCGTAGAAGAAATCTCCACCATCGTAAGCTGGCATCAATGAAGTGTTGTTCTCCTCATAGCGCTGGTTCTTGAATACATAGATCCAGTGCTGTCCGCCTGCAAACAACTGCGTCGTGATGTCTGGAAGTTGACCACTCAAGTCAGACTCCAATCGATCGGTTGGGTTCCAAATCATGTCGTTTCCATTGTCACCAATCATCCATGAATCCTCACCAAAGGCCATGTTCAATCGTTCACCAGTTACCACATCAATGGCATATCCTGGGAACCAGCCCATACCTATTGTCTGTCCGTGGAAGTTGGCCTCATCCGAGTTACCACCTTCAGCAGCCGTCTTTCCGTTTTTGTCGACACTGTCGTGCCGACGAAGCTTCATCTTCAAAGCATCGTTGCTACCACTTTGTGTAAGAGCAGGAATACTTTGCATTTCGAGAACTGCAGCACGTGTCCATTTCGACTTGTCGGCCGTTAGTACAACGTCGACGTTGTTCAATCCTTTGATATTCGAACCGTAGTCACCACCGGCAGAACTCAAGTCGCCGTCGATACCACTCACAGTAGGAGCGATGTTCACGATGTTGACGCTTTGTCCGTTGGCCAAAGTCACTTCACCTGAGTGAGAAACCAGACAGTAAGGAGACCATGTTCCACCGAGGATACCTTCGTACTTCTCGTCAATATCCCAGAAGTTACCGGCTTCCTCATCGTCGAAGATGATTTCTTCTTCAAGTTCTTCCGAAGCTTGATTTCCGGCACGAATCCAGTTGAGTTCGTTGAACCCTTCACCATCTTCGATACCTGAGAACCATGGTCGGCTTTCGTCTTCGAATTCAATTTCA
>JADFAK010000032.1 GCA_015665315.1 Flavobacteriales bacterium | reverse complement strand
TGAACTAAAGCTTTCTAAAGTGGCTAGAGCTGTCAAACAAATCTTGGATTTTCAAGAAGAGGAACAGACCACTGTGCGTCTACAAAAGGTTGTCTCTGGAGAATTAAGAGATCATCTAAGAGAAGTATATCATCTCGGTCATGCGGAGATTTCAGAGATGGATTTGTCCGACTTACTGCGTGTAATAGCCAAGGAAACTCGGGTTTTTAATTGTGTGGGATTCTATGAGGAGCTACGAGATTCTCTTAGACACATAAAGATTATGGAGTGGAGGAAAGTGACAACTGTCACGTTCGAACAGTTTTACTTCCAACAGTTGAAACTTATTGATTTGTTTCGAACCATGTTATCCATTATGTTGGAGTTTAATAAGGATTGGTGTCCAAGAGTAGATGACAAAGAATATGGGCTCGTAAGACTATTCAAAAACTTGAACGATAGGGATTATGTTCGTTATGTCTTTGGGTGCATGAATAAACTACAGTTTGACACGATGAACGAGTTCTTTGATGAATTTACGGCCATTTTAGTAGATCATTATCAGATTTGCTTAGCAGCTCGTCAGTTACCGTTTGAGGCTAACATTGAGGCTAAAAACAAACTTGATGAGTACAACAAACGGAAAAGGGATTTGTTTTCCAAGAATAATGAGAAACATCCGTCTCCGATGCGGTCTACTTCTTACAAGGACTATGATCATCGGAATAACAGAGATTCACATGCTCTCACTCACATTGATGGATATGTTTCTGATGATTCGGATTTTGATCGAGGTCCGGAGCAGATAAATCTCGAATACCCCAGTTCTTCAGATGATGAAGAGGGTAACATTGATTTACGTCGTGGCTCAGCCAAGGACGTTACATCATCGCAGGATCTGGAACCTGATCCTACAGCAGTTGTTAATGAGCAAGAGGTTTCTTTTATGGCTTCTTCTCAGGATAAACCTGCTGGTGATACGAGTTCGAGAGTTGAGAAATTCGGTTGCCTGAGGCAGATGTTGTATGGGAAATGCAACAAGCCACAGTGCAAATACAACCACAATTCTCAGTGCTTGAGAACCTCGGCTGTTGAGATGAGGGATAAGCTCAATGCTTTCCTGAAAGCTGAGGATGGTTCCACTGGTAGATCCAATCCAACTTCTATCTTGAGAAGGGATCGCTTCGGCGATTCCCGACCTTGATGGAAGGACCATTGCGTGCGGGGAGCGCAGGATGTCAGTGTAGTTAATGGGTGTGACGGGGATGACGATTGTTGCTTACAATTTGAAGAGTCTACATTCACGGCGGCATTGTGTTCTGTGCAAACCGAGGGGCAAGCTAAGCTGTATGCTTGCTTTCCTAATACGCGAAAAATGACATCAGCACATACTGTAGCTAGGCTAATAATGAACAATAATTTGAGAGAGAATTCGGAAAAATTGATCACCGTACTTTGCGACACGGGAGCGCTTTCAGCCAACTACGTGTCTAGGGGTCTGGTTGAGAGTTTAATGCCAGAGCTAAACCCCGAATTTTTATACGATGCGAATCATAGAGTAGTATTGGCGGATAGTACTACTATAAAAACAGTCACACAAGGAGTCAGACTCAATCTTTTGTTGGCTGACCCTTATGGAAAACAGTATCAGTTCAAAGGGGATTTCCTAATTATTGACATGAAACATAATGATGTCATACTTGGATTGCCGGCACTTACTGGTACTTTGTATCCCTTTATGTGTGAATTGATGAGGCATGCTTTTGAACAAACATCTTATGAGATAGAAAGTGATACAAAGAAGATTTCAACTCATGATTTGTCTGGTCTAGAGCATGGACAAATAGTGGAACCATGGTCTAAAGCGAGTACTCAAATTGCACCGGAGGAAGAGGATTCCGAATTGCGG
>JADFAK010000162.1 GCA_015665315.1 Flavobacteriales bacterium | reverse complement strand
TCGTATTTATTCAATTACGAAAAGGGCTGGCACGACGTATGGTCGAAGACAATGGTAATAGACGAAAAGCAATCGAAAATAAAAAAGCCAGTTGTCGAGAAATCAAGTAAAGACATAGGCCACACCTATCTCAAATAATATGGAAGATAATATACTAGATGATGACCTTGTCCAAGAAGATGGATTATTAGTTGAAGCTTCCAAGGGGAAGAGATTTGCGAATTACCTCATCGACTATTTGGTTATTGGACTCGGTACCTATGTCTTTGAAATGCTTCAATTAACGAATTCAACTCATTATTCTCCTAGTTCATTATGGTGGGACACGATCATCAACTACGTCATATTCGTACTGTTCTATTTTTTATTCGAGGGATCTCTGAACGGAAAAACACCCGCGAAATACATTACTGGAACGCGTGTAGTTAAGCTAGACGGATCAAAACCAGATTCCAATACCATCATGCTTCGCTCGCTCAGTCGGATCGTTCCGTTTGAACCATTTTCATTTTTGGGCAGTCGACCAAATGGCTGGCATGATCGCTAGACCGACACGATGGTTATAGACGAGGCGAAATCGACCTTCAGTTAGCCGACGCTCGCATTGAATGGTATCAAAAGAAGATTTCTTGCTACCCAACAACCGAAATAGCCTTAATTTCGCGGCATGTCTGAAGGAAAGAAAACGCAAAGCGATATTTTGGCCAAAATGGGGATTGAACAACTCAATCCCATGCAAGTCAAAGCACAAGAAGTCATTCAAAAGTCGACCGATGTCGTCTTACTGTCTCCCACGGGAACGGGTAAAACGCTGGCTTTTCTCCTTCCTATTATTGACCGACTTGATCCTAAGGCTTCGGGCATACAGACGCTCATCTTAGTTCCTTCACGCGAACTGGCCATTCAAATAGAAACAGTTTTCAGGGAAATGGGAACGGGCTACAAGGCAAATGCCGTGTATGGCGGTCGAGCGGGAAACAAGGACAAAAACGAGATGAAGCACGAGCCAGCTGTGCTCATAGGTACGCCAGGTCGTGTGGCCGACCATCTTCGAAGAGAACGCTGGTCGCCCGAGAGCATAAAGACCTTGGTCTTGGACGAATTTGACAAGTCTTTGGAAATTGGATTTGAGGAGGAAATGAAGGAAATCATGCTCGAACTTTCTTCTTTATCGCTCAAAGTACTCACCTCAGCCACGCAAAAAGTAAAAGTTCCCGACTTCGTGCGATTGAACAACCCTACCGTCCTAAACTACTTGGAGGAAGGCGTTCCACAATTGGAAGTCAAATTGGTCGAAGCTGGAACAAGGGACAAGATGGAAGCCATCGTCTCTGTGTTGAGCTATATGGGAAACGAGCCAGGGATTATCTTTTGCAACTTCAAGGACACCATTTCCGAGGTGAGTGAATACCTGGATGATTATGGAATTAGCCATGGGTGTTTCTTTGGCGGCATGGAGCAAAAAGATCGAGAGCGAGTATTGATCAAGTTTCGAAACGGTACACATCACGTGATCGTTGCAACTGATTTGGCCGCTCGCGGACTGGACATTCCTGAGCTCAAGTTTATCATTCACCACCAGCTTCCGAACCGACCGGATGAGTTTATCCATCGCAACGGTCGGACAGCCAGAATGAACAGCGAAGGCACCGCCTACGTACTTCACTGGAAAGCCGAAGAGCTTCCTAAATATGTTGGCAAACTTCCTTTGGCCGATTTGTCGGCTTCACACGAAATTCACCCTTCTAGTTGGTCTACCCTTTTCATTTCGGGCGGACGAAAGGACAAAATCTCCAAGGGAGACATTGCCGGCTTGTTTTTGAAGCAAGGGAAATTGAATAAGGACGAGTTGGGGACCATTGAGTTGAAGCAAGATTGTGCTTTTGTGGCTGTTCCAAAAAGCAAGACGCACGAGTTG
>JADFAK010000068.1 GCA_015665315.1 Flavobacteriales bacterium | reverse complement strand
TCATAGGAAAGGATTCGTCATAGCAGTTAGTATCAGCACAAGGCTCAACCACGCAAGGTAATTCTTTGAAACACAATCGGCCTAAATAATTGGATTAGATGTTTTCCTTCGATCCTTCCATTTTTTCTCAGCCATTCGGCAAATGGTCAAGTACAGCAGCAGATGAAAAGTCCAGATTTTCCCCTGGTTTATAGCGATGGGACCTCTACGAGGTCCGTTCTGTCGAAAGGGAGCATCTAATCCACAAAACTCTGCCCAGCTCAGATCGTGGGCCTTTGTAACACCTTCAAAAGACGTTTCATACAAATGGAAAAAGCAACAATGTCAAACTGGCTTCGGCGAGCAACGCCCATTTCATCATCGTCTGAATGCTTTCATAATTCTATTATTCCCATCCCAGCTTGTAGAATAAATGATCTCAACTGTGGTGGCCGATTGTTCAATGACAATCGAATCAAAATCAATCTCACCTTCCACCTGAAAAACCTCGTGTTCCTTCTCAAAGATGCCAAGCTTCTTTTCTTTCAATTGATACGGACAACACATCCCTAAAAAGCCTTGAAAAGGGGAGGAGATGATGAATTCCTTGTTTTCGTACTGCTGTTCATCTGGAATAACTGGGAGGAGAGCTATTGAAAGGATCATGGCACCTAGCATACCTCTGAAAATCAAGCCAAAAATCACCGCGACGGACAAAGCAGCATACAACGAGAAATAATAACTGATTTTCGTAAAAGGCTTTAGGTGAAGGAAGAAGAGAATAAATCCACTGATTAAAGTCGTGATGTTAATGCCGACTTCTAATTCATCGATCAATGAATAGTCTGTTAAGTCACACACAGTTGCATTACCCACTGATATAACCAAGGCGATCAAGTGCATGCGGAACAAGCAAGTTAGAGCAGGTTTAAATTTTCCATTCAATGCCATTGGCGGATATTCTTAGGATGTCAGTACGTTCTAATTCGATCCATCTATCTGGACTGGATTTATACTTGATATGTGATCCAACTAGGTCAATAGCCACTACTTATCCAATTTTTGAAGAGATCTCTTTTAAATAGCCACTTAATTCTTCTTGATCCTTATAAGTGCCTTTCTTGATCTCTTTAAATAGACTAGCTGAGGGGATGAAGTTAGTTCTTGAAGACAATATTGAGATGAGCTTAGCAATTTCGATAATATCTGTGTGTAGGTGAATAGTAGCACCCCTGCATTGAATCGACAGATCATGTTTGACCTTAGATGACGCATTGGGCTGATATTTTGGGACCCATTTACATTTTAGCTCAATTTTTATATCCCCAATTTGGGAGGAAATGGACTTCTGTTTCCAATACTTGAAAAATTCAATGCGAATTAAGTCACCCTCAATATGAATTGAATGCAACGAGTATTGAAACTGCTTCCGAAAGCTGATAGCGTACGCTACGACTAGCGCTGAGAACATTGTCGCAAACCAGATAGGATCAAATCGGGTAAAGAGCCACCGAACCAATAGGAATAGCAGCATTGCCAAGAATGAAATTAAATGGAACCCGAACCACTTGTGAATGCCGTTATTAAGGTTTGTGTAAATCCTTGTCATTGTGCTCTTTCCGCTTAAAAACAGTCCCCATGGCTTTATTCTTCCTGTTGATACTCAAGGAAATCAGAAACCGTTCTAACTTCCCACCCGTACTTTGTCCCCCCGCTCGTGCGCGTTTCCGAACGCGTTTAACACTCCAGTGCTACAACTTATCTTCAATAATAAGAATTATTTAGCCACTGCAAAATCACTCTAAAAGACTGGCGGTGTCTGTGTGCATGGGAACTGCTGCCATCTGGCTCGTTTCGAGGGGTGGGGGGCAATAGTTGCGCTGGGGTTGTAATTGTGACTTTTGAACGCGTTTCGGAAACGCGCACGAGCGAGGTCAAGCCAATTTTTCATTCTGAATTTTCAATTTATAATTTAGAAAGGTCCGGCCTTTGAATAAGATTCGTGTTGACTCATTTCGACGTCGCGCTTCAACTACTTGTCAAGATGTAAAATACTATCTGAGCGCTTTGCTCAATGACCTCATTTTAACCACATG
>JADFAK010000051.1 GCA_015665315.1 Flavobacteriales bacterium | reverse complement strand
GCCTATTTCATTCAAGAATACAAGGACTATGTCGAGTTTACTTTTGGCCAATGGGATCCAAATCCTGGGTTCAACAATTTTATTGGTCTTGGCTTTAAGAGTGTCAATACAGGAAATGCCAAGGTAAACGGACTTGATTTGAGCATCTTAGGGGCTGGGAAACTCGGGAAGATTGACATTCAGGTTTTGGCTGGCTACACCTATTCAGTTCCGATTTCGACCACCCCTGACTATGTCTATGCTAGATCGCCAGTTGATACGGCAAGTATCTTAAGTATTGATATGTTCAGTGCCGCAAGTTATGCTTCGACAAGTAGCAATACGGATAACAATTATTTGAAATATCGTCTGCGCCACTTGGTTCGAGCGGATATTGAAGCTTCCTATTCGAAAATGACTGTTGGACTGAGTTTCCGGTACAATACGGTAATGGACAATATCGATGGCGTATTTGAGTTGTTGGATGACCCATCAGACCCGCTTACTTATCAGGGTTATGGAATCATCGAATGGCGTGAGGATAATAACAAAGGCGATTATGTGTTTGATTTTCGATTCATGTATCAATTCAACGATAATCATCGTCTTGGACTAGTAGTAAACAATCTATTGAATCGTGAATATGCCATCAGACCGTTGACTATTGAGAAACCACGTACAACCGTTCTGCAGTACACCGTATCATTATGAGGGTAGCCGGATTTATACCATCACGATATGGATCTCAGCGCTTCCCAGGTAAACCACTGGCGATTATTCATGGAAAACCTATGATTCAGTGGGTGTATGAAAATGCAAAAAAATGCTCCTTATTAGATGAGTTGTGGGTGGCAACCGATAATCAGGAAATTTACGATACGGTCAAAGGTTTTGGAGGTGAAGTCATCATGACGATGGAAGAGCATCCTTCGGGAACTGATCGTTGTCTGGAAGCCTATGTCAAATCTGGATCTACGTGCGATGTTGTTGTCAATATTCAAGGCGACGAGCCATTTATCAAACCAGAAATGATCGAGTCATTGGTGAAACTTTTTCTGCGCCCAGAAGTAGAATTAGCTACGCTAATAAAGAAGATTGATTCTGTGGATACCTTGCTCAATCCGAACAAGGTCAAAGTCGTTATAACGGCAGATGGAAAAGTGCTTTACTTTAGTCGAAGTCCAATTCCTTTTTGCAACAGTGAATTGGCGCATAATTGGGTGCAAATTCATACTTATTATAAGCATATTGGCATTTATGGATATCGAGCTGATGTATTGCGTGAAATATGCCATATGCTACCATCTGCCTTGGAACAATGTGAATCATTGGAACAATTACGGTGGTTGGAAAATGGAAAATCAATCTTTGCCGCAATTACCAAATTCGAATCTCCAGCAGTAGATTCTCCTGAGGATCTCAAAGCAATCGAAAACACCCAGGTGTTTTAAACCGGTATTTGTGTGTTTGACGCGGTTTGCGTTAATAGAAATATTACCTTCGTAACTGGAAAATGAAGAATTTAGGTTTAGATATTGGTCAATTACTGTATTTGCATGATTGTGTTATCATACCCGGTTTTGGCGGGTTTGTGGGCAACGAAGTAGGTGCGAGAATCAACGCACGGCAAAAGACAATAAGTCCTCCTTCGAAGTTCATTTCCTTCAACAAGAATCTTACGCATAACGATGGACTTCTGGCCAATTCCCTTGTTCGACGGTATCATTTCACCTACGACCAGGCATTGTTGGAGCTTGAAACGATTGTTACACAATTCCAAGCACTCCTTAAGGATGGTCGCAGAGTTGAACTTGATTCGGTAGGTGCGCTTTATATGACCCAGGATGGTCGTTTGCATTTTATTGCCGATGAGAAAATGAACTTTCTCACCAGCGCTTTTGGATTGGGTTCAATCACTTTGCCACAACATGTTGTGGCCGTCAAACCTGAAACTGGCCAAGCCAAAGTTGTCGCGCTTCCCCCTGTTACCGATACACCTGAAGTCAAAGAAAAATCAGGAAAGAAACGCCGTGTATGGATAGCAGCGGCGGCCGTAATACTTCCTCTTATAGCTGCGACCGGATATGTGTATCTGAATGGAATTCCAGGCGGGAAGGACATAACTTTTGCCACTTTGAATCCTTTTTCTTCCAAGGAAATAAGCTCGTCATATCAGCCTCGTTTTG
>JADFAK010000143.1 GCA_015665315.1 Flavobacteriales bacterium | reverse complement strand
TTCTGATCTTGCAAACGGAATTTATACCTATACTTTGATCGCGAACAATGTTCGTTTGACAAAGCAAATGATTGTTGCAGGAAAGTAATCCTGAATCAACATTGAAATATGAAAGGCCCCTTATTCCGAGGGGCCTTTTTTAATGCGGTTAACTTGCGTCTGAACTGTGATTATATAGCAAACAGGTTTCTCCTTTGGCTCATCTTTTTAACCAAAATCACTATCTTCAAATACCATTTTAGGGTGAATACTATGCGCCAACTTCTCTCTTGTTTGACCTTCATCTCAATTACAGCACTCGTCACTGCCCAAGCGCAGCCTCAAGAGGTCAAATTGGGCAAAGAAGCAACCCATTCTCCACAGAATGAGTCAAGTGTTTCACTCAACTATAGAGGCAGCGATTTCTTCTGTGAAGATTTCTCCAACGGCTTCGAAGGAAACAATCCATATGGGGCATGGACATTTGAAGACTCAGGAGAAAACACCATTTGGATGATGGCTACTGACCAAAGCCCCGAAGGTGAATGGTCAACAGAAGCCGAACCACTTGCATCCCCTTCGGCAGATAACGGTTGGGTCATTTTTGATGCCGACCGCTACAATACCTTGTTGAGTCCCAATTACGAAGATGTATCAGGCTATTTGTATTCACCAACTATGGATATGTCTGCACTCGGCTCCGTAATTGTGGACTATTATCATGTATTTCACTACTGTTGTTTGCCAGAGGCCCCTATCAAACTGGAAGTAACCGTCGATGGAGGAAACGATTGGGTTTCATTCCCAGCTCACGGCACTTTTATTCAATCTACGAATGAAACATCCTTAAACCCTCACCACACAATTGTAGATATTTCCTGCATTGCTTCGAACCAAAGCTCAGTACAGATTAGATTCGCCTATAACTCAAACTCAATCTCTGGATATACACATTACTACTGGGGACTAGATGATGTGTGCATTTATGAAAACGAAATCAGCAATGATTTAGAAGTTGTTCAAGTAACAAACGGAGATATTTCATCTCACTGGGAATATAGAAGTACACCTCTTAGTCAGCAAATTTCAGCTGACGAAGGCGGAATGGTCGTTGGTACAATCTTCAGAAACAATGGCTATTCAGATCAAACAGGAGTCGTGATCACTATTGAAATATTTGACGAGAACATGGACTTTCTAAGTATCACGACTTCTGATCCTTTCGGTATGTCGGCGCCTGGAAATCTTGAAGATTGTGCAACGATACTTTCTGACACTTTATATCTGACGACAAACTGGACGTCATCCAGTCCTGGAACGTTCTTGGTCAGAACCTCTATCACATCAGATCAAGGAGATGAGCAGATAGATAACAATGTATTGGAGAAGTCCTTCAATATTACCGACCAACTATACGCACATGATGAGCCTACAACATTTGATTTAGAACTTTCTCCGCGTTTAGCAGATAACGAAGTAACAACGTATGATCCGGCTGGTTATGCCTCTAAATTTCATTTCCCAAACGACTACGATGCAGCATATGGCATCGAGATAACACCCGGCCCCAGTTCTGAATCCGATTGTTACTTTCTAGCCCTCCTTTATGAAAGCGTAGATGATGGAACTAACTTATTTGATGCGAACGAAGCAAATATAGTTGCGTCATCCGAATGGACTTATGACGCGGCTTGGAATGGCGAGGATGTATACTTACCATTTGATGAATCCTACCTTCTTGATTCTGACCATCTATATTTCGCGGCTATTCTAGAAGATTTGGGAACTGAGCATCCATTAACAGTTATGGCAAATGCGAATGATAACACCGATAATTCGACATTGATCTATCATCGTGATATTGACGGGACGTTCAAGTGGTTTGACAGACAAAGCTCTTCTCCAGCTGTCCGACTTATAGTTGATGTCCCAATTAATGTTGAAGAGTTGGCTAAAACCACCGAAATCATTCTTTTTCAGAACATACCCAATCCGGCACTCTTCAAGACCAGCTTCGCTTATTCGTTAGCGAGAGAAATGAAGGTGTCTTATGAAATAATGGATACACAAGGTCGCGTAGTTGATACGAAAGATATGGGCACTGTTCCTTCTGGAGAACACCAAGTTGAACTTGCAACTTCTGATCTTGCAAACGGAATTTATACCTATACTTTGATCGCGAACAATGTTCGTTTGACAAAGCAAATGATTGTTGCAGGAAAGTAATCCTGAA
>JADFAK010000201.1 GCA_015665315.1 Flavobacteriales bacterium | reverse complement strand
TGTCGTTCATAATAGAGAGACCCACTATTATCTAATCTGTATTTCTAAAACCTATTTCTCTCTTTATAAGTGCAAGATAATAGAAATAGACTCTAGTTTTTAGAAATGGGGCTGTCATTCATTTTCGAGAGACCCACTATTATCTAAATCCTATTTCTAAAATCTATTTCTCATTATCAGAGCAAGAACCACGCTTATTAAACGGTAGCGCCTGCCGTTTACCGTTCGATCAACCGCTTGATCAGTTCAAGTTGCCGTACGATTATTTCGTCTGCCGCTTGATAATCAGATCTAGGTGAGACGCTTATGTCGCACTAAGTTTGACCTGTCAACAAAGCAAAAACAGAAAAACACATATTATGAAAACTATAATCACATTAATCGCTCTTACCTTCTCAATGACAATTCTGGCTCAAACAGAAAATGTTTGGATAGGCGGAACAATTGGCCACGAATCGGATTGGAATACAGCTCGCAACTGGAGCGAAGGATTTGTTCCAGATGAGGATTCATATGTTATTATCAATCTGCACAACTCAGGACACAATTCGCAACCAGTAATCACGGGAGACGCCGTTGCCGCTTCGGTCAAGGTGTATTCAGGTGCACAACTTACTATTGCCAATACAGCGCAACTTGTGATCAATGGTGAAGAAGTTTACAGTGAAGGAATCTCTCTTTATGGCGGACAACTAGTCAACGAAGGAGCCCTATATATTCAGCATGTAGAAAGCCAAGAATCGGTGTTGGACTTAAGCAAATATTCGGGAAATGGACTAGTGGTTCTAGACAATGCCGAATTAAACAACACGATGACCGGAGCCACGATGGCATCGAATACAAAATAATTATTCTATGGAGGTTTAGACCTTAACTAAATGGCTGTCGAGCGCCTGTTCATCAATGTGGACAGGCGTTTTTGTTATGGGGTCAATTGCTGGGATTCGATAAACTGGACGATCCCGGGGAAATCGGCTTGAGTGATGATTGGACCTACTTGTTTGTGCAAAGAGTACACCTCAAAGTTCCCGCGCAGTTCGATTTGAAATGAATAGCTACTGGGGTCGCAACTGGGTTTGTCCAACAAATACGGATTGCTCTTCACCAAAGGCTCTGTCAATATCCAAGGCTCCAATTTATCGTCGAAATCGAAATAGCGTTTGAGAATTGTTTTATTGCTGGGCAGTGGTTTTTCGCGCGTCCACCAAATGTTATGTACTTCTTCCATGGCGGCGTACGTGTCTTCGATACGTGGCACAGCTTCAAGGGTGATGAGCATGTCGTTCAGCAAAAAAGTCATGGCTTCTTCGTAGGGCAATTCGCTGTGGATGGCTTGCATGGACAAATTGATCCCCAATAAATTCGAATAGACATCTTCAGGCGAAAAACTAGAAAATCGCTCGGGCAACAAGGGCACGTAAGAGGCTCCAAACCACGTAGCGATTTCATGCCAAATTCCAATGTCATAAGCTATGCGACCAGCCAATTTTACTAGATCTTGTTGTTCGGCAAGTTGAGATGCGGTGACTAAAATCTGCTTCGATCCGCCTTCCATTCCCAAGTTCAGCTCAAGGTCAATTCCTTCTCGGCGCGCCGCAACCATCGACGAATAGAGATATGCTGTCCAGTCGGCATTATCCCTCAAATGCCCCAAGTCCAGAAACCCACCTCGATGCGTATAGACAATTCCGTTGTTTTCCGATCGGCCCCCCATAAAAGCGTGAATCCCAATGTCCCACGCGTCGACGATGTCAGTCTTCTTAAAAAACGGCACAGCGAAGATTCCCATGTCCGATCCAAAAGCACAGCACAAGCGTATGTCTTTCGAGGGAGGGTGTTCGAATTGGTGTCGCGTCAGTTCAGGGGCTTTAGCATGCGCAAATGCGACGAAGAAGAACAAAGAAAGGGCGGTGATGAGCTGATTCATTTAAAGAATAAAAATAGGCTTAATTTGTAAAATGCTGGTCGGGAAAGTTACCACAACGTAAATTAGTTACGTAGCTAGGTTGTGTCTTTGTGTGACGAAAAACACGAAGAGATGAATATAATAGAATTTGTTGAGAACCACGGCACTGAAGAGAAGTGCAGAATGAAGTTCAAAGAGATCCGTGATAAGGTCGGTGTGACCTGCAAGCGATGCAGGAGTACCGAACATTATTGGTTGAAATCAAAGCAGATGTATCAATGTAAAACTTGTCGTTTCAGAACTAGTCTGCGCAGTGGTACAATGATGGAGTCTTCCAATCTGCCATTTCGAT
>JADFAK010000031.1 GCA_015665315.1 Flavobacteriales bacterium | reverse complement strand
TCTCTTCAATGCAATGTCATTTAGTTAAGGAAAAACTTCTACAACTAAATAATAGAGTTAACTTTAAATTGTTAAACATAATTTGGACTTCTGTTGGAAGACATTAATTGCAAGATGCCACGAACTAGATTATAGGATGCCATATTCTTACACTAACAGACAAAGTAAAACTCATTATTTTAGAGCTGTACAAACCAAAAAAGGTAGTTATCGCTACTATGTCACTCAGTCAGAAGAATATCCAGATTTAATTGAGGAAGTACCTAAAGGATTTGAAGTAACGGAGTTACCCGAAGAAGCTAAAGTTGTAATTCGTAAAATCAGACCTGTTCTTACCACAAAAGAGGAAAAAGAAATTGTTTTTGACGCCATTAAAGAGTTATCTGCAATTAAAGATTTTTTCGTTCATGCGGACGCTGATTATTTATCGGTTTATCACTCTCAGTTTAGTTCGACGGGTGGGCAAGAAAAAAGTCTCAGTCGAGATGAAGTCATTGAACATTTTGGTAAAGGAATTGAACGTTCCATGCCTTTTCTGACTTCTCTTAGATTTCGTTTGATCGATAAGGAAAAGCGACTATTCCAGACAGAACGCATTGTATTTTTAGGGATCTTTGATTCCTCTTTTCTCCCTGTTGGACAATTGGAACGAATTGAAGATGTTGCCAGAAAATATGGTCAACATTTAGGGCGTAATTCATTTTTCAACATAATACCGCACGGGTTTGAGGAATAACAGTACATGTTGAAAAAGCTAAATGTTAAAATTTGGCAGATTTTCTACGTTATAGTTGTTAGGTTTTAAATTATAGATTATCCTTACTAAAAAGACTACGAGATGAATTCGAAAAAGAAGAATTTAAAACTGGCTGCAAAACAGACGGTAATAAAAAATTATTCTCTCGAAATCGATTTTTTACCTTACCCAGATTAATTGTTTTAATCATGAAGCTGACAACTTCCTATCAAAGAGAAATCAATGAATTTAGTAAGGTTATAGCTTCAGGGGATTTTAATATAAGAGAAGTGACTGCGGGGGCTCTTACCCAAGCAAGAGCGAAACTCAATCCTTGGGCTTTTGAGCGATTGCGGGATGTAGCTGTTTCCAGTTTTTATGCCGAAGCTCCTTACCATAAGTGGAAAGGGTTCCGCCTATTAGCAGTGGATGGATCCACGATTAATTTTCCACATTCTAAATCTGTAGTTGAAGAATTTGGAAAAGAAGATTATGTACGAAAAGTTGGAGCTCCGAAAAGTTTGGGTAGAGCTTCTTTGCTTTATGATGTCTTGAATGATGTTACCATAGATGCTCAACTTGAAGGATATAAGATTAGCGAAAAAGCACTCTTCATCAAGCATTTGGAAAAGATTCAAAAGGATGATCTTATTATCGCCGATAGAAATTATGGATCGCTTTGTATACTACATATGATAGATTCCATCGGAGCTAAGTATTGTATAAGATTAAGAAATGATAATCGCAACGATGTAATCAAGTTTGTGGAGTCAAATCAGGAAAGTGCCATCATAGAAATGACAGTTCGACCTCACAACTATGAATACATGGGAATGAGTAGAGATACTCAACCCTTAAAAGTCAGATTAATCAGAGTTGTTTTAGATAATGGAGAAATAGAGGTGCTGGCCACAAATTTAATGGATGAACAAGTTTATCCATCCAATATTTTTAAAGATTTATACTATAAAAGATGGCAAGTAGAAGAAGCTTATAAATTACTGAAACTAAGAATTAATCTAGAGGCCTTCTCAGCAAAAACAGCACAGGGCATTCGACAGGATTTTCAAGCTAAAGTATTTATGATGACACTCTGTGCAACCTTAGCCCACCCCATTGCTGATAAGGTAAAAAAAGAATATAGCAAAGAGAGAACAGGTAACAAATATGATCAGCAAATCAATAAAACAGATGCACTCGCCCAAACCAAAGCAAGCTTAATTGATATTTTCCTAAATGGTACAAAACAGAAAATAATTGACGTATGGGATGAGATAGTGGAATCTTCCAGAACTCCCATAAGACCCAATAGAAAAAGCCATCGGATTAAAGGTGTCAAAAAAAGAAGACCTACAAATTACAAACCTTTATGAGCTTAACTAAATGACATTGGGTTAGAGAATTCAAATCTCACAAAATTATTCTTATAGTTAATTTGTGGCACAGAGTCATTATTTGTTTTGTCTGTCCAATCCACTTTTGAGATAAATGGCCTTGTATTGAGTTGATCCACCTCGTCAAAAACCCTAATGGGAATATGATAAATAGCATTGTGATAGGTAACAAGCAAAGAATCGTTTAGATATTGGATTTCGTTAATCTCTTCTATTGGAAGGCCAATATTGTTATTGATGAAACCTCTTAGTTCATACGAGCTC
>JADFAK010000134.1 GCA_015665315.1 Flavobacteriales bacterium | reverse complement strand
CGTTAAACCGTTGGCTTGAATCTGACGGCCACATATATGGTCTCATCGTCAATAAATCATCTCTGACGTCATCGCTAAAGATCGAGAATCCTGTCTCACTAATTTGGTCTAGAATATTTTGAAATTCCACCAAATTTCCAGCTTTCAGCTCTAGTAGAGACATTCTCCCCCATAATTCGTTCGTGTTCTGCAAAAATGACATGTCTGATGCTTTTTTATTATTAAATCGCATAAGATCCTAAAAATCAGATGCACATCAAGTCTCACGAGATTCTAGCCTTAACCCGCTATCAAGCTCTTTAAAATGTTGAAGAGAAAATATTCTGGTGATGACGCCCATGCCAAGTGCTGCTAATGCGACCTTTTTGTGACTTCCTCAGTTTAACTAGCTTGCGGTACTAGAGTACCTTTAAATTGTCCTTTCACTAAGCCGTCTCTTCCAACATCCAAATCGCAAATTCCAAAATCCATTTCCATCGTATAGAAAGGGGCTTCTTTTGTCTATTTTTACGGAGTGAAATACGCAATCGCCTTCATATGTCTCCTTCTTTTCTCCTCGGCCTTCGGCCAAATAAGAGGGCTCAAATTGAATATTGGAAGTGCTGCCATAGGTGCTCCCGGACTGGCTTTTGAGCATGTGCGCAAGAAGAAATTGGCGTGGCAAGTGGGCGGTGCGTTTTACATTCCCAATCAGCGAGAAAGCTTTATGTACAAGTCTTTACTAGAAGGGCGGTCTATGCAAAGCGGTAAAATCACAGGCTTCTCTGCTTCAATCGAACATAGATGGTATACCAAGGCGGCACGCAGGGAGCACATGAAGCCGTATGTTTCCCTTTTCAGTCGGTACTACCAATTCGATATTTCGGTGCAGTTTACGGATGAACAGACCAATTTTGACATGGAACTTAGTTCGCAAAATATCGGTGGCGGCGTCCAGGTGGGGATTCAGTGGGTCATCCTAGACAAATTCTCCATAGACGTAGCCATTATCGGTGCAGGCTATGGTCGTAATTATCTTTCCGGACAAGTAATCACAAACGGCGGAGATCCCAACATCGGAATCTTGGAAGATGACATCAGTGAAATGCCTTTGTTGGGGAATCGTATTAAGTTGAAATCAGACAATGACGTGCACTCCTTCAACAGCAAGTACGGCTCTCTCATCTATCGTGGCGGAATTTTTATTGGATTCCTTTTCTAGTTGCCAATGGCATAATTAGCCCCTAAATTTGGCGCGTGGTAAAATTTAATCTTGAATCGGATTTTGTGCCTACGGGAGATCAGCCCCAGGCCATTGAACAGTTGGTAAAAGGCCTAAACGACCAAGTGCCTTCGCAGACATTACTAGGTGTAACGGGATCGGGAAAGACCTTCACCATTGCCAATGTCATCAAGGAGGTTCAACGGCCTACTTTGATTCTATCTCATAACAAGACACTAGCGGCACAGCTCTATAGCGAGTTCAAGCAGTTCTTTCCGAACAACCTGGTTGAGTACTTCGTGAGTTATTACGACTACTACCAGCCAGAGGCTTTCATTCCGGTCACAGGAACTTACATTGAAAAGGATCTGTCGATCAATGAGGAAATCGAGAAGATGCGATTGAGTACCACAACGGCCTTGCTTTCAGGAAGAAGAGATGTGATCGTCGTGGCTTCGATATCATGTATTTATGGTATTGGAAATCCTTCAGAGTTTCACAAGAGCGTTGTACCTATTAAGGTGGGCCAACAAATTTCAAGAAATAAGTTCCTCCATTTATTGGTTGACTCCCTGTACTCACGCACACGATCCGATTTCAGAAGAGGAAATTTCCGCGTACAAGGTGACACAGTAGACATATTCTTGGCTTACGCCGATCATGCACTGCGGGTAGGATTTTGGGGAGATGAAATCGAATCGATCAAAACCATAGATCCCGTAACGGGCACAAAGCTGTTGGACTTCGAAGAAATGAATATCTATCCGGCCAACTTGTTCGTTACCGGAAAAGAAGTATTGAACGACGCCATTTGGCAAATACAACAAGACATGGTCAAGCAAGTTGATTTCTTCAACGAGCAAGGCAAATACATCGAAGCGAAAAGATTGGAAGAAAGGGTCACCTACGACCTCGAAATGATGCGGGAACTCGGCTACTGTTCGGGTGTTGAGAATTACTCAAGATACATGGACAGGAGAGAGCCCGGACAAAGACCCTTTTGTCTGCTCGACTACTTCCCATCCGACTACCTCACCGTCATTGACGAGAGCCACGTTACGGTGCCACAAATTGGTGCGATGTACGGTGGTGACCGCTCGCGAAAAATTAACCTGGTCGATTTCGGATTCAGGTTACCCTCGGCGCTGGACAATCGTCCGCTCCAATACGACGAGTGGAATGAAATTGCTGGTCAGATTCTTTTTGTGAGTGCAACACCTGCTGATT
>JADFAK010000108.1 GCA_015665315.1 Flavobacteriales bacterium | reverse complement strand
TAAGAAGTGTAAAGTGTTTGCCCCGCACGTAATACGACAGTTTATAGATGCTGTAAAACGCTCCGAAACACTCCTTATCAATGATAGACCATTTCATTGCATTGGCGGTAAACTTCTTCGATATCAACGCAATGACCTGAAACAATTCTACACCCTCATCTGAAATTGCAATCTGAATTAACACTCCACCACAGGCATAGTCTGAAGCATCAGTCATTAACAACCATCGCAAATTGTAATCCGGGTGATACAAGGTAAGAGACTTTAGTATGGCCTTTTTGAACGTTTCAAACTCATTCCTATAGTCTACTTTCCAATTTGCTTCTGTCCAATCAAAATCCTTTTTAGTCATATCATTGAGCCGATGCGTTAACTGACTGTAGTCCACTATAAATGGTTTGAAATACACTGCAGCTCCCAAAAACCGTTGCATTTGTTTAGTTTTATTTGCACCTTCTGGAAATATAATTGAATTTACAGATTCTTTTCGTTCCTGCGTCAGCGCATAGGTATTATCCTGACACAAATATCCAAAGAACTCCACCGAAGAATATCCGAACTTACTCTTAGATAACTTCAACACCACATTGTATTCTTTGCAACGTATTAGAACCAATTCCAATTTGGTGTACGCATCATTATAATCGTTCGCTAATATCAGCATATTATCAAATATGACAATCATCCATTCGGTATAATCACTGAATATCTCTGACATTACCATCATCAACACTCCACTAGCCGGAGACACTCCTTCTGGCAAGAACTTCGGCTCAAATTGGCCCCACGGTGTTTGTACAGACAACAATGCTGACGTATTTTCATCCAGAGGTATGCCATGAAATGCATTGCATATGTCTAAGTCAACAAAAACCTTATATCCTGCAGCCTTGTGCAACTCTTTGATTACATCAGGAATCGGGAAGTGTGGACTCTCCATCTCAAGATTGACAACGCGATAGTCTCCACATATCCTAATGAAAGGTTTCGTTGCCTTTGGTGCAACTACAATAGGCGAAGCGTATGGACTCATACTCTTCTTGTAGAAATACTTTAACATTCTTTCAAACTCCTGCTTGGTCCGATCGTACAATTTCGGAGGAACCCTTCGCATATTTTTCGGTTTAATCCGATCTGGAATTGTAGACTTGCATTTGAGTTTAAGTGGCGTCATCTTGATTCCAGTCCACTTTTTAGGTACAAATACTTCCATTCCAAGTGTCCTCAACAGCTCTAAAACTTTTGTCTGCTTCGCAAATTCAGGATGAATTCGCTCCTCCAACTTGCTCAAGTACTCTTGCTCAGCCTCTTCCACTGACATCTCCATAAAATTTATAAGTCCACCAAATGAACAAGGTTCTGGCATCAACTCATCTTCCGGAGCAACCCCTGCATTAGGCTTCCCCCATGGCACTCGTGTAGGAACTTTAGTAATTTTGTTATAGTCAGTTTCGAAATCATCTATCGAATAGTTAATTTGGCACTCCACGCCAGCAAGCAAGTTTAGATGCATTATAGTATCACCCGAATTCGCATTACTCGTAGACTGAACCATTTTACAAAACAATTCTGCGAAGTGCTCGCATATAGCTGGCAAACCGATTATAACTTCTTTAGTCAATCCATCCAACACATACAGCTTTAGCTTAGCACTGTAGATCTTTTCGCAATCCTTAAACTGCATTGTAACAGGAACATATCCCTTTATCTGAACTTCTTTACCATTGGCTACTCTCACTCGAATTGGCCTTTCCACTAAATGCTTTTTTAACTTTTCTCCAACTTCATCCAAATACTCCTTAGAAATAAAATTATCATTGCTCGATCCCGAGTCGAATAAAGCTACATCCACTACAATTTCATCATTATCATTATTTATTATAATCCCTTCTCTGTGTGCTGCTCTCCAGTATTTGCTGGTAGACATCTTATACAACTGGGCAGCATGATAAGTAGAACCCGATCAAAGATCATCAATAGGATCTGTGTCTCCCTGGTCCTCTTGTTCTCGCACAAGCATTCGCACATCCCCTTTCTCGTTTCCTAGTTTCCTCTGGTACCAAGGAACACTCTCTTTCGGAGTCCTTTGTTGAGGCCAAGGCGAAGTCCTAGTCGGCATTTCCTTAATTCCAAACCTGGCATTCATAGCTCGCAGTGTATCTTTAAGAACTTCCTTATCATGAGAAAATTTGCAACTCTTGTCCTTGCACCCACCCTCTACATTCATTTCCTTAAAGCATGGACTCTTCTTGTAAACTTCTGCAGCCATCACATCCTCATTCACACTCTTAAGGTCATCATCCTTTGCATCATTGTTACTTTCCTTAGTCTGTTTCTCATTCTCATCCGAATCATCTTCCTCCATCATAGCCAATATTGCAGCATTCAATTGAGGCTTTGTTTGGAAATTAAACCTGCCCTTGAATTGTTGATACTTCTCAGAAAGCTCCCTTGTTACTCTTAGATGTTCGAAAAACTCCTCGAAGAATGATTCCACTGAGTTGAAATTCTCTGT
>JADFAK010000090.1 GCA_015665315.1 Flavobacteriales bacterium | reverse complement strand
TTTTATACTGGAAAATCCGGACAAATTGACCACCTGATTCCGATTTAAATTGACCACCCATTCCGGAGCAAAGTGACCACCTTTAAATTTGTTGCAAAAGAGGTATTCATTTTCATGCTATTATTGAGTCAAATTTAGTTAAAAAAAATAGAGTTGTTTTGCACGTTTTCTTCTCATCGATTCTCCCTTCAATTCTATACGATGCGCCTGAAGAATAAGTCGGTCTAAAATGGCATCGGCGACAGTTTTTTCTCCAATTACATCATACCAACGGTTTACAGGTAATTGAGAGGTTACAATAAGGGCACCTTTGTTTTGTCGATCATCGATGATCTCCAGTAATGACAATCTGTTTTGATTGTCTAGCGGCTGTAATCCAAAATCATCGATGATGAGCAAATGTTGGCGTTCTAATTTAGCCAGGAGCTTTAAGTATGATCCGTCGGCTTTGGCCATTTTCAATTGAGCAAACATACGGGTGGCATTAAAATAGAATACCCGATGGCCCTCCATGCAAGCCTGATATCCTAGAGCGGTAGCCAAATAGCTTTTACCTACACCTGTACTGCCCGTAATTAAAATACTCCCTCCTTTAGTGATGTATTCACACTGTGCAAGTCTCAGTACACTGTTTTTATCCATATTACGTTTTTGATCATAAATGATCTTTTCGATGGAGGCTTGATAGTGGAATCGAGCATTGGTGATACTACGGGTAATCCTGCGATTTTGACGATCATCCCATTCGGCATCTACCAGCATGGATACAAATTGATCAGTGGATAAATCATCCATCTTTCCAGTTTCTATCGCTGTTCTAAAAGCACTGTGCATGCCCAACAGGCGGATTTGTTTCATTTTTGATAATGTTGTTTCATTCATAGTTATTTGTGTGTTTTATTTTATGAGTAATAATTGTTGCCTCTGATATTGTCGTGGGATGGGATGATGATTTCTTCGGTGAGTTCATCCGGGATTTTATCCAATCCTCTTTGGAGAATGTTTTGGATGATGCGATAATTATAGATTCCATATTCGAGCGCTCTTTTACAAGCCTTTCCCAGTCGTTGAGATCCTACTTTTTTTTCCAGAGCAAGTACACCCATACAGCTTTTATAGGCTTGCTCAGGATGTTGTTTTCCTTCTATGATCATTACAATGAGGGCTTCCACCTGAGGATCAATAGCGGCTGCTTTATCGATAAAGTGTTGTGGTGACCATTGGGTTAAGAACTGATGACTACTTGACAGATGTTCTTTTACCGTAGAATAATAGTACGGTTTTGTATTCCTTTTGTGGACTGCGATTCGGTTGTATTTGTGGTAGATCTCTACGGTATGGTTTGTATACAATAGTTTTACCTTCTTGCGAATATATTGAAAGGGGACACTGTAGTAATGCTTGTCCGTACTGAGCAATACATGACTGTTACGCAGAACAGTAGCAAATGCTTGTCGTCTAATCTCAAAACGTTCTATGGGAAGACTTCCCAACTCCTGTTTCTCATCTTCTACAAACAAGTCTTTGCGAGAAAAGGGGCGTCCAGTCAACTTCTTGGAATTATGTACTTCAAGCAGTTCACCGATTCTTTTATTCAGTGCATCCAGACTATAGAAGGTCTCTTGGCGCAAGATAGGATACATGCATTGATATAAAATTTTGACCGCTCCTTCGGCCAAAGACTTATCTCTGGGCTTATAGGCACGTGCGGGAAGAATGGAGGTTTGATAGTGTTGGGCAAAATCAAGAAAGGTCTCATTGACCGTAGGTTCATATCGATCACTCTTACTTACTGCTGATCGTAGATTGTCAGGAACAATAGCTGCTGGAACTCCTCCAAAATAATGTAAGGCACGTTCTACCGAAGCCAGAAAATCTTCTTTCTTCTGCGAATAGGAGGCTTCGGCATAAGTATATTGTGATGCACCAAGTATAGCCACAAAAAACTGTATCGTTTTGACTTCTCCTGAGTCTTTGTCCACCACTTCCAGCGTTTTACCAGCATAGTCAATATACATCTTGTCACCCATCTTGTGAGTCATGTGCATCACTGGACTCACCTTCCTGATCCATCGGTTGTAGTGCTCACAAAACTGAGAAGATCGGTAGCCTTCAGGATGAGTGCTCACATATTCTTCCCACATCGACAGTTTGGTGATTCCTGTCTTTTTTAATTGTCGTTCCATGTATGGAAAAAAGGCATAAAGCTCTTTTAACCGAGGAGAAATTGATGCCTCAGTAGTACTAATAAAGATACTTTCTAGCTCTGCATCCGTTCGTTGACTAACTTTCTCCAGGGTTAATCCCAACACCTTATAAAGGGAGATATACTTCTTTACCGTATTACGAGACAAGGAAAGGTAATGGCTGACAAACAGCTTACTTTTCCCCTTTTCATACAACTGAATTACTTGTCTTATTTTATTCATGTTTATTGTTTTATTCGCCATTCATCACACATTTAAAAATGCATGAAAATAGCGGTCAATAAAACATGAAAATGATCCTCTTCTTTGGGTGGTCAATTTGCTCCGGAGAAGGGTGATCACTTTACTCCGGAA
>JADFAK010000124.1 GCA_015665315.1 Flavobacteriales bacterium | reverse complement strand
CGCTCTCTTGCCAACGAGCTAGAAGTGAAAACATATCCCGCTGCTTTTGTAAATTCGTTATCCTCATAGACGCCAAACCTAAAGCAACAAAAACAGTCAGTCAAGACGGGTGAGGCCGAAGGCTTACTTCGTACACAACAGTCCTCCTCCATGAAATAGTTGGACGTCAGTCATCAAAGAGCTCACAGCGAGCAAGTTGAAGTGTGAAACTAGCTGAAAAGAGCACAATTCAGCTTTGTCAGCACATAAAAGCAAGATTCCTACAGGTTGGCTACGCATGGATAAAACCTTGCTTTGTGATTGCTTGGTTGGAAAATCCAGACGCGCCAATGGAAAAAGATGAAGCTAAAAGTTGCCGTTGAGATTCAGTATAATGAACAAATTTGGAAACCTCAAACCCGTTGTGTGGCTACTCGGAAATTCTGACATAGATGAATTCAATTACTTCTTTTGATCAATCAATCGAAAACTTGCCAAAATTCTATTTCCTACATCCTGGAATAAGGCAAACTGAGATTCCTCACACGTTAAAGTCACCACATAGGCCTTGTTGTCCACGACCCAGTAATGCTGCTCAAACTTCAAGTCGTAGAGTCCTTGCTTGCCCGTAAAAACAATTTTATGAAAGGGTGTTTTGCCATTTGAAATTCTTTCATTTTCGACTATTGTTCCCTCGGTAATTAAGGTTTTAATCTGCTCGACCGATATGTCGACATACGCGTCAAGATCGATGTCTAGTCCGCTCACATCTTGCACCATCATGTTCACATTCTCCCTAAACTGGTCATCCTCGGAAACAACAGGACTGAACAGGATAAAACTTGTACCCATCAGACCAGGCATTTGCAACTCCCAGGTTTGGGGATACTCAATTGAATAATCCGATTCAATCAAAGATCTCCATGTGTTTTGAACTGGATTTTCGGTGCTATCCGTCGGGTTTTGGGCACTAGCGGTTAAACTAAGCACCAGCACTATTAGTGCAATCAGATTTATTGATTTCATTCTTTTCCTATTGTCTTATTCCAAGGCCCCCAACACTTTATTCAACACGAATCGACTGCGGGCATGTCCGTACCTGCTTCCATAAGCTGTTGAAGTCAATGCGATGACCATCTTTTCCTTGGGGACGACCACCAATTGATTTCCTCCGTTTCCGGCGGCCCATAAATAGTCTACTGTCTTACCGTTGATAGTCTCTTGATTTTTATACCAGAACATACCGTATTGGTCGCCAATGTTCCACCACTCAGTCAGGTCAAAGACTTTATGAGTTAACAATCGATCGATGTAACCGATATCTACTAGTTGTTGGTTTGCCCATTTCCCCTCATTGGCTACGAGTATTCCAAGCTTCGCAAAATCCAATGTCGACAAGAACAACGTTCCGGCCGCCACAGTTTGCCTCGACGCATTGGTGTACCAGTAATAATTCGTAATTCCCATGGGGCCAAACACCTTTTCCTTGGCAAAATCATTCAGACTCATTCCAGATGTTTCTTCGATGACTGCTCCGATCAACGCTGCGTTTATATCGGCATACACAAATTTTTCGCCCGGCTCATTGACCAATGGAACATCTAAAATATATTCTAGCCATTCATCATTGTACACCCAATGCATAGCGTGCCCAGGAGTATCGCTATCATCTGCATCCGCATCCAATCCTGAGGACATATCCAACAAGTCCTTGAGTTTGATTTTCTTGTAATCTTCATTCAACGTAGGATACTTTTCTTTTGGGAAGAAAGAATAAATGTCCTGATCGAGATTTTGAACCAAACCCTCTTTCATAGCCACTCCAAGCAGCAATGAAGTGATACTCTTCCCTGCCGAACGGATGTCGTTAATCGTTGCTCTCTCAGTGCTGTTGTAATACCACTCGATCACGGCCTGGTTGTCCTTGAGCACGACCAACCCCCTAAAGTCTAGTTGCGTAAAATCATCCAAGGCTGGAATGAAAGCGTTCACCGAATCCAAGTTGAAGCCAGCTTCTTCCAAACCAATCGCAGGCAGATTGTCGATGGGTGGTCGCTGGCCATAAACAGAAAGCAGTAAGCCGAAAAAACTGAGGAATAGGGAGATTGATCTCATGCGTACTAATTTAATGTCGTGAGCGATGGATTACTACTCACTTTTTAAAGATATGTATTTGGGATAGACTAGTGAACTGTTCAATCCTAAATTACGCCAGTTCCCATAAACAACAAAACACCACTAAACAATAGAAGTGCAAGGGTTCTTATGCTACTTGCATGGAAAAATTTGAGGTCTTCCTTTACTTTTAACTTGTATATTAAGCCAACCACGGTAACAGCCAACAAGGCGAAAAAGCCAACTGACAAAAGTGTGGATACTCCCTTCCATTTCACCACACCAAATAGAATGCCAACGACCGCAATACTTGAGGCAGTGTGTGTTAATCGATCTAAAAAAACAGCCATCATTTTTACGTCTTCTGGGTAATGTTTATTGCCCAACATCCAATACAGAAAGGCCAATGACGACAGGGACACGATCAGGATCGAAGCACCAACACCAGTAAAAATCTTTAAGAGCAAGCC
>JADFAK010000102.1 GCA_015665315.1 Flavobacteriales bacterium | reverse complement strand
TGGTTCATTTCAATTGGATTGGCCACTGGTTCTACGACTTGATCTTCGAGGGTTTGAGAACGACCATCCCAGAAATAATCATGAGCCCAACCCAAATTGATCAAGGCCATCGCTTGTCTGTTGCCCAGCTCCCCTGTTATGCCCGTTGAAAACTGCTCGGGGTCCGAAAAATTGGCTGCCGGTCCGTGGCAAGCTCCACACGACATCGTATTGTCACCTGAAAGTGCTTTTTCCCAAAAGAGAAAGCGTCCCAATTCAACCTTTTCCACGGTCATCGGATTGTTCTCGGGAATATCCATGGCCGGAAAGAAGGGCATACTAGGAAAGACATAGGGCGTTCCTGTCACGGGATCTTCTGGACACGGTTCAACAAATCCTTTCTTGCACGAGCTTGCAAATACGAAAAGGAGCAAGAGAGCGGTGATTTGGTATGTACGAATAGTTGTCATCATGACAAAAATAGTTTAATCAAGTTGGAACTCACTATTGTAGATGAATTCTTCGTCTGTGAGCGTTTCTAGAAAATCTATAAGCTGTCCTTTCTGTGTTTCGTCCAAATTCAAGGGGTGAACGAGTTCATTCTTATTTGCATGCATATGCCCTCCCTCATTAAAAAAGTCAATTACTTCCTCCAAAGTTGCCATTGAACCATCGTGCATGTAAGGGGCGGTAAGGCCGACGTTCCGCAAAGAGGGCACGCGAAATTTTCCATTATCGGCAGGATTGAGTGATACGCGCTCTCTTCCGGCGTCGGCGTAATTTTCGTACAGACCGATATTTTGAAACGTATTGTTGGTAAAATTGAATCCGCTGTGGCAGGAGGCGCATTGGGTTTCGGTGCTGTTGAACAATTCCCAACCGGCTAATTCACTGGGTGTGAGTGCGTCTTCTTGACCTTGATAAGCGTATTGATCGAACCGACTATTCCCCGAGACCAAGGTGCGTTCGAAAGCGGAGATGGCGCGGGTAATAACGTACATGTCCAAGTCACGATCGTAGGCGAGGTTCGACAGGCGTTGAATTTCATAATCTGCACCCAGTTTGTCAAGCACATCTTGAATATGCGAGTCCATTTCCAGGGCATTGTGAATCGGCGCGAGGATTTGGAGTTCCAAGGTAGGCACGCCACCATCCCAAAAGAGGCTATCGATATATCCGACATTGGCGAGGCTAGGAGAATTTCTTGGACCTATGGCCCCATCGACGCCTATGCTGGTGATTAAGCCTTCGGCAAATGCGAGTTCTTGTAAATGGCAACTGGCGCAGCTAATAGAATTGTCGCGCGAAAGTCGCTTGTCGTGAAATAAGATTTTTCCCAAAGCGACCCTGTTGACAGTAAGTTCGTTATCGGCTGGGATGTCCATCTCTGGAAAACCTTGTGGGCGGTTTAATTCGTAGGGCAGGTCGTAAACGTCCCAGGTGGGCAAACTGGCCTTTTCGCATGACTGCAAAAGGGCTGCAAGGGACAGTATGACGATCAAGTGGCGCATTTATTCGATATGCGTTGCTTTTTCGACAAAGCCCATGAATCGCTCGGCTAGGGGAACATTGCCCGAAGTGTGTGTGAGGTAGTCAATGGCGACGTCTAGTTCGTCTTCATCGGAGTACCAAAACTTGTCGACTTCAAAAACGAGGTCGAATTTCTTGGTTTGGCAAGCAGCTACACTAAATAGGAGTTCTTCATCTTTTTGGATGTACAGAAAATCATCGCCACAATGGTAGGCGAATGGATGAAGCGGTTCAACATTTTCAGAATCTAGTGTGTCGGCCTTGCCTTCGAAGGAAGTGAAAATATACCCAGAGTTCCAGGTCCAGAACATGCCTTCTGAGCCCAAGGCACTTAGTGGGTGGTCGTTGGCATAAACACTTGGGTCGTTGTCTTTGTTGAGCTCTTCTGGAACACCAATTCCGTAGCGAAAGCCGCTGTAAGTGCCTGGTTCAACCTCGACCGTAATAACGTTGAGGTCATCAAAGTTGGCGAGGTATATTTCTCGGATATTCACCTCAGAACCATCGGTTCTGATGGCCTTGAAATTCGAAATGTAGGACTTGAAAAGATCCGTTCTGAAGCGGTCGCCCATTTCGTTGGTATAAATCTCTCCGACAACAAATGGATTGCCATTCATCGTCGCTTTGATGTTGACCTGAATTTTACCGAATTCTTCGTCGTATGGACGCTTGCAACCGTCAAATACGAGCATGGTGACAATCGATAAAAGCAGAATTCTAATTTTCATAAGCGATAAATTATCCCGAGGCCGAAGCCTCGCGAAATGAGTTGTTATTCTATTGAGAAGGCATCGGCCGCACCGTCGGCAACTTGAATTGTGACAGTACCTTCGCCGTGTGTGCCGTCTAAAGTTTCAGCTGAAAAATCTACGTTTTCGAAGAACTTGAAGTAGTCAACAGCCATGTGAATTGTAACACCACTTGCGGCTACATTTTCATGTACCATCAGGCCAGAGATGGCACGCTTCATTACATCAGTTGCAACGTGAATTTCGAATCCTTCGTATGTGCCATCGCCGTTGAGGTCACGTTCTCCATCTACACGGATGAACTTGTACCCTCCCATTGGATTCCAGTTCCAGTGCATATCTGGGTCGTTCA
>JADFAK010000137.1 GCA_015665315.1 Flavobacteriales bacterium | reverse complement strand
GGCACTTGCCAGTCCAAATTTCCAGGCAATTACACCGCCCACGCTAAACGCCAGGATATTGACTTTGTCTTTTTCGAAGTGAAGGAGTTGGTTCACAGCCTTTTCAATGCCACCGGTTACAAATTGATGGTGCAGACTATCTTCTGAGTAGTCCGATTTGTCAACTCCCCCCAACTCGCAGCAATCGTAATACGAGATATCGAAAGTGTGTTTAAGAATTCGGGAATAATGGGCCAGCCAATCGGATTTCTCCCGGCCCCATAAATCGGACAGGACGACGAGTCTTTTTTTCGTTGGTGATGTTGAAGGTACAAGCATAGATGAAAACGATTTTTCTAAAGAAGCAGGATGAAATTGATCAGGGAGAAAGCGTCAGAGCGATAGGGGCCTATATCTACCTCTTTCTGACAAATCGATTTTGAGCGACTTTCCCCAAGAACAACTTGGTTTCAACGCATTCGAATTCCATTTTAGCGTCAAGTTCGCCGAAAAGGGGAGTCCCACCACCTAAGATGATTGGGATAATGGTTATCGTCATTTCGTCGATTAGATCTTCTTTCAAAAAGCTTTGAATCGTTTTTCCGCCGTCGATATATAGGTTTGAATATCCCTTGTTATGGATTTGATCAAGAATTTCGGTCAAAGATCCGTTTACTAAATGAGCTTTGTCTTGGTATTCACTTGGAAGCTGGTTCAAACTGTTACTAAGAACGAATACAGGCTTATCGTACGGCCAATCCATATCAAATCCGCATACGGTCTCAAACGTTGTTCTTCCCATAACTAGCGCATCAATTCCTTCCATAAAAGCTCCGTATCCCATGTCGTTGTTGTCTGGATTTGGGATTGAATGCAGCCAGTCTATACCTCCTTCTTTATCGGCTATCTTGCCGTCCAAGCTGGTGGCGATGAATACCTTGTTTTTCTTTTCCATAAGATCGTGGCCAATTTTTAGGTCAGGCGATAAATCTCCATAATTCCTTTCAGGATAGATTCGAAGTCAATGTTGAGGTCGATTAATTTTCCTGAATGAATGTCGAAAACCCAGCCATGCACGCGAATACCTCGATCAATGTACGCTTGTTGGACCTCAGCCGTTTTAATAACGTTGATGCATTGTTCTTGCACGTTTAACTCGACCAATCTTTTGTATTTAGCGTCTTCATCTTCGATGGCATTCAATTCGTCCCTATGGATGCGGTACACGTCGCGAATATTTCGCAACCACGGATTCAAGATCCCCAAATCGGCGCTTTGCATCGCCGCTTTGACTCCTCCGCAGTAGTAATGTCCGCACACGACAATATGATTCACTTTGAGATGCATCACTGCATAGTCAATGACCGACATGGAGCTCAAATCTGTATTGGGAACCATATTGGCAATATTTCTGTGAACGAAGGCATCACCCGGACTCACGCCCATGAGTTCTTCAGCGGTCACACGACTGTCGGAACATCCAATGTACAGGATGTTTGGGGTTTGACCTTTGGCTAGGTTTTCAAAGTAGTCTTTATCTGTACTCAGTTTTTGGTCGACCCAAGCTTTGTTGTTTTTGAAAATTTGTTGAATGTCCATTGTTTTGGTTTGATTGTTTGTATACCACACCCATTCGAATGATTCACATCTAGGTGGTATCCTTTGGTCCGCTGCTAGTTCAGTTGATGTCGCCCAGCTGTATACCCAGGGCTGCTATGGATGTTTTGTCAGTATAACCACACGTGGAGTTGACTAAAATTGATCACAGAATTTCAGAGTTATATTTGCTCGCATGAGCTGCGAAACTAAGTAAAATGCGCACTAGACCAGAAACGGACTGCCTTCGAACTTGAAAATAGGAGACTCATTACAATATGACATCCATTGTAGTCAATTATTCCCTCCACGTTTGTCTGCATGCGGTACACATCTTGTCTCGCTTAATAGGTGATTTACCACTGAAAAGGCTTGAGAGAGATTTGAGCATGTTAGAGCGCTTGAAATACACGGTAAATTCATCGCACTTGGGGCAATATTCTTCTACCTTTAAATAAACATCATCGCCGACCTTGATTGTGTGACCGAATTCTCCTTTTTCGGTACTTTCCTTCTTTAATTCTAGTAAAAGGGCGTGCATAGATTCTTGGTCTTTATGGTCAACATACACTTTTACACCACCAACAGCTCCTGAATAAAAGGGATTAACCGCCGAGATGTTATCATCCTGAATGTAGCCCTCAATACCTCTTTCACGAAGTCGGCTAATAAACAAGTGTGCCTCATGTTCTTGTTGAAAAGAAGCTGCAATGATTAAATTATCTGACATGGGCTGGAGTATTATTAGGTACTATTTATAGAGTGCGTAGACTATGCTTGTTTTAATTAAGATGTCAATAGATCATCGTTGCAATTGCTTAAGCAGTCTGCTTAAAATACGGGTAATCCATTCTTGTTCAGCGTCGTTGGCATCATCAAAGAAATATTCTGTTTTGCGCCCAGTAATGATTGCTGGAATTTCAGGTGCGGCGCCATAAGATTTTTGCATCTTCAACATATGTCTGAAATTTGACATGCCAGTGAGCGGACTCATTTTCAATGCTTTCATTTTTATTGATAGCACGTCCTTGAGATCTGTTTCGAAAAACTTGGGCAAAAGAGGCCTTTTCCTTTCGACTGTGAGCTTGTATTGAGAGAGCTTTATTATTTGGACCTCCCAAGCTGAGTTGATAATTCCGACAATCATAGATATTCCGACTATCCAGAATGGGATTGAGAACAGCGCAAATGTATTACTTGATTTTGAAGCTTGAAAAGTCCAA
>JADFAK010000184.1 GCA_015665315.1 Flavobacteriales bacterium | reverse complement strand
GTTATACGATGCGTATGGTTGATGGATTGATTACAAATTTCCACATGCCAAAGAGTACTTTGTTGCTGCTTGTTTCAGCCTTACTTGGAGAGTCTTGGAGATCGATATATGAGCATGCTCTGGCCAATGACTATAGATTTTTAAGTTACGGCGATAGCTCGTTACTCATACCTTAAGTTCAGGCATAAAAAAAGCCATTTCGATCAATCGAAATGGCTTTAAAATTTTGTCAATTATTTTCTAGCGAGTCACATAGCGCAAGTCTTCAACTTTAGAAGATCTCTTGATCGCACCATAGAAACCGGTTGTCAATGCTGTAGCTTTCGCTTGCACACTTTTAATCACAGCATCTTGCTCGTCTATATAATTGTCTTTTTCATCAGCAAGGACGATCTCCTCGACACCACCAATAACAAATACACCAGAAGCGCCTGCAATTGGCTCACTTACGTGATTGACAGGAACGCCAAAGGCCAATCCCAATACTTCAATTTCTTTCTCTTTGCCAGCTCCAGGAATATTTGAACGTATAAGAGCAATTTTATTTGCCTTGCTTACTTTTCCTTCAACTTTTTCTGCGGCACTTGCAAGGTTCTCAACTGTTCCGAATTTCTCTTTCAAGTATTCGGCTTTCTTTTCTTTGATAACCTCTTTTTCCATTTTGTCTTTGACATTTTCAAAAGGAGGAACGCCTGCAACACGTGCTTCTGCAAGAACGGCTACGATGTACTTGTCTCCAATTTGAATTGGGAAAGAGACTTCATTTTTCTCAGCCTTGTATGCCCAGTTTACAACTTCACCAGCGTCTCGAAGAGCACCAATGCTCGTGGCAGTAGGAGTAAGGTTGTTACCAGGAACAACAGCATAACCCATAGTGTCGGCCGCATTTTCGAATGACTCCAAATCGCTATGCATAATAGCAAATTCGTTTGCATTGTTGTATCCAGCACTAATTGTTGCAGCAGAAGCACGGATCGGACGATCGATCGCAGCCAAATTGGTTACTTCTTTGAAATCCTTTTGTCCAAGAATCTCAATTACGTGAATACCATACTGCGTAATCGCAGAAGTCAAGTCACCCACTTTACCTTTAAAGCAAGCATCCTCAAATGGTTTAACCATTCTTCCTCTGCCAAAGTAGTCGTAAACACCACCTTTGGCTACCGAACCTGGATCCTCAGAATGCTTTGTGACAAGGTCTTCAAAACTAGTAGTACCAGATTTGATTACGGCCAACAAACTGTCTCCTCGAGCTTGCAAAGTCGCAGCATTGTCCTCTGGACGAGTCTTTAGAAGAATGTGACGAACTTCAGCGGAATCAGGAAGTACTGAACGCTCAAGAATTTTAACGACCCGCACAAAGTTATTGTGCTCGTAAGGACCTATTAGAGTGCCAATGCTATCTCCAATAATCGAACTATTCTCAACACCTGCGAAATCACCATCCTTGTAGTCAAAACGGAAAAACTGACCTGTGTTTCCATGAAGCACACAAAATGCACTGTCATTTGTAGCTTCCGACCATTTGGTCTTCAAATCACTCACTTCAGTATTGATAGCGGCAATATCCTCAGGTGTGGCTGCAATTTTAAATTCAATGTACTTGATATCTCTTTGCGTTTTCTGCTCGTATGAAATATCGTTTTTGTGCTTTCTGTAGTAAGCACGAATATCACCTTCATCCCAAGAAACCAAAGAATCGCCAACAGCATCATACCCTGCGTATACAAAGTCAAATGTTCTAGTGTCGTTCTTGTATTTGTAGTCATACTTGCCCTCAAGACTGTTGGCATAAATACCACGTCTAACAAGGTTGTCCCACTTTTCTTTTTTGCGCTTGGAAATAATAGCATCCTGGTAACCCTTGAATCGGCGAGGATCTGAATCTTGCCATTCTTCAAATTGAGTTTTCCATTGCTCTTTTATTGCTGGATCAGAACCTCTTCCGTAGAAAGTGCTTGTAACAAAAGCTGAAAGATTTTCACCATAAGTGATTTCTTCGAATTCTTCAGTAGTCACATCGATTCCTGCGTTCTCGAAACGGTCATTGAGCAAGTTCTTTTGTAACAGCTCACTCCAAACTTCGTTCTCCAAGGATTCCTTTGTCTGGTAATCCAATAGTTCATCACGTTCGCGAACTGCGTTATTGTAGTCTTGATATGAAATAGAAACTCCTCCTGCATTTCCAATAGCCTTGTTAGCGCCAGCGCCGAACATTGCCATTACTGCGTCATAAGGAATTAGAAATCCCAACATACCAATACCGATGAACAGTATCAGGAGTCCTCTTTGTTTCCTGATTTTATCAATGGTGGCCATAAACTTTTTCTTTAAATTTTTAAGGCTGCGAATATACGATTTGCCATCGAGTTATGAAACAACTTTATTCAGAGAGACTAAGTTCTAGCTCTTCTACCCTCGTTTCGCTTGCCTGAGTAATGAGAATCGTATACGGGCCAACATCGAATTGGGTTCCCTCAGATGGGATTTCTTCGCAATAATGTATGACCAGACCGCCTAAAGTGTCAAATTGTTCCATTTCTGGAAGTTCCAGTTTGTATTTATCCACCAAGTAATCTAACTCGTGTCTGGCTGAAAATCGATATCGATTCTCACCGATCTCCAATTCGGTCAAATCTTCATTATCGTGCTCGTCTTCGATTTCGCCGAAGATTTCTTCGACAATGTCCTCCATGGTGATGATTCCTGAGGTTCCACCAAATTCATCAACGACCACTGCCATGTTCTTTTTATTCTGTGAAAGAATCTCCAGAACTTCGTTGGCTGCCATGGGTTCTGGCACAATCGCTACAGGGAGTAAAACGTTCTTTATTGCCTCAGGCATTTTGAACAGTTCGTATGAATGAACATAGCCAATAATATTGTCGATGTTGTCGCGATAGATAATGATCTTGGATAAACTAGTCGAAATGAAGAGGTCGGTCAACTTCGCGATATCATCCTCGATTTCTAGGGCCACAATTTCGTTTCTTGGGACCATGCATTCTCGCGCTTTGACGCTTGCGAAGTCAAGGGCATTTTGAAATATTTGAATTTCATGGTCTAACTCTTCCTCTGATTCGGAG
>JADFAK010000016.1 GCA_015665315.1 Flavobacteriales bacterium | reverse complement strand
AAACAGTTTTTTTAGGCGCTCTAAAATTGTCTTTTTCTCAAATGGCTCGCCCTTCTTATAAAACAATTCCTCAGAGACCGTACCATCTACTAGGCTTTGTTGCCGTCCATGCAGTTTACCGCCTTTGTACTTTTCAACCTGCGTTATTTGACCTCTGTTGTATGTGATCGTTTCGCCATGTCTAACCCCTTTTTTCCATGTCGACTTTTCAACCAAATGGCCATCGCTAGCCCAAGTGTTCCAAACGCCATTTTTTAGTCCTTTTTCATACTGCCCAAACATTTTGAGATTGCCTTCTTTGTCAAAAGTCTTGTACACCCCATGCAACAGCTTTCCATTGAATCCGCCTTGGGTGACTTTTATTTTTCCTTCCTCAAACCAAGTGTAGTGCAACTCTGCTTGTGGTTTGATGTTTTTTTCTTTTACCAGAATATTGAGTACTATTCGCTCGTCACTGGTTTTTATCTCTCGGTGTTCAGCGCTTTGCGCAAATGGATAAATCCATGCACTTAACAGAATCGTTAGAATGGACAGTATTCGCATCATTTGTAAATGGTTTTGGAGGTCTCTTTGAACGACAATATCAATGAATCACGCAGAATTTCACCGAGCACAAATCCTTTGCCAAGGCTGTCTCCTTCGGCGAGTACTAGGTCAACCGTATTGAGCTTGAGCATCGCAAGTTTTTGGCCCGATTGATTGTTTTGCATCATTCCAAGGTAAGCCACATTTGGCCAGTTGACAATGAATTCTTTTACTGGAGTTTTTTCTCGCACCACTTTCTTCTTAGGAAGCCCAGTAGGCTTGCGTTCTGGTGATTTGCCTAAAAAAGGATCTCTGTAATCAAGGTCAAGCTTGTATGCATAAACGCTATCAATCTTTGCCGATTCAGTAGGCGCTGAAGTGAATTGACTAGAAAATTCTTCTATTTGATCATTGCCAGCATTAACGAAGTCAAAAATCAACTTGCCCCATATTGCCAAAACAGCAATCAACATTATGTATGTCAATCCCTTCTTTTTCATTGTACTTGAAAAGTTCCAAGGATACTTTCCGAATAATTGCCCGCCTGGTCTTCTGAGTAAATCCCCCAATAATAGGTGCCCACAACATAATCGCTCAAATCAATTGAAACTGGTGAGCTCACACCACTTAAACTCTCTACAAGAATTGTGGCATCCTCATCACTGAATATCTCAATTGTTTCAGTTACCACGGTCAATTGATCAATAGCCGCATTCCATGTAAAATTGTTGGATTCGGCCTCAAAAACGTCTCCAAGAGGAAAAGTTAGCTCGCTCACACTTGGGGCAGTTTGGTCCACTGTCAACGCCCGCTGAGCGTAATTAGACGGACTGCTGCCAAAAATCTCTCCCTGCACGCGCCAATACCAATGGCCCTCAGGCACGTTCATAGCCAAGGAGGCCTCTTGAGGCTGAGCCAAACTATACACTTCTCCCACAACCCCATTGTTGTTGTACAACAGTTGAAAAGTGTAGTATTCGGCAAGCTCAATCTCTTGCCAGGTAAAACTAACGGATGTATTATCTAATATACTATTATCGGATGGCGAAGTAAGCACCATTGGTACACCCTCAAGGCCAACCGACGTGTCTACAAACAAAGTTCTAGCATACCACGGCGTGGTACTAGATGCATTTTCTCCTTGGACGCGCCATGTATATTGTCCTGGGCTAAGTGCTAGTACAATTTCTTTAAGCGCGGTTGTAGTGTCAGTGTGGTAATACAACGGATTCTCAAAGTCGGGAGTTGCCAATTCGAAATTATAAGTAATCGCATCTTCCAGCTCCTCCCACTTGAAATGAAAGATTCCGGAGGCGGATTGCAATGAATCGGGTGGCGTCAAAAGCTTAATTTTAGAACACGATATATCCACCTCACTAATTTCCTGGCACGAAGAAAACAACAAGGCAGCAAGCATGAAGCTACACAGCCCTTTGAATATTTTGAAGATAATAGGTCGCATATAATTTCTTTTTCCTTGTTTTCGGATCTGTATCAGTCCAATAATTCACTGAGGCCAGTCGTGCTAGGTTAAAATCAGCCTCAAATGCCATACATAGTCTTACAAGCTCGGCGTAAGTCCCTGAAACAATGATTGTTTGGGTAGCAATTTGGCAGTCTTGCTCTTTTATCAAATGCAATGGGTAGAGCTCTTCGATCTTCATTGATTTATCATCGGCGATATCTGCAACATAACTTACAATACCCAACTGCATTTCTTCTGGGGTAATATCTGAGGAGCCAAGAATAGCTTCCAATTGGGCTTTTTCTATTTGCATTTGCTGCAAGTAGGTCTGTAAGTTAGACGCCTCGGAAATCTTGTCTGTCAACTCTGATTTTGTCTTTGATAATTCCAAGGTGGGAGCAAAAGACATTTGCCAAGCAAGCCAGCTCAATACAAGTATGGCTATTACTACAAACAAGAACTTATTTCGATATGAGGTTTTTTCCAAAAAACTCATTGCACATCGATTTCCAATGAAAACTTACCCGATTTGCTGTCGGCCGAATACCCTAAAAATCGCACTGCTTTAACGAAGTCCATTTCTCCAATCGCCTCCAACCAGCGGTTTAACTCTTGGTCATTGCTTGCCACTCCCTCGATTTGGACATTATCAAATTTGAATCGCAGTGGCTTTTTTGCCTCATGCTTTCCATTTCTAGGAGCCATTTCAAGTTTGGTCAAGGTAATTTTGTCTGGCAATGATTTTCCAACCTTGTCAGAAATCTCAGCAAGTCTTGTCAATTTCGACACCCCGTTTCTGGCTATCAAGTCATGCTTCGAGGCTACTTCGGACTTGATTGAATCCAAGGTCTGAAACATATTGTCGTGAATAGAATTCTCGATACTAAGTCGCTGAACTTCCGCAGTCAAATTCTGAAAGGCGAATAGATTAATCACGAGTCCACAAAATAGGATCGCCACAGCAGCAACTCCGATAACTTTTATCGCTGATCGATACTTTTCTTCAGCCAAGTAGGATTGAAAAGATTTTGAATCACAATCTAAACTAAGCAACACACGCATCGCGCTCAGGTAGGGATGCAATTCAGAGGGTTGAATTACCTCTCCCGCAATTATCATCTCAGT
>JADFAK010000015.1 GCA_015665315.1 Flavobacteriales bacterium | reverse complement strand
GAACATGTTTTCTCTAACCATGGTGAGTATGGCCATAATGTCGCGGCGATAACACACATTTTCCAACATCATGCAAGGCATTCCTGTTCGCTCTGACGTTTCGACAAGCTTGAAACAATCATCAACTGATAGAGCTGCAGGGACTTCAACGCCTGCATATTTCCCACTTTCCATCGTAGCTATAGCCATCGGAGCATGGAATCGCCATGGGGTAGCTATGATGACTGCGTCTAAATTGGTCATGGCGACGAGCTTTTTCCAATTGTCTTCATCGCCCAAGAAGTAGGTCGGTTCCTTTATTTTTCGCTCAGTGAAAATCTGCTTGCTACGGTCGATCGAATCTTGCTCCACGTCGGCAACGGCCAACACTTCGACATCCGGTCTGTCCAATAAAAGTTCCATCAAACCACGACCACGCATGCCCACGCCTATTATTCCCACTCGAATCTTTGCGCTGTCCATACTCATGGTCGTCCAAGATGGCAAGGTTGACAGACCTACTCCAGCAATCAATCCATTCTTAATAAAACTTCGTCTTTTCATAATAATTCGGAAACAGCGTTAGTTGTTGATTAGGTTTCCGAAAATATGGAAATATCCCATGGCGGTGGTCATGGCTCCTACTTAATTCGCTTTGTTGCCCTTCCTATTATTGGGTTATCTGTACATTTGTTTCAAATCCAAGTCTATCCCAGCAATGCTTAAATATTCAGTTCCAACTTTGTGGATTTATACCATGGTCGCCTCGTTGATGCTGCTATGCGCTTGCAATAAACAAGACAAGGAAGCTCCTTCTATCTCACATTTGAACACGGAGAATACGGACGGAGTGCCAATTTCCCAATTCGAGGCAGGTGAGGCAATAGTCGTTCATGTAGTCATGGAGGACAATGAATTATTGAGTCAGCTTAAAATTACGTTTTCTGGAATGGAAGGCCAGGAGACGACTAGCGGATTTGTTTCTGAATCTGGATTTTACGGTGATTGGATTGGTTCGAATATCAGTTTGTTGGAAGGAAGGAATGCCGACAAAAAGATACACATCACCTTAAATGATACAATCCAAGGCTGGTGGGTATTGGAGGCCGTAGTGTTGGATGATAGTGGTCGATTAAGTGAAGTGCGAACCGTAGACATTCAAGTGGACAATCAAAATGCTCCTCAGATTGACCTGATTCAAGTTTATCCTGCACTTGAGGACAATAACTGGAATGTAGCCGCTGGCCAAGATTTGAAAGTGTTGGGTAGTATTTCTGATGAAAGTGGCTTGGATTCCATCGAAATGAGATTGCTCAATTCAACTGGAAGTGTCATCGATTCACGTCGAATAGAACTCAATGGATCAACGACTTACTCACTTGGAGAGTTGGATTACAAGCTCCCTTCGTCAATTTCTGGTGACTTAATATTGGAGTTCGAATCCATCGATTTTGAGGGATTCGGCTCGGTCTTTCGGTATGCGATGCATGTGATAGATTAATCAGTCATCTTCCAAATACCAAAGTGCTTCTTTGATTTCTCCCAAGGCCTTTTGATCGTTCTGATCTTGCGCCACTTTCATTCCTGCCTGCAATATGTCTATCGCTTGGTCTATCTGATCCAATTCTTCATAGCATTTTCCTAGTTGATAGTAGGAGGGCAGATAAGCAGGTGATTTGGCGACTAACTTTTCCAGTGTCTCCGACGCCGCTTTGTAATCCTCAATCCCCATGAACTCCATGGCCAGTGCGTATGGCAGAAAGTCATCTTCTGGTTCGTCGGCCATCATTTTACGCAGACTATCTATTCTTGCTGTCATCCTTTTGTATTTGCCAAAGGCTAAGTAATTTATCATCCCCGGCTATGGCTACTTCATCATTCGAAACCCAGGAGATACAGTTCAAAGATCGTCGGTTTTTTAATTCTGGGGCCTCCAATCGAGCAATCAAATCAAATGAATTGGCATCCCAAATTTTAGCCGTTTTATCAAAGCTTGCTGTAGCCGCCATTTGCCCGTTAGGGCTGAATTTAACATCGTAAATAGCAAAATTATGCGCTTCAATCTCGTACTCTTTTTTTCCCGACGAAGCATTCCAGAATCTCAAGCGAGCGTCTTTTCCACCGGTGACAATTATTGGTTTCTCAGGATGGAAAGCGATACAGTTAATTGATCCTTCATGCGCGTCGATAGTAAGGATTTCGTTGAAGAATTCCGTCTCGAAAACATGCAGTAATCCATCGGCTGATCCGATGGCAAGGAGTGATTCATTTGCGTTTATCGCTAGTCCTCTTAAACGATATTCACCAATGGGGATTTGTAGTTTTAACTTGAATTCTGGGACCGACCAAAAGCCAATATTCCCTTCACCACCGACGCTTACGAGAAGTTTTTGGGCCGACAAATAAGCTAAGCCGTACACTCCTTTTTTATGAAAATCGATGAGTTTCGACTCTTTGCGGGTGTTTAGGTCAACGATATGCAATTTCCCTTCGGCATTCCCAATGCATAACAGGGCTTCTTCTTCGATGAATGCCAAAGAGTAGGGTGCCGCATCGAGTTTGACAGCAAATGCCTCTTGTTTCTCCGAGGTGATATTCCAGAGTGCTACAAATCGATCGGCCCCAGCTGTGAAGAATTGTTCGGGTGACGGACCTTTGGAAAGTGCATAGATTCCTCCGTTGTGTCCTGCGATAGAAGCTCGTCGATGTATGGTAAATTGAGACATTGGTTCAAAAATAGGTCGAATCGATCACATGGCATGAAATTAGGGTGCATACTTCGATTTTAAGTTGGACACGTTCATATTTAAGCCATTTATTGCTGGTAAGAATTGTGTGAGCACCGTGAGAATGGATACTTTTGTAGGGTTAAAGCGATTTTATGAAATATGTATGGGTACTGATGGCCATTTTGGTCGTGATGATATTTATTCGATACAAGCAACGGATGCAAAATGACGATTGAACCAGACTTAGCCTTGATTCTTAAAGTTATAATTGGCTGTGCCTTAGTGGTATTTGCTGTTGGTGGCGTGCTTTCTAAACAAAAAGGAGAGCAGCAAAACCGTATTCGAAATCGCAGTCGGTTTAACCGCCGAAAATTCTGATTGTAATGAGCAAACCATCAATTCCGAAAGGAACGCGCGATTTTGGTC
>JADFAK010000113.1 GCA_015665315.1 Flavobacteriales bacterium | reverse complement strand
CAAAGAAGTGGACTTGGAAAGAATGACTTTGCCATTTAAATCAATAAGTTCAACTATACTGCCAACGGAAAGGTAGGCGCCGGTGGAATAATTTAAAGTAGATTCAGAAACAGGATTCGGCCACGTGTGGAGTGCCTGTACGTTTACGTCGCCCACCATGACTTCTTCCACGCCAACGATGGGTTCGCAGCCTTGCCATTCTTCGTCGCCGCATGCGTCTAGTTTGAGGAGCCAGAGTTTTTGGTGAAAGTCAGAGCCGTCGTATTCCCAGTGCAATCCCGCACACATGTACCCACCGTCTTCGGCTAGTTCTAGATCGTATAAAACATGGTCGGAGACATCATGGTAAGGATCTAGGTGTTCGTATACCTTGGCCCATTCTTGATTGCCTAGACTGTCTACTTTAACGATCCATGATTTTTCGGGAAACTCATCTGCTGTACCATTGTAATAACCCATAATTACGCACCCATTGTCAGCCGTAATATGTGCATCACGAATCGCCGCTCCGGCTAAGAGAAAATCCAAATCTATCGTTTCAAGTTCCTCATCCGTATTTGCATCGAAAGTGATATATTTTAGGTAACTATCCCCTTCTGAATTTGTTCCTCTTGTGACCAATTGGAAGACATCAACCTCTTTTTGAACAACGGTCAACGCATTCGTAGTTTGCTCGCCTTCCCATCTGTGTATATAGGACACATCTTCCAAGTTGGAATCTATCACGGCCGCCCAAATATCTTTTAACCCACCCCCGTACAGGTAGCCAAATACGCACAACCGTCCATCTGACAATTCAAACACTTCTTTCGGGTAACAAAACTCTCCCGGAAAAAAATCGAAATAACCTGAAACAGATGAGCTAAGGTCATTGGTCATCTTAGTTAGGATTAGATGGACTTCGTCAACAAAGGAATCTTCGTCGTTATTGATTGGATCACTCCCGGCCAAAATAATCTCGCCTGTAGAGGTTTCTATGATGGACCAATAACTTGTGGCAAGCTCTGACTCATTCTGAACGACGCCGGTGCTCACCACAGCCAAATTCACAGGATCCATTCTAACAATAAGCTTTTCCGAATTTCCCATGTTGTAGCCTGTCACACAAACAACTGTTCCATCCGAAGCCATGGATAGACTTTCCGCATAAGTCGGCAATACAACACCTGTTAGTATACTGGAAACTTCAAAAGTTTCAATAATCTCACCTTCCGCATCAAAGGTCAAGAAAACTTCATCGTATTGACAGCAACCTCCAGCACCAATATAATTCCCATTTCCAATGGCTTCGATGCCAGTGATAAGCACAGAAGAACTATCCTCATCGATCATGAGGCTCTTATTGAAATAGGTGTACTGCGCGGAGGACCCCAAAGACATCACGCCTAGCAATAACACGAGCAGCAATCGACTTATGGGGGTTAATAAATGCATCTTTCAAATATAGCTAAGTAATTAGAGCAAGACTGAAATGATTTAGGATGGATAATGCACGATTCAGGATTTACCTATGGCAAGTATCAAATGCAATTTGGCAATAACTTCAACTGATGGAAAGAAGTAAAGCTCACGATCAAAATCATTTATCTCTTACTCTTTTCTCTTGCTCTTCCTCTTTAAATTCAAGAGATAAGAGGAAGTGTTTAGAGGAAGAGATAAGTGGATTTGCTCATTGATCGAATTGTTGCCATTTTTTTGGAACGGCCAATTGTAAATCGACTTGAAGGCCAGAACGAGTGCGAGTGCGAGTGTGAGTGTGAGTGCGAGTATTGAGAAAACCAGACTCACTTATCTCTTACTCTTTTCTCTTCCTCTTACTCTTTTTAAAAATCTTATTCAATCAACACTCGTTTCTGCTCCCCAGCAACGCGCAAAACATAAAGCCCAGCATCGAGTTGGCCGACTTCAATAGAGCCGTTGATTTCCGGCAAAGAAGTGGACTTGGAAAGAATGACTTTGCCATTTATATCGACAAGCTCAACAACACTGCCAACGGAAAGGTAGGCGCCGGTGGAATAGTTTAGAGTACATTCAGAAACAGGATTCGGCCACGTGTGGAGTGCCTGTACGTTTACCTTGCCCACCATAACCTCCTCTACCCCCACGATGGGTTCGCAGCCTTGCCATTCTTCGTCGCCGCATGCGTCTAGTTTGAGGAGCCAGAGTTTTTGTTGGAAGTCAGAGCCGTCGTATTCCCAGTGCAATCCCGCACACATGTACCCACCGTCTTCGGCTAGTTCTAGATCGTATAAAACATGGTCGGAGACATCATGGTAAGGATCTAGGTGTTCGTATACCTTGGCCCATTCTTGATTGCCTAGACTGTCGATCTTTACAATCCAAGATTTATCTTGAAATTGCGGGGCTATTCCTGAAAAAGACCCCATTATTACAAAGCCTCCTCCTGTAGCTTTTTCTATGTCCACAATAGGAGCTCCCGACACGTCAAAATCAAATTCATTTATGTCAAGTACTTGCTCATTCAAGGCGTCGAAATCAATGGATTTTAGGATGTAATTTCCCTCAGAATCACCATTTCCATGTGTGAGGAGTTTAAAAACGTCATCTTCAACATGAACGACGCTCGGTTGACCACCTGATAGACCACCTTCCCACCGATATACATAAGACGCATCTTCCAAGTCCGCATCAATAATAGCAACCCAATTATCATTTACTTCACCAGAATAGACCCAACCAAAAATACAAAATCTACCATCCGACAATTCAAACACTTCTTTCGGGTAACAAAACTCTCCTGGAAAAAAATCAAAATAACCTGAAACAGATGAGCTAAGGTCATTGGTCATTTTGGTTAGGATTAGATGGACTTCGTCAACAAAGGAATCTTCATCGTTGTTGATTGGATCACTCCCGGCCAAAATAATCTCACCTGTAGAGGTTTCTATGATGGACCAATAACTTGTGGCAAGCTCTGACTCATTCTGAACGACGCCGGTGCTCACCACAGCCAAATTCACAGGATCCATTCTAACAATAAGCTTTTCCGAATTTCCCATGTTGTAGCCTGTCACACAAACAACTGTTCCATCCGAAGCCATGGATAGACTTTCCGCATAAGTCGGCAATACAACACCTGTTAGTATACTGGAAACTTCAAAAGTTTCAATAATCTCACCTTCCGCATCAAAGGTCAAGA
>JADFAK010000083.1 GCA_015665315.1 Flavobacteriales bacterium | reverse complement strand
TACTTCAAGCATCAATACATACAAGCCGTCGGTTGTTATTTCTAGCGAAATGGCTTCTTCACCTTCTCCCAAATTTTCTCCGTTGAGCTGCCAGGTATAATTATCGGCTCCCTCGCCGACAAACAACCCTTCCAAAACTTGGGGAAGTTCGCACACTCCTCCTGAGCTTGTTACCATCTCCCCTGATAGATCTGAAGGACTATTGGCTAGTTCTATGGTGATGATTTCTGTGTCGTACACATTGCATGTTGTAGAATCTACCAGACTAACTTCAATTGTATAGCTGCCAGCATCCTCATACACATGACTTGTCTCATGGCCTTCTCCCGAAGTATTGTCGCCGAAATCCCAAGTAACGCTGCCATCAGGCCACAATTGAGATAACTCGATTTCATAGGGAGCGCATTGACCTAGTACATTGTAGCTTACATTGCTTTGGACTTCGCCCAACTGATCGGTGGTGAAATCTAAAACCGAGATGACTTGTTCGCAACAATTAAAACTCACATTGTCTTCATTGTACACTCCACTTGTAGTGTTTAAGTAACCAGATGGATGATCGTATTCTGCGCAGGAGCCATGATGCATTATCCCTCCATCAGTAATGTGATTTTGGCGATTATGAACTATCGTCCCTCCATAATAAGTGCCAAAGTCAATTTCGTCAGTTCGTATATTGAGTTTGGCCATATAATACCGACCGATATCACTTTGAAAGGCATCTGGGGTAATGGGCCAGCCTTGCAGACTAGTACCGGCGCTATCCTGCCAATAACTCTTTTCTAAGCTGAAGATCAAGTTGCCACAAGCGTCAGAGCCCAAGGCAATGGGCATAACCTCTTCGTGATCGTTGAGACTTCCCAAGGTGTATAGACTTTCCATTGCAGTGAGGTCGTTGCTAAAAACTCCCATCCACACAGATGGTTCGCCAGAAAGGAGGATCGCATCTTCATATTCACTTGTGTTATCTGTTCGCCCAATCACTGCTATTTTATCCCCCATCGAATGCAAAGCCCAAGCCTCCTCCCTACTGTCGTTTCCAAAGTAGGTACTTGCCAATAAGTCTCCGGTATTTTGGTCCAGTTTTGCTATCCAGGCCTCTTGCTCGCCACCAAAAGTACTGTCGTAGGCGTTTTCACTTGCTGGAAAATGGGGCTGCCGGCTCCAACCACAAATACCCAACTCACCACTGGGCAAAAACTTTAAATCATTGACTCCTTCATGCCCCCAGGCATAAGATGTATCTGGATCTGCACCCAAAACCGTGAACCAATTAATGGTATTCATGGACAATGGCATCGATCCTACCACAATATCCACACCCACCGTGTCGTCTGGGGCTCCATACAATTGGGTGGGAATGCCTTCGAAATCTGGGATGCCACGACAAGTAGCTGCGAAATAAACCGTCGAATCAGAAATCAACAATCTACTCGTATGTGTGAGTGGTTTATAGTTATATTCATTTTCACTCTCAAAGATTTGCGTTGCACTCCAGCCAAAAGTGTCAGCCCACCAACTTATTCTTGTCCCTCCCAGAAAACTACTCCCATCCGCCGAAACAGCAAAAAACAAATCGTCTGATGAATATGTGTCTATTTGAGTATCCTGAAACGCATCTGAAGAAAGTGGAAATTCCTCACCTAGTGTCCAAGCACTTACAACGATGCCATTGGCATTGCTCACAGAGTTTGTAGGAATGCATGAACCATTTCCAGAAATAAGCGCTGCCCATTCCAATACAGCTCCTTCTTCAATATAATGACTTAAACGCGTTGGGAATAAAAAATAACCTGAAGGGACCGAGTCCAAAGCACCTCCAATCGCTTCCAAACTAGCCACTGCGCCAGTAACCACCAACTCTCCATTATCATGCGGTATCACATGATTGCAATACTGCCCAACCTCCCCATACGTAGCAAAAACAACCTCTGGATCAAGGATCAATTTCTTCCCCTGATCATACTCCCCGCAACTAAAACCAAACCCGCCTCCTCTTCTAACTAGTGAGGATGCTACTTCCTTAACTTTTGTTTCATCCAACTGATAACTGAATGGAGAAAGCTCCACTAGGGTCGTCCATGGCAACTCAAATTCCAACTCTGATCGATCGTTGATTGTGGGCTCAACTCCTTCATATACCCAACAGATATCCAATGGGTCGCCCCCAGGATGAACAATAAAATCGTACTTGAAGTTGCCTTGCTTGCTGTAAACCAACAAGTCAATGTCATCATAAATATTGCGGTAACGCACTCGGTTCACTCCCCTCACATTGCTCCGCCATTTTCCGCTATCCGCTCCCAAATAATAATGGTACAATGTTGCCACTGTATCTTCTCCAGTAGGTATAACGTTGTTGGCTCCTATAAACCTCATGCTCCATCGTGCTGTGCCCACCGATTCAATATCTGCTCGCTCAGCGTCAACATCGGTCAGCGCCGCATGCATTGCCCCAGCATCAACCATCCCAAAAACAATCTCATCAGACCGCAAAACAACCGTTGTATTGGCCGTGTTCGATACAAAATGAACACCATCCCCCCACTGCCCTTCGTTAGCCGCATAGACCAAATCCTCTTGACTATAATTAGTCAGGAATAATAAACACAATAAAGACAGAAATAATAGTCTATACATGAGATGGGATAGCCTTCAGTTTTAACAAAGTCAGACGTAAATTACACCTTCCATATTAATCTACACCTTCATTCACAAAGTTTGTGTGATAAATATGGAAGACAATTAAATAGAGAAAAGAGATTAAAGAAAACTTTGAAACACTACCGCAACAATGTAAAACTCCCTTGTTTGCTGAACTTCTCAGTGGGCAGACAGCTATAACCGTATTCTACCAAGTAAAAATAAGTGCCTTCAGAGACTGCCTCGCCTTGAGCGGTGCCATCCCAGCCAAAGCCTACCTGATCAGATGTCCACAAGATTGTGCCCCAGCGGTTCAATACAGTTATGGAGAAATGATCCAGTTCGCCCAAGCTTTCTACTTCGTTCATGATTCGAAAGCGGTCGTTTACCTCATCATGGCCTGGTGTAAATACGTTGGGAAACTCCAGTACAGGCATAAGGTCATTGTCCACGCCAACATCTATCGACTGCGTCAACTGGGAAGTTGTATTGCACGGTTCGCTAAAAGCCGATAGGGTGATTTCGTATGTGCCTTGGGGGTAAATGGCCAAAAATGATTCTTCGTCTGATGAACCGCCTATGTTGTCAGACCAGTGAACCCAAGTAGAATTTGACACTTGCGACAGCCCTGTAAACTCTAGCTCCGAGCACAATGACTCTTGGAAAAAATCCAACTGCCAGTCCATCTCCAGGGGCAAAAACACTTCTATTGTGTCAAAATACTGTCGGCTAAATCCGCAAAACTCATCCTCTACTTCAAGCATCAATACATACAAGCCGTCGGTTGTTATTTCTAGCGAAATGGCTTCTTCACCTTCTCCCA
>JADFAK010000004.1 GCA_015665315.1 Flavobacteriales bacterium | reverse complement strand
TTACTGTGAAGCTACATGACGTTGTGTTTCCGAAACCATCAGTTACTTCATAAGTTACAGTTGTCACACCTACAGGGAAGATTTCTCCACTTGCAAGACCTTCGGTCATCACTACGCTAGCCACGGTACAGTTATCAGTTGCAACAGGTGCATCGTATTCTACCATCGCTCCGCAGATTGCCGTGTCGTTGAACACATCGATGTTCTCGGCACACGTGATTTCAGGATCGATTGTATCTTCAAGGATAACAGTGAATGAACAAGAGCTTTCGTTTCCGTATGCGTCATTGGCAAACAATGTAACTGTAGTGTTCTCAGTCACTAAAGTGCCTACAGGCGGGAACTGTGAGATTGTTACGTCGCTGCAGTTATCATTTGCGCTTAGCAGACCAGTATAGTCGATCAAAGTAAAGGCACAATCCGTGTCAAACTCTTCGACCTGATCTTCAGGACAAGTGATTACAGGAGCCGTGTTATCAAGCACTTCAACAGTGAATGTACAAGAGGTTGCATTTCCATCGGCATCGGTTGCAGTGACAGTGATGTCATAGCTTCCCAACGTGATTTCAGTACCGGCAGCCATTGATTGCTCAACCGTCATCACACCGCAGTTATCATCTACGATAGAGGCAGTAGTGTAATCTGGCAGCATGTATAGGCAATTGTCGTCTACATAAACTGTCTGGTCATCGATACACTCGATAGAAGGAGCGATCGTATCATCCAAGGTGATTTCGAATGTGCACGATGTCGCGTTCCCACTTTCATCGGTTGCAGTGATCGTGATCTCTTGGACAGTACCAGTGCCATAAATTGTTGTTCCGATTGCAGGTGACTGAGTCAAAGCAGGAAGAACAGTACAGTTGTCGGTTGCCATGGCCAGTCCGGTGTAATCAGGGATTACGAACTCGCATGCATTTCCAACAAGCTCAACCATGTTCTCAGGACAAGCGATTTGAGGATTTTCATCGTCAAGGATCTCAACAGTCATAGAACATTCGCTCACGTTTCCGTGGATGTCAACCAAAGTCCAGGTAACAGTAGTTACACCGATTGGATACACATCAGAAGCATCAGTAGTTCCGTTGTAGTCGTTGCTGAATGAAGCTACGGCGCAGTTATCATCTACTATAAGAGCAGGGATAGTTACAGCTGCTTCACACAGACCGTCATCGGTACCTTGAACGATATCGGCAGGACAAGTGATCGCTGGCGCTTCGTCGTCGGTAACAGTGATAATCATTTCACAAGTTGTACTGTTTCCAGCGAGGTCTACTACCGTCCACGTGATTGTTGTTGTTCCTACAGGATAGATATCCGTCGCATCGGCAGTACCGTTGTAATCGTTGGTAAAGCCAGCTACAGAGCAGTTATCATTTACTACAGGAGCATTCACATTCACAAGTGCTTCACACACACCTGCATCGGCAGTCTGCGTGATATCAGCAGGACAGATAATCGTAGGCAACTCATCATCAGTCACAACGATTTCCATTGTACACTGTGCTTCATTTCCGTAGATATCGGTTACTGTCCATGTTACTGTGGTAGATCCTACAGGATATACATCTGTAGCGTCGGCAGTACCGTTGTAGTCGTTTACAAATCCAGCAACCGTGCAGTTATCGGCTACAATTGGCGCATCGATAGTCACGAGTGCCTCACATACACCTGCATCTGCTGTTTGAAGAACATCTGCTGGACATGTGATTGTAGGCAACTCATCGTCGACAACAGTCACAGTCATAGAACAAGTAGACACATTTCCGTGGATGTCGGTGACAGTCCATGTGATGGTTGTTGTTCCAACTGGGTAGATATCCGAAGCATCCGACGATCCATTGTAATCGTTCGTGAAACCGGCTACGGCACAGTTATCAGCTACGACAGGCGCATCGATAGTTACCATTGCTTCGCACACATTTGAATCTGCTGTTTGAGTTAGGTTGGCAGGACATGTGATCGAAGGAGCTTCGTCATCAGTAATAGTTATAGTCATTGAGCACTGCGTCTCATTTCCGTGTATGTCTGTTACAGTCCATGTCACTGTTGTTGTTCCTACAGGATATACATCAGTCGCATCGGCTGTTCCGTTGTAATCATTTGTGAATCCGGCTACTGCACAGTTGTCGTTGACAGCTGGAGCAGGGATAGTTACCATTGCTTGGCACACTGCATTGTCGGCAGTTTGTACTACATCGGCCGGACAGGTGATCGAAGGAGCTTCGTCATCAGTAACTATCACATTCATAGTACACTGAGTTGTGTTTCCGAATAGATCGGTTACAGTCCAGGTTACTAGAGTGGTTCCAACAGGGTAGATATCCGTCGCATCGTCTGTTCCGTTGTAATCGTTGAGTACAGAGTCGACACCACAGTTATCATTTGCCGAAGGCTGAAGAACAGAAACCAAAGCCTCACAAACACCTGCATCGGCGGTTTGAACGATATCACCAGGACAAGAGATTGTCGGATCCTCGTCATCGGATACGGTAACAGTCATCGAACAAGTAGACTCATTTCCCCAGATGTCATAGACAGTCCATGTCACGGTAGTCACACCGTTTGGATAGATTGCCGACGCATCATCAGTTCCAGTGAAGTCGTTGATGAAAGCAGACACACCGCAGTTATCGGCAACTACAGGCTGAGGAATAGTAACAGTCGCATCACATGAATTGTTATCGGCTGTTTGAACGATATCAGCGGGACAAGTGATTGTAGGCAGCTCGTCATCTTCTACAGTTACAAGCATTGCGCAAACAGTAGAGTTTCCGTAGATGTCATACACAGTCCATACTACTGAAGTCACACCAACAGGGTAGATATCTGAAGCATCAGACGTTCCGTTGTAGTTGTTGGTGAAATAGTCAACCGTACAGTTATCATTTGCCGAAGGCGTAGGCATAGAGACAAAGGCCTCACATACACCAGGATCGGCAGTTTGAACCACATCAGCAGGACAAGTGATCGTTGGCAACTCGTCATCTGTTACAGTGATCGTCATACCGCAAGTCATTTCGTTACCAGCGAGGTCGGTCACAGTCCAGATTACAAGCGTAGTTCCAACAGGGTAGATATCCGTCGCATCTGCTGTTCCGTTGTAGTCGTTGATTACTGAAGCTACACCACAGTTATCATTTGCCGAAGGCGCAGGAACAGAGACTAAAGCGTCACAAGAACCAGCATCAGCAGTTTGAACTATGCTCAATGGGCAGTCGATCGTTGGAAGTTCGTCGTCAGTCACTTCGATAGTCATCGAGCACTGTGTAGAATTTCCGTGAATATCAGTCACTGTCCAAGTTACAGTAGTTGTTCCTACAGGGTAGATATCTGAAGCATCCGACGATCCGTTGTAATCGTTCGTGAATCCAGCTACGGCACAGTTGTCAGATACCACTGGGGCATCAACTGTTACCATCGCTTCGCACACATTTGAATCTGCACTTTGCGTTAGGTCGGCAGGACATGTGATCGAAGGAGCTTCGTTATCTGTTACTGTTATGGTCATTGAGCACTGCGTCTCATTTCCGTAGATGTCAACTACAGTCCAGGTGACAGTTGTTGTTCCTACAGGGTAGATATCTGAAGCATCCGACGATCCGTTGTAATCGTTCGTGAATCCAGCCACGGCAC
>JADFAK010000208.1 GCA_015665315.1 Flavobacteriales bacterium | reverse complement strand
GGCTAAACCACGTCCTCTCGGTGATCCCAGACCACAAAGCTTCTCAACTGCATGAGCTGTTTCCACAAAATTGCGTCTTTAAGGAAAATCTAGAAGAGTTATAGGACGGGCGAGGCCGTAGGCTTACCCCCATTTCATTCCAACTCGTTTGAAAGGACCTGCGAATCTAGTTAGGATTAGATAGTCAACATCGACCTTTTCCAATATGGCGTGACAATCCTTACGGTCAAACACTCCCAGATAGGTGGTGCCCATGAGGGATTTATATGGAAATGGCTTGACAATGATGTTGGCGAATGAACCAAGTTCTTGTTCAATAATTGGGTTGAAGTCGAAATTATATGTTCCATAATCGTACCCGTTAGCGCTGGGAAGGACAAGTACATAAATTGTATCAATGGCGCTTCGTGCAGATTGAATGGAGTCATTCTCTAGATCCGAAGCTTTTTCAGAGCTGATTTTGATCGAGCCAATATCAATTTGCACATGGTCCTTTGGGGCAGGGTTACGACAATTCTGAAATGTCAACAACAGTATGATTGAGCCAAATTGAGCGAATTTGTTTCTATGCATTAGTACAGGGTTGGCTGTTTTAAGGCTACTAAGTTTTGTCGATAGTCAATTCATCAATAGTCTATAAATTACTTTGTTGCATTACGAATTTCTCGCTCCATAGCTTCCTTTGTCGCATGGTTTATTGCTTTAACAATATCCAATAATAATTCACGGAGAACCACCCCATCGAAATGCCTAGACCTACTCAAAAACCACACGCTTAAAACCAACAATTTGGCCGCTCTTTACTAGATTGACGTAGTACATCCCAGCCGATAAATCTCCCCGTGAAATTGTGTGCCGACGGCAACTACTGACTTCTTCATAGCTCACCTGATAACCACGTGAATTGGTGACGACAATAGCCCCGGTAAACGGGTCTTTTAGCTTGAGGTGGACTTCCGTTTCAGCTGGGTTAGGGAACAGCTTCATTTCATATTCAAAGAGCTCAAATACGGAGACAGGGTTTTCAATTTCGGGGGTATCTTCGGGTATTCCCCATTGTACGTCTTCTGGTGCGATGTAGAAGCGAGCTATGTTTTCAGGGTAGAGGGGTTCGCCGTTGAGGGTGTCCATGTTTAGACCACATACGTATAGTTCATCCTTGTACACGTGCATGTCATTCACATAGGACGGAGAATCACCGAAATTCTCACCATCATGCCACGCGTACCCGTCGTAGCGCATGACTCTAAAGTCTATGTTACCTTGACTCCCGTTTCCAAATGTTCCATAAGCATACAACTGACCTCGATAAAATTCAAATTGTCTCACAACCATTCCTAATTCTAGTGGGTCAGTATTAAATAATTTATGCCAATAATCACCATCATAGTAGATCATACCACTTGTTAACTCGCCATCAATTGACATGTATCCTCCACATAAATAAAGGTCACCTGTCAAAGGATGAACAGCAAGATCATTAAATATCCCAGTAATATTTCCCGGAAAAGAATCCCAAACTCCATTTTGGTAAAAAACCACATTGGATGATGCTTGCGCACTCCAGTCGGTTTGAACCACGGCTTCTGCATATCCTGCTATGACCAATTTGTCTTGGTAAACAACACCATGCAATGGTCCGCCAAAAGCCAACACTCCACCCACAAAGTGCCATTCATTATCGGTCCAAGCCGCCAACTGTGGCAACTCATATTCTCCCTGAATGCCAGAGGGTGTACTCCAAAATGAGCCCATGGCAAACAAGGTGTCGTGGTACAAAACGGCATCGTCCAAATTATTCGAATTCCCTGCGTGCATATTGAAAGGCACTTCGTTGATGAGGTCGTAGCCTACTATGAGGCGTTCGTCTTCGAATAATAAGTTGCTATGAATACCAGCAAAAAAAACCGAGTCTCCCCATTGTACAATTGCTCTACTTGTTACCGAGGCGTCAGAATCTTCTCCGCCAAATCCAATTGGACCAAGGGAAAAAGCAGTACTGTCCCACCAAAACATACGATCGTCATCAATAACTTCAAATTGACTGGTTGCAACATTAACTAACAAAGAATCACCAATTGCGCACATTTGCCAAATTTGATAGTTCTCAAGGATTTGGTTGGAATTCAAGTCTCTCCATTCCTGGCTTACGCAATTGATGGTTACTAAATGAAATACAAGTACTGAGCTTAATGAAATTATTGTTTTACAAATACCTCGCTCCATAAGACACCACTATTATCCAAAATACTCAACATATAACTCCCACGTTCAATGTCATTCAATTCAACAAGACAATTGGAAACGCCAAGATTTGGAATTGATTCATGTACCAATTTACCATTTTCATCGTGAATCTGGATTTTCAATCTTTTATTTAGCATTTGCGATTGTCGCTGTGATCTTTGTCAAATTAGAAATGGAAAATGCAAAATGCCTAGGTTTCGATGTCGGTTTCCTTTTTGTACTGGAAATTCAACTTTTCGTGTTACTGACCCAGTATGGGTCAAATATTTATAACAGATAGTCTAATCAAAGTCCTAAAGAACGCTGCACTCGAATTATGATAAAAGAATAGATTTTTGTTAGTGACTACTAGTCGGCCATCGATATATAGTGTACCATTTTACTTTCCGTCACTTTTGCTTGATCAGTCTCGACTAAGAAACTCAACTTTTACAAAAAATGTGATATGTACCCCCTCGCTCGTGCGCGTTTCCGAACGCGTTCAAATGTCACAATTACAACCCCAGTCCAACTATTGCCAAACACCACAAATACCATCGACAGGAGTCAGATGGCGGTAGTTCCTCACGTACACCGACACCGCCAGTCTTTTAGAGTGATTTTGCAGTGGCTAAATAATTCTTATTATTGGAGATAAGTTGTAGCACTGGAGTGTTGAACGCGTTCGGAAACGCGCACGAGCGGGGGTGATTCTGACGCACTTTCGATTGTCGGTAAATGTCACATCGCGCCGTCGAAATGAGTCAACACGAATCTCATTCAAAGGCCGGTTCATTCTAAATTATAAATGGAAAATTCAAAATGATAAATTGGGTTGATCCTTTTAGTGACTTTTCTGGTTGAGGTGAGCGTTTGTCGACTAGTCGTTTACTTTTGACAGCCCGGTCCTTGTGGAGTTAGAGTTTGTCTTATGACTAAAATCGACCCAGTATGGGTCGCATATTTATAACTGCAGGTCGAAGATACGACCTGACCCTGTAGGGGTCACACCTACCACTGATAGTTACCTTACTCCTTCACCAACCGACTTGTGCAAATAATTCGTTCGTCCCTATTGCTTTGATTTTCAACCCTATTACTCATGTTTTTAGCAATGAAGATTACAACAATTACTAAATATTTATGTGTTTTATTCCGCTGATAATCAACATCGTAAAATAGGATGCCCCCAGATAATAATCAGTGCCAACGAAGAAATGGCCACTTTTATAATTACAGGCTTCGATTTTAAGATTTCAGGTCAAAGGCTCGTACTTGAAAACGACTCGTGGTCCATTGAAATGAGCTTGAGCAAGCGGCTTTTATTGATATCACCGTCCCGCCAAAGGCTTCTCCTCCTTAGCCATACTCTTCGCTATCCATAGCTTATAACCGATCATCAACTTGTCCATCTTCGAAAGCTTGTTGAGATCCTTTTTGTGGAAGGC
>JADFAK010000056.1 GCA_015665315.1 Flavobacteriales bacterium | reverse complement strand
TATTGGATACAGAGAACCCGATCATCGAATGTCCTGAGGACATGGTTCAGATCGATCCTCTTGTGATCTACGACGAGCCTTTCTACACCGATAACTGCTCTGCAGAGTTGGTGATGATCGAAGGCTTTGAAAGCGGATCAGATTTCCCTCATGGGTACACTACTGTTACCTTTGTAGCCTACGACCTTGCCGGAAATGCCGATACATGTAGCTTCGAAGTATTGATCAACACGCCACCAGTTGGTGAAGACGATGTAGTCGATTACCTAGAAGAAGACGACGAGATCGAAATTGATCCGCTTGACAACGATTGGGATCCAGATGGAGATGATATCCACTTGGGTGACGCCTGGGCCGATAACGGTGAGGTGGAGATAGTTGATGACATGATCATCTACGTAGCTCCTCTAGACTGGTGTGGAACCGATACTATAACCTATGTAGTATGCGATATCTACAACGCCTGCGACACAGCTCAAATCGTAGTACAAGTTGAATGTTTCATCGACCTCATTATCCCACAAGGATTCTCTCCAAACGGAGATGGCGTCAACGACACATTCGAGATACTCGGACTAGAAGATTATCCAGATAACAAAATAAGCATATTCAACAGATGGGGACACCAGGTGTTCGAAGCTGAGAATTACCAAAATGATTGGAATGGTACTGCTCAGGAAAAGATGAAGCTCGGAAGAGGTTACCTGCCGAAAGGCACCTACTTCTTCGTCCTAGACCTCGGGGTCGACGGAGTGAAAGTTGTCAAGGGCTACATCTACTTGAACTATTAATACCATTATAAACTAAGAATCTATTCGTTATGAAATCATATAAGTTAATCTCTTTCGTACTAGTTGTTTTGGCATTCGCGACAAGCGCAAATGCGCAGCAGGAAGCCATGTATACGCAGATGGTATACAACAAACAACACATGAACCCAGCATATGTGGGTTACCGAGAAGTATTAAATGTTACCGCATCTCACCGCAGCCAGTGGGTTGGTTTTAAAGGAGCTCCTAATACCCAAATAATCTCCTTCGAAACTCCGCTCAAAGTGGATGAGCTTGCCATGGGCGCCGGTCTTATGCACGATAAGATCGGACCAACACGTGAAACGCAACTTAGCGTCGATTTCTCGTACCGGTTGCGTCTCGTAAATAGAGCAACTCTTGCCTTCGGAGCAAAAGCAAGTGTTGGCCTATACCAAGCCAATTTGGTTGATGTTGACTTAACTTCAGATTACTACGGCCAAGAAGATGAGTACTTCATGACCAACCCGAAGTCGGCCATCCTTCCAAACGCAGGTTTTGGTGTGTACTACTACAGCAAGAAGTACTACATAAGTCTGTCTTCGCCTAAAATGATCCGAAACAAACTGGATCCGAAAGGCTACAAGTTGCACGATGTGCTTTTTGGTAAGACCGAGCCAACTGTGTACTTCATGGCAGGATATTCACACAAAATCAACCGTGAATACAAGTTGCAGCCCAATATCATAGCCAAAGGAGTTGCCAATTCACCTGTTTCTGTTGGCCTCTTGGTTAACCTTATCTACATGGACCAGTTGTACATAGGTGCCTACTACAATTTCAAAGAGGTAGCCGGTGCCTTGATCCAATGGCAAGTGGATAAGAAGTGGAAAATCGGGTATGCCCTGGATTTTGCCACAAACGAGATGATCCGGACCAACTACGGTAGCCACGAAATAATGGTCAACTACTCAGTTGGTAACAAGCGTAAGCGTATCGTTTATCCAAGATATTTTTAATACAGGAGTAAATAATTCCGATTTCATGTAACCTAAAAGTAAGGTTTGTACGTATTGAGTCGTAGGATAAAACCTACAATGAAAACAAAACTTACTGCATCATGAAGAGAATTATTACTCTCACAGCGGGATTACTACTACTAAGCACCATGACGCTGGTAGCACAAGAATCACCTCATCAAGCCAAAGGGGACCAGTATTTCGATATATTCGATTACGAAAAGGCACTTAGCCTGTATCAACTGGCCCTGGAAGAAGATGAGTTCCAACCTCAAGTAATGAGGCGCATCGCCAATACTTACCGTCGTTTGGGTGATCTTGAACAGTGTGCCGACTGGTATGAAAAAACGATTAAACTCGATGATTCGAATTCGGAGGATAAACTCTTCTTTGCCGAGGCTCTTAAAAGTCTAGGTCGTTACGACGATGCCGTCTACTGGTATTCCGAATTTGCCAAAGCCAATCCGAGCGATGCTAGAGCTAAAAGTCATACCAAAGACCCATTCTATTACAACAATCTTCGGGCCGACTCCCTGAAGTATAGAATGCAAAAACTGGAGATCAATAGCGAAAAGCCAGCTTTCGGCGTTTGCAAGTTCAACGACAAATACCTGTTCTGCGCCGCTGGTGTAAACGAAGACTTGGCCGTTCGAGCACAAGGTGACAATGATCCGTTTCTGAATATCTATGCGTGTGAGCGAAATAGTGCCGACGAATTGGTAAATGCCGAAATGCTCAAAGGCGCCGTAAACTCGAAATACCACGACGGACCAGTCTGCTTCGACCCGCAGAATCAAATCATGTACATTACCCGTAACAACATCAAGAACGGTAAGCCAGTTCTCGATGCCAACGGCAATGTAAACCTCAAAATTTTCTCGTCGCAATACGTCGATGGAAAATGGGGTGCAGCCAAAGAACTTCCATTCAATTCCGATGCTTATTCGACAGGCCATGCTTCTGTTTCTGAAGATGGTAACAGACTGTATTTCGTGAGTAATATGTCTGGCGGATACGGTGGTACCGATATCTATGTCTCAAACAAAGTTGATGGTGTATGGTCTCGCCCAGAAAACCTGGGTAGTCGAGTGAATACCGAAGGCGATGAAATGTTCCCCTTTATATCTGATGATGGTAGTATCTACTTCTCTTCGGATGGCCATGCCGGTTTGGGCGGACAAGACATTTTTCATTGTAGTGCGTGGGGCGACAAGTGGGCCAAGGCTTATAACTTAGGATTTCCCATTAACACACGTCACGACGACTTTTCTATTCGATATGAAACAGGCGATGAAACAGGATACTTTGCGTCCAACCGAGAAGGGGAGGGAAGCGATGATATTTACTTCTTCTCTACACTCGAAATCATCAACCAAATTCTCGCTGCAACTATTCACTTAGAAGATTATTCTCGCTCCCTAGTTGGAGAAAAAATCAAGGTGACTGAACGAAAATCAGGTAGAATTTCTGAAAGTGTGCTCGATGCACACCAAGCTTTCTCAGTTCAAGTCAATGAAGGAGATCTCATCGATATTTTTATGATGTCCGAAGACTTCAATTCCGATGAACCAGTATTCTCTATTCAAATCGATGATCCGCTAAAAGATACCTATCTAAACATGGGACTTCAAAAGGTCGATTATTCAGTTGAGTACAAAGAGAAAATGGCTTTGGCTCAGGCCAAATTAATCGAACAAGAAAATGCGAAAAGATTAGCCGAAGGTCAGGCACTTGAATTAGCCGAAGCCACGAAAAACGAAGAGACAGAAGCACAACGTGTTGCCTTTGAGGCAGCTGCACGCAAAGCCGCTGAGGCCGAAGCTCAATACCTTGCCGATGAAGCAGCGACACGAGGAATGTCAGCCGACGAATACGCTCAATTCCTATCCGATGCCAAAGCCCGCGGAATGAATGCCGACGAATACGCCCAATTCCTAGCCGATGCCAAATCCAAAGGAATGTCAGCCGACGAATACGCTCAATTCCTAGCCGATGCCAAAGCCCGCGGAATGAATGCCGACGAATACGCCCAATTCCTAGCCGACGCCAAAGCCCGCGGAATGAATGCCGAAGAATACGCCCAATTCCTAGCCG
>JADFAK010000190.1 GCA_015665315.1 Flavobacteriales bacterium | reverse complement strand
GTACACATATATACCATATATTAGGGTAAGGATACAACATATATATATATTCTGTAGAAGGGTCACAACCTATACATATATGTGTGGGTGAAAGAGAGAAACTAGGTTAGTATGTACGCATATATATGTATACATCCAAACTGTAATAATAATAACTCTTCAAAAGAATTATATATCACAGCCCAGCATATAAAATAGAAGATAGTGCTGATGATTATAAACCTGCTTTAAACCTGCACAGGTTTACACTACCCTCTCTCTCCTTCTCCTCCTTTCCCGTCTACTCCTGGGTTGGGCCATCCACAGCGAGGATTTCGGGGTGGTGCTTGGTGATCGTATCATCTACGAGAATCATGCTGGATTCATCGAATTCCCATTGACGACCCCACGCATAAACCATGTAATTATCAAAGCCATATAATTGCTTGTTGAGGTCAAATCGAACGGTAATTTTCTTGCGACTCCCGCCCTTGTGATACCAACGGAGGTAGGTAAAAGGAACAACATAGCTGGAAGTTTCCCAGTCTGGAAGCTGTAGGGATTCATAAAAAAGGTCCCCAAAGAATCTCAAATCCACGTATACTGTGTCCCCCGGTGATACTGAGGTAATGTTTTCCTTGCGCTTGTCTCGTATGAATCTTGTGGCCATATCCGTGTCCAAGGATAGATGAAAAAGGAAAGGCTTACTCTGGCAGAAGTCATAGTACGCCTCACATAGAATATCAGGGGTATACGGAATATCAAGAACTTCTCCATCAGCATACTTAACCTTGAAAGTCATCGAAGTCCTCTTTCTGCAGTCTCCCTTGTAGCCAAGAATCTTATCGACCATGAACTGCTCCTGATCTCGCATTGCAGCATTGAAAGCCTCCTCTGCCGAACCATAGAATAGCTCAAGATCCTCAACCGAAAACTTTTTTATTGCTCCACTTATCAGATTCCTACAATCCACATCGTTTTTGTATTGATGGACAACTTGCATTGGACCCTTATGACGACACGCCAGTTTAGGATGTGGTTTTGGACCAGCATCAAACAAGACAAAATCTCCTGGCGCATACATATTTTGGGGCATAAGTCTCGCTTGACTCGCTCTTTCTTCAACCAACTGATCTTGAAATTTCTTCGAAGCCTCTCGGAGCACTGTTAGATTCTCATTTAGCTGTTTTAGCAGCATGTGGGACGGTTCACCCTCACAATCTTTCAAAAGATCCTTATATACCGCGTCCACCGATCCAAAGACAAGCTCAAACGGCGTAAATCCAGTCTCGGAGGACACATGATCATTGAGAATGTATTGTACGGAAGGAATCTTTGTAACATCATCGAAAATATCTTGGATCCTTGTGTCAAATACTAGTGCTCGTAAATGCCGCACCACTTCCTTTATTGGCCTCTCTGTACCGTTAGCATGTTTATCTGCAATGCTAAACACATGGCGCATTCCCATGAGCTGAACTAACTCTGCGAATAACTTCGAGGTAAGGTCAGTACCCAAATCTGAGATAATCATGTCAGTATGTCCAAAATTGCTCCAATATATCCACACAGAAGCAGCTAAATTTTTCGCTGTAACGCCTATTATCGCTCTGAGAAATGCATGTTTGCTGAACAAATTAACAATGACCAGGATATGTGATTCACCGTTCTTCCCTGCTGGTGTTATCTTCACAGCATCTATTCCAATGACACTTCTCGCATGTGGGGGTTTCAGTGTTCTAGGGATCTTAATTAAACGGTTTTTACGCTCTCTCCGTGTTTTCTCACAGCACGCACACGAACTCACAAAGTCTGCTATTTCTTTATATGGAATCTGATGCCCAGGACACAGTTTATTCAGCCGATTCCACATCTCTTTAGCTCCCCAGTGGCCTGATTGGGCATTATGTACTTCCTCCATAAGTTCCTGGGCCCTTAATCTAGATACAGGCTCAGGGGCTGTCTCTGATATATCAGTTAGGTCGAATACGTTCATGAGGGCGTGGAATGTCCAATCATCATCACTATCCTCTTCACCCATTGTTCTATCATGATCCGAATCATCCATGGAGATCATAAATAAACGCGATAGGGCGTCGGCCACAGTATTTTCTCTTCCACTGATATGTTGTACAACAAAATCAAACGATTGTAGATAAACTCTCCATCTGACTATTTTCGGCACTTCTGACGCCTCCATCCATCTTAGATTGTTATGGTCTGTCTGGACGATGAAGTGTTTCCCAATCAGGTAATACGCAAAATGTCTCACCGCATAAAAGATGGCATATCCTTCTTGCTCAATTGTTGACCATCTCATAGCTTCAGGTGAAAATTTCTTTGAACACATGGCTATAACTTGGTATACAACTTCACCATTTTCGAGGCGTTTTACTTGGAATAGGACTGCTCCAATACCGAACTCACTAGCATCCGTACGCAAGAACCACTCCAATTCGTAGTCTGGGTAAAAGACTGAACAAGCCTCTTGAAGTCCAGTTTTATAGTCCTCCCATTCCTGCCTATAATCTATTTTCCACGTGGTTTCGTCCCAATTAAAATCTTGCTTTGTAAGGTCCGTCAAATGCTTCACCTTGTCCTTGTAGTTCTCAACAAATGGCGCAAAGAACACACCCATACCCAGCATTGACCTCACCTTTTTCTGACGATTCCCACTCTCCGGAAAAGGAATTTTCAAAATAGCTTCCTTCCTATCATTGGTCAACTCATAAGAATGATGTCTGCAATTGTAACCAAAAAAATGAACTTCTCTTTTCCCTAACCATGTCTTAGCAAATTTCAATACAACGCTGTGTTCAATGCAACGATCAAGGAACAAGTCGAGCTTCCTATACGCATCATCATAATCCTTTGCCAATATTAAAACGTTGTCGAACAGACATATAGCCCAGTCAAAATCACCAAATAATTCCATAATAGTTTGTTGAAGCTTTCCACTGCCCGGTCCTATACCCTCAGGAACATATAACGGCTGGAATTGACCCCATGGGGTCTGAATCGATAGTTTGGCCGAGGTTTGCTCAGTCACGGGTATCTGGTGGAATGCGTTCGTTAGATCAATGTCTAGGAAGATTTCATACTCAATAATACGATCCAGCTGATGACGCACATTCGGAATATAGTAATGTGGGATCTCCATATATTTATTGATGATTCGATAGTCACCACATAGTCTGATAAATGGCTTAGTCGCCTTAGGGGCCACTGTGAGACATGAAGCCCAGGGTGATGAACTTTTTACGTAAATATACCCTCTCAGACGCATAAACTCTTGTTCAGTAGCCTCATAGAGCCTAGGATTGATAGGTCGTGCCTTTGGTTTCAGTCGGTGGGGTAGATCCTCTCTAAATTTTATATCCAATGGCTCGATCCCCTTCATACCTGTCCACTTCTCCGGTACAAAAGCATTCACGCCTTTCCCACGTAGAAGTTCTTCAACTTTAGTGGATTTTCGAAATTCAGGGTCAATATGGTCCTCGAACATACTTATAAACTCACTGATTGCATCTTCTCGCGATTTACCCAGAAATAGTGACACATCCCCAAAACTCGTAGGCAGAGGGTTATCCTTTTCTTCAGAAGCTTCTTCTGCTGATGAAAAACTCCACGGCTGTAGGTATTGTTCGACGTCTGACACATGCAAAGTCTGCAACTCTGGTAAATGCATATTCTCGGTCCTAACTGCCTCAACTTCTGATTTAAAGAACTGCCATAGTTCTCCAAGAATCGCCGGCATACCTATGATGACTTCGTTCTGCAGCATCTCAAGGACAACGAAATCTCCGGAGTATATAATATCTTGCTGTTCACTCGATATCTTCATGTCTAATTGGATTGTTGTATCACTTTCAAGTCTTGTCTTGTTGTCAGCCAGCCCGATCTTCA
>JADFAK010000193.1 GCA_015665315.1 Flavobacteriales bacterium | reverse complement strand
TCATGATTTTGCCGATGTAGCTCAGCTGGCCAGAGCACGTGATTTGTAATCTCGGGGTCGGGGGTTCGAATCCCTTCATCGGCTCTATTTTCATTAATAGAACAATTGGGGGTGCGCCGGAGTTGGAGAGCCGGGGCAGACTGTAAATCTGTTGTCTTCGACTGAGTAGGTTCGAATCCTACCACCCCCACACTTTTATTGATGATGTTTGGATTGTTAGCCTAATCCAAATTATAAGCGGGAGTAGCTCAGCTGGCTAGAGCATCAGCCTTCCAAGCTGAGGGTCGCGAGTTCGAATCTCGTTTCCCGCTCAATTAAATTGCAGTCAGTGACTCTGACCTAGTAGCTATAAGGTGCTGGAGTGTCTTTTAGCCTGGGTAAGGGGATTGATACCAGCCGACGTAGCTCAGGGGTAGAGCGTTTCCTTGGTAAGGAAGAGGTCGTGGGTTCAATTCCCATCGTTGGCTCAAGAGTGATTAGTTTCACTCGAGTAAAGAATTGTAGAGGAGATAATACTTTGTTTGAGATTAGAACAAGGGGTTGGATTCTCTATTTGTAGTGAATAAATTAGGAAGTAAACAACAATTTAAATTTTCTGGCAATGGCTAAAGAAACATTTGACCGTTCGAAACCACACGTAAACATTGGTACAATCGGTCACGTAGACCACGGTAAAACTACCTTGACGGCTGCGATAACACGAGTATTGTCTGACAGTGGTTTGGCGAGCAAAATGGACTTTGATGCGATCGACAACGCTCCTGAAGAGAAGGAACGTGGTATTACGATCAACTCATCGCACGTTGAGTATGCGACGGAAAATCGTCACTATGCACACGTTGACTGTCCAGGACACGCGGATTATGTAAAGAATATGGTAACAGGTGCCGCTCAAATGGATGGAGCTATTCTTGTTGTTGCTTCTACAGATGGTCCAATGCCTCAAACACGTGAGCATATCCTTCTTGGACGTCAAGTTGGTATTCCTCGTATCGTTGTATTCATGAACAAAGTGGATATGGTTGATGACGAAGAGCTACTTGAGTTGGTTGAGATGGAAATTCGCGATCTTCTTTCGTTCTACGAATATGATGGTGACAATTCACCTGTTATTCAAGGTTCTGCACTTGGTGCATTGAATGGAGAAGAGAAGTGGGTTGCTACCGTTAAGGAGTTGATGGCAGCAGTTGATTCATGGATCGAGATTCCACCACGTGATAACGAAAAGCCTTTCCTTATGTCTGTAGAGGACGTATTCTCGATCACTGGTCGTGGAACAGTTGCTACAGGACGTATCGAAACTGGTGTTGTTAACACTGGTGATGAGGTTTCTATTCTAGGTATGCAAGAAGAAGGTCTTAAGTCTGTATGTACAGGTGTTGAGATGTTCCGTAAAATACTTGATCGAGGTGAGGCTGGTGACAACGTTGGTTTGTTGCTACGTGGAATTGATAAGGCTGACATTAAGCGTGGTATGGTTATCGCGAAGCCAGGTTCAATTACTCCACATACACACTTCAAAGCTGAGGTGTATATCTTGAAGAAAGAAGAAGGTGGACGTCATACTCCATTCCATAACAACTACCGTCCACAGTTCTACTTCCGTACAACTGATGTTACTGGAGTTATCTCTTTGGGTGAAGGCCGTGAGATGGTAATGCCTGGTGATAACGTTACGATTAACGTTGAGTTGATCGTTCCTGTTGCAATGGATAAAGGTCTACGTTTCGCGATTCGTGAAGGTGGCCGTACTGTTGGAGCTGGTCAGGTGACTGAGATTACAAAGTAAAAAAGACGCTTTTTAGATAAGCAATGAAGGTGGATTCTTTCAACGGAAACCACCTTCATTTTCGCGTTTTTAAACAAACAGGTGTGGCTCAATGGTAGAGTAGTGGTCTCCAAAACCATTGGTTGCAGGTTCGAGTCCTGCCACCTGTGCAAAAGCAAAGAAGTTATGGCAAGTATGAAGACTTATATAGCAGAATCGTTTGATGAATTGGTGAACAAGGTGACTTGGCCATCGTGGGGAGAACTTCAAGAGAGCTCAGTTTTAGTACTTGTAGCTTCACTCATGATCTCACTTACTGTGTTTGCTATGGATTTCGTATTCGGAGTGAACGATCCAGGAAGGTTCTGGGATGGACTCTTAGGTTTCTTGTACAGAAATGTACTTTAATTTTAGCTATTACGAATTCTTGCAAACAAGCTGAAGCATGGCTGAAGTAGAAAAAAAGTGGTACGTAGTTCGCGCGATAAGTGGAAAGGAAAAGAAAGTAAAAGATTATATCGAAAGCGAAATTAGTGCAATGGGTTTGAGCGATTTTGTTTCGCAGGTTTTGATACCTACGGAGAAAATTTATCAGATCCGCAACGGAAAGAAAGTAAGTAAGGAAAGAAATTTTTTCCCTGGTTATGTTCTGATCGAGGCTTCATTAGTAGGTGAAGTGCCACACGTTATCCGAAATGTGCAAAATGTGATAGGGTTTCTAGGAGCAGAGAAAAGAGGAGAGCCTCTCCCTTTGAGAACTTCTGAAGTCAATCGTATTTTGGGTAAGGTAGATGAGCTGGCAGAGACAGAAGAAGCTATGAATATCCCTTATATCGTTGGTGAAACGGTAAAGGTAATCGATGGACCTTTCAATAACTTCCACGGCGTGATTGAAGAAATCAACGAAGAGAAGAAGAAGTTGAAGGTCATGGTTAAAATATTTGGACGTAAAACTCCATTGGAACTTGGCTTCATGCAAGTCGAGAAAGAGAGTTAATTGATTAAACGCGCTTTGTATGTTGTACATAGTTTTTGAATGCTTCCCTTTGTACAGGATACCATTAGCAAACAATAAATAAATAAAATGGCGAAAGAAGTAGCTGGATTGATCAAACTGCAGATCAAAGGTGGTGCAGCCAATCCATCCCCTCCTGTTGGACCCGCATTGGGTGCGAAAGGTGTTAATATCATGGAGTTCTGTAAGCAATATAATGCGAGAACTCAAGATAGGGCTGGAAAAGTGTTGCCGGTAGTCATTACCGTTTATAGTGATAAGTCTTTTGACTTTATCATTAAAACCGCTCCTGCCGCGGTTCAATTGCTCGAAGCTGCCAAACTTAAATCTGGTAGTGCCGAGTCTAATAGAATCAAAGTGGGTAACGTAACTTGGGATCAAGTTCGTGCGATCGCAGAAGATAAGATGTCCGATCTGAATGCATTTACAGTGGAGTCAGGAATGATGATGGTAGCTGGAACGGCAAGAAGTATGGGATTGATTGTCAAAGGTGAACGCCCTTTTTAAGCTCAGATAACTGAAATACAATGGGAAGATTAACCAAGAATAGAAAAGCAGTGCTCGAGAATTTTGATGCAGAAAAACTGTATTCATTGACTGAAGCAACTGACATGGTGAAGTCGTTAGACAAATCCAAGTTCGATGCAACCGTCGATCTCGCTGTTCGCCTTGGCGTAGATCCCCGTAAAGCCAACCAAATGGTTCGTGGCTCGGTTTCATTGCCTCATGGAACAGGAAAAGATGTACGTGTACTCGTACTCTGCACACCTGATAAGGAGCAAGAAGCCAAAGATGCCGGTGCCGATTATGTTGGACTTGACGAGTATCTGGACAAAATTAAAGGCGGATGGACCGATGTAGATGTGATCATCACCACTCCAAATGTTATGGGTAAAGTTGGAGCCTTAGGTAGAGTTTTAGGACCTCGTGGTCTTATGCCTAATCCAAAAACAGGAACCGTAACACTTGAAGTTGGAAAAGCTGTAGTAGCTACAAAGGCTGGTAAAATAGACTTTAAAGTAGATAAATATGGAATCATTCATGCTAGCGTAGGCAAAGTATCGTTTGATTCTCAAAAACTTCTAGACAATGCGTCTGAAGTGATTGATGCTTTATTGAAAATGAAACCAGCTTCGGCAAAGGGTGCCTACATGAAAAGTATTAGCATGTCTAGTACTATGGGACCTGGAGTTAGTGTTGAACCGAAGTCAG
>JADFAK010000037.1 GCA_015665315.1 Flavobacteriales bacterium | reverse complement strand
GAGTGGCGGACTACCATCACCAAAATACCAAATGTATCCCCGATTGCAACTCGCTTCAACGTCAATCGAATTGAGCCCCGTAATGTCATTTTCAGCTCCCCAACATAGATCCGTGTTCAAATCAATTATGGCTTCAATTTGCCGCACATGAATGAGCAAGCTATCAGTAAAAGGATCACATCCTGTAGACTCATTGAATGTGGTCAATACAGCCCAATAATCTCCCGACTCTTCATAGGAATGGCTCACAAACAAGTCTGTGTTATTCTCCAACATCTCGCCATCTCCGAAATCCCACATCCAATAATCGGAACCACTTATCTCAGCCTCAAAATCGTAGTCCAATGGTGTATCGCAATTGCATCCGTATTTCATTCTGCCCACAGGGCCAAGCAATTCAAATAATTGGGTCGATTGAGCATAGCAACCATTGTATCCCGCCGTCATGATCACTTCAAACTGACCTGCTTGGCTTTCAAATGCTATGGTGGGGTTGGCACTATCTTGACAAGTGTGTAACATGCCATTATCGCCGGAATAATTCCACGTGTCGATGCTATCTGACGGATTGCTCAGATCAATAACCTGAATTTCTTCTCCAGGGCAGCCTTGAGACGGAATCAACTCGAACAAGGGATTAGGTGCGTTTCCCACATGAATGGTGTGAACCCAAGAAGTATCCACGCAACCGTTGGCATTCGTTACGATTAGGAAAGAGTCGAAATCACCAGCATCATCGTAGGTATATTCCACATCCTCATCGTCGGTGTTGGTCACAATTGTTCCATCCCCCAAATGCCATTCCCATGTAACCAAGGGATCCGTCACACTTGAGGTACTGGAGTCTGAGAAAATAACTTCCAATGGAGCACACCCTTCCGTTAGTTGAGGATAAAACAGTGCATTAGGAAGATGCAGGGTGTCTTCAGCGACTGTCAAGCTCCCAACACAGCCATTAACGGTTACAATTCCCAATGTTCCAAGGACATAATTTAGCCCATCAATGCCGTAGGTGGATGTATCGGTATACATAAATTCGTTGGTAACATTGGGCCCAGTTGCCGTGTTGCCATATTCAAAAAACCAGTTCCATTCGACCACATTGTAATCCGATTCTGCCTCAAAATCTACGGTAAAAGGAATCGAACAGGAGTAAGTCGGCGACGTCGTCACAGTAGCTGTGGGATACTCCACGAAAACCGAGATGGTGGTATCATGGCTGCAACCAGGTGTGCCTACAGTGAAAGTAACGTCGTACCATCCTTCGGCATCATAGTGATGGTGGAGCGAGTCATCTAGTGGACTTCCATCTCCGTAGTTAAATATTTGAGGGTTATTCGGCGACAGCGGGTTGAAGTAGGCATCCGCACAAATGGTATCATTCTCCGCACCGAAAATCTCGAAATTGGCCAGGGCTTGAACAAGGCTGACATTAATATTCCAATATCCAGTGCAGCCCAAATTATCCGTTGCACTCATGGTGACATTGTAAACGTCGGGATCAGTAAATGTAATGGTTCCGGGATCTTCTAAAGTTGAAGTCTGGCCGTTGTCAAAATCCCATGAATAATCCAGCCCTCCCCCCAAGGGAGAATTGGATGACGAATTGTTGTTAAATGTCACGTCCAAAGGAGGAGTGCATGATGTCGGTGGGAACGGATTGGTGAACACCTGCATGGTAGGTGTGTTGGATACGGTTATAATGTCTGTTATAGTAACTACACTATCGCAGCCGTTTGAATCTGTCACGATCAAAGAAACATCAAATATTCCGGGCAGATTGTACTGATAAGTTGGTGCATCATCTGAATTATTGCTCACCCCACCATCTCCAAAAGCCCATTCCCAATCCACAATCGTTGAACCTCCGCTACCCGTCGAGGTGTCATTAAAATCAACTTCCATTCCCACACAACCTCCAGTGGGAGATAGTATATCAAAACTGGGCGAAGGGTTACCAAAAACTTCAATGACGAGGACATCATTAATTGCAACACCATTCACAGTAGCAGTAAAAACCACATTGTAAACACCTACACCAGTAAAATTATGAGAAGGTTCAGAGATTGAGGCACTAGCCCCATCATCAAAATCCCAGTTGATATTAATTGCACCTACGTAGTCGTTGAAAAACTGCACACCCGTGAGCGGAGCGCATCCACCGGACACGTTTGAGCTAACTTGACCCACCATAAAAGTAGGAAGCCAAAAGAGAGCAAAGACTCCTAGGACTATTCGTAGAATTGGCATGTTTTAATTCGTAATGGGTTGTCAAAGTAATCAAATTTCTTTTAACTTGGACCCACAACATTAACAACCTATTACCATGAACAAGCTGTGGGCCAGTCTCTTTTGTGCCATGTTGTTTACTAGCCTGTCTGCACAAACCAAATGCGGACACAAGCTTGGTGGGGCAGAAATTGAGGCACAACTTCAATATATCCCAGGTTATTTTGGCTGCAATTATATCGAACGTTTTGATCGCGTTTTACAAATCAATGCATTCATTGGATTAGATAGCGCCAGCAACACCGTCTTCGATATACCTCAACTGGAAGCTGCAATTGAACAGTTAAATGAGGACTTTGAGCCATGCGGACTTCAATTCGAAGTGTGCAAGACAACCTATATTCCAAACTTTCAATACAATTCCTTCATCAATATCGAACATGAAGACCAAGTAACGGTCGAATATTACGAGCCGAATACAATCAATATATATTTCTTTCAGAGTATTCTAAGGAATGGTGAAAGCGTATGTGGCTATGCCTACTTCCCTGGAGGAAAAGATCAAATTTTCATGGAAAAAGGCTGTTCAGTGCCCGGGGATCACAGTCTGTCACATGAAATGGGGCATTTCTTCGGCTTACATCACACATTTGAAACCGATTTCGGAGAAGAACTCGTAGACGGTTCCAATTGCGAAACAGCTGGTGATCTTATTTGCGACACTCCTGCCGATCCAGACCCCGAGGGCAATGCCAATCCAGACATAGGCTGTCAGTATACGGGACCCATTACATTAGACGCAAACAACGATTGGTATATTCCACCGGTAGACAATTATATGAGCTACTATCCTTCAGATTGCACATGTCGCTTTACGCCGCAACAGTACAATCGCATGCTCGATCAATACCATCAACTTAGAAATTACCTTTGGTGATAGCTCGCGCATCGATATCGCTTTGTTTGTTATTCTGCTCCTTTATTCTTGGAGCACAGGATATTCATTTCTCCATGACCGATATGAGTCCGCTCACCCAAAACCCCGCCAACACAGGTGTATTTGATGGTGACTGGAGATTCGCATCCAATTACAGGAATCAGTGGAAAGCCATTGGCCAACCACTTGAAACTGTCGCGGCTAGCTACGACACCCAACTGCACAGTCTGCCTAAAAACTTTAGTGGCGGACTTATTTTCGTGGGTGACCGCAGTGGTGGTTTGAATCTTTTAGTGAGCAAGATTCTGTTGTCTGTAGGCTCAAAATTTAAACTTAAATCTGGAGTTTTCAGTGTCGGACTTCAAGGTGGTTATGTAATGAAACGCTATTCCATCCTCGGTATGACTTTGCCCGGTCAATTCAACATGGACACCGGACAATTCGATTCTGCCTTGCCCAGTGGGGAGGACGGACTCACAGACAGACTAGGATACTTTGACGTCAATGTGGGTGCTTTGTACCAGCGTAAGTTTAGCAAAGGAATCGTCGATTTCGGAGTGGCCGCCTTTCACGTGAATATGCCAAATGAGTCATTCTTCGATAGGCGAAATCGGCTTCCTATTCGACCCCTTGTTCACGCATCACTCAGCTACGACATAAAACCACAATGGTTCATTCGTCCAGCTGTAGTTACCATGTTTCACAGCAAAGCGCAGGAGATTCTGATCAATACGAATATTGGGTACCGGCCTATTTCCAATGCCGACAATATCCAGGCAATTTATATGGGTGTCGAAATGCGAACAGGTGTGAACCGCAATGGAGACGCTTTTGTCATACT
>JADFAK010000118.1 GCA_015665315.1 Flavobacteriales bacterium | reverse complement strand
CTTTGAGTGTTTTTTTTTAATAGCCGCGCAAGCGCAAATGTCCCCAGTCCTGCCACTGAAATAAGTCCTAGATGGTAAGCCCAGCCGACGTGTTCTACACTCCACTCAGAACCAATATTTGCGAAGCCATAAATAGCCATCGCCATGTAAAATACCTGTAAGCCACTTTCAGCGAGGAGCTTTTTGTGATAGCACAAGATGACAAAACTCAATGAGCCAAGAAAGCCGAAGAAAAAGCACCACTCATTTCCTCTCAAATATAGAAAGGTGTACAGTAGATTGGCTAGAACGGCCAATGCTTCAAGGCCTCTGGATTGAATGCGTGAAAGGTTTAATTGACTTGCCTGGTCTGTTGTCATTTGACAAATTTATTCGTCGTCAAAAGTACAAATGCACGGAGTAGAAAACTGAATTTCCGTGTCGGGCAATAGATTTGATAGGCGTGTTTGTTCTTCCTGATTCATTTCATTGTGCAACAAGTCGAGCACTTTGAGTTCGGACAAAAGGGTCAGAGTCGCTGGATAGTGACCAATTATATTTCCCCAAAGAATCAAGATTTGTAGTTGCTTCAATTTGCCTACATCATCTGATATTCGAGCAAGGTCATTGTCACCCAAATTGAGCTCTTTTAGTTTTGTAAGCCGACAAAGGGCGTCGGGCCAAACTTCGATTTTATTCGACTCCATGCTTAGCTTCTGAAGATGCCTCAATGTGCTGATCTTATCTGGAATGACGACAATTTTATTTTTATCCAAAATGAGTTCATTCAAGTTGATGCATAGAAAAAGTTCCTCAGGAATCTCCTTCATCCTTTCGCGACTCAGATCGAGGCGGTATACCTGACGTGGAGAAACGAGTGCCTCTTCAAGTGAATGATAAACTTTGGCAGTATCCAACATAGCAAAATCTATCAGCTGACCTTGGCCGGTCGAGCTCAATAGAAGAATACTGCATATGGTGAATAGTAATTTCATGTTTGCTTTAGCTTGCTTAGAGCAATTTGTTTGTCAGACTGCAATTGTCTTGCCAGACTTTCAACAGAATCAAATGGCTGTTCGCTGCGCAGTCGGCTTACGAACTCCAATGTGATCTTCTTGTCGTAAAGATCGCCATCCCAGTTTAATAAATGAGCTTCGATTCTAGTTTCTTTCGAATCTGTTACTGTTGGTCTGGTGCCAATATTGACCATGGCGGCGATCGACTGGCCATTCACGTTGACCCATGCCGCGTAAACTCCATTGCTGGGGACCAATTTCCAATCAAACTCACATTTGATGTTGGCTGTAGGAAAACCTATTTTTCGACCAAGGCCATCTCCATGGACAACGGTTCCAGAGAGCATATAGTTGTATCCTAGAAAATCTGCAGCCGTATCTACATCGCCATTCTCGAGCGCAACTCTAATTTTTGTTGAGCTAACGCGAATATCACTGACCTCTTGAGCCTGGATTTCTGTCACTTTGTATTGGAAGAGTTCGGCATACTCTCTTAAGTCGTTAATATCGCCCTCACGGTTGCGTCCGAAGCGGTGATCGTAGCCAACCACAATCTTTTGGACATGCAATGTGTTCACCAGAATGTCCCGGATGTAATTTCCTGGATTTAACTGAGCGAAATCTTTGGAAAAAGGTTGGATAATCAGGTGGTCAATTCCGGCTTTTTCAAGCAAGCTTGCCTTCTCTTCAGGTGAATTTAGAAGTTTTAAACCATGATCGTCGGGAAAAAGAACCATCCTCGGATGCGGAAAGAAAGTTAACATGACCGTCTGACCACCCATTTCTTTGGCTTCAGAAACCAGTCGGTTGATAATTTGTTTGTGTCCGACATGAACTCCGTCAAATGTGCCTGTAGTCATTATGACGCCTGGTAATTTCGGAAAAGTGAAGAGGTCTCTATATACTTTCAAAACAGCTTGCGAGCGGATTAATTTTGGCTCAAAGTCCAAGGAATAAATATACGGCAATAAACACTGGAAGTTGAGATGGTGAATAAAGTCAGGATAATTTTGCGAACATCAATTGTTTAATAGAGGTTAAGACCGTATTTTTGCGCTCGATTTCAAAAAGCTATAATAAATTGAGTATGTCTCAAAATATTGGAAAAGTTGCTCAGGTAATCGGGCCAGTTGTTGACGTAACGTTTGCACAAGGTGTTGAATTGCCTCAAATCCTCGACGCTCTCGAGGTTCACCGTCCAGGTGGAGTATTGATTCTTGAGTGCCAAAAGCACGTCGGAGAAGATACGGTTCGTACAATTGCGATGGATTCTACAGAAGGTTTGCCTCGTGGGGTTGAAGTAGTTGCTACTGGAAAGCCGATCACAATGCCTGTTGGTGAAAAAATCAAAGGACGACTATTCAACGTTGTTGGAGAGGCGATCGATGGTATTGGTGAATTGAGCAAGGAGGGTGGTTATCCCATTCACCGTGAAGCGCCTAAGTTCGAAGAGCTTTCAACAGCTACTGATATCCTGTACACAGGAATTAAAGTTATCGACTTGATCGAGCCTTATGCAAAAGGTGGTAAAATTGGTTTGTTCGGTGGTGCCGGTGTAGGTAAGACTGTATTGATCATGGAGTTGATTAACAACATCGCCAAAGGTTATGCGGGTCTTTCTGTATTTGCTGGTGTAGGTGAACGTACTCGTGAGGGAAATGACCTTCTACGTGAGATGATCGAGTCTGGTGTAATCAAGTACGGCGAGGCATTCGTTGAGTCAATGGAAGCCGGTGGCTGGGATTTGTCGAAAGTAGACAAAGCTGAGCTTGAAAAATCACAAGCTACCTTGGTGTTCGGTCAAATGAACGAGCCTCCTGGGGCCCGTGCTCGTGTGGCTCTTTCAGGACTTACCGTTGCGGAGTACTTCCGTGATGGAGATGGAACTGAAGGTGGTGGACGTGATATCCTATTCTTTATCGATAATATCTTCCGCTTTACACAAGCTGGTTCAGAGGTGTCTGCACTTCTTGGACGTATGCCATCTGCGGTAGGTTACCAACCGACGTTGGCAACTGAAATGGGTGCGATGCAAGAGCGTATTACATCGACTAAGAAAGGATCGATTACTTCGGTACAAGCGGTATACGTACCTGCCGATGACCTTACTGACCCTGCTCCTGCAACGACTTTTGCTCACTTGGATGCAACTACGGTATTGTCTAGAAAGATTTCTGAGCTTGGAATTTATCCAGCGGTGGATCCTTTGGATTCAACGTCTAGAATCCTTACTCCTGAAATCGTTGGTGCTGAGCACTACAACTGTGCACAACGTGTAAAAGAGATTCTACAACGTCTTAAAGAACTTCAAGATATTATCGCCATCCTCGGTATGGACGAGTTGAGTGAAGAGGATAAACAAGCTGTACACCGTGCACGTCGTATCCAACGATTCCTTTCTCAACCTTTCCACGTTGCCGAGCAGTTTACAGGAATTCCTGGAACATTGGTTTCTATTGAGGAGACAATCAAAGGCTTTAACATGATTCTTGACGGTCAAATGGATGAATATCCTGAGGCTGCTTTCAACCTCAAAGGTTCGATTGAAGAAGTTGCTGAAGCTGGAAAGAAAATGCTTGCTGAGGCTTCGGCCTAAGCCAATAATATATACCTGAATGAAAGTAGAAATTCTAACTCCAGAGAAAAGTGTATTTGACGGCGAAGCCCGACTAGTATCACTGCCTGGCTCAGATGGTAGCTTAGGTATCCTGAATAATCACGCTCCTCTCATCACTACGCTGAAGGAAGGAATTGTGAAGATTGAAGGAGCCGATGGCAAAGTTCAAGAGTTTGGTGTAAAAGGAGGAACTGTTGAAGTTCTGAATAATCGGGTAATCGTTCTTGCAGAGTAATTTCCTGCATTCCTATTGTGAAAAGCCGATGTTCTTCTGAATATCGGCTTTTTTTTGCGCTCGATTTTGAGCCTAGCCCGTTGGCAAAGAATGTGTTCGCTTCACCCCAGCTCGAACTTTCAGTTGCCCCAGGAGAACAACCATCGATCCCATGTAAAGTGGGATTAGCGGAATTTTAAAACGAACAAGCGCTCCAAAATTAGAGGTCGTTACCCCGATCATGAAGGCAAACATGATGCTGAAAAACAGGCAATAGAGGAGCAATGGGTGAT
>JADFAK010000057.1 GCA_015665315.1 Flavobacteriales bacterium | reverse complement strand
ATATTAAAAGCCACAAAACGAAATTTCGGTCTATCAAATCAACGAAGTTATACAGCAATATTATCGGAAAAAGATAGGACCCAGTGAGAAGCAGAATTACGATTCGATCAACGTAGTAATCTGTCAAACGCCACTTTTCTTTAAGTACCTTCAAAATGCTTAGAATAGATGTATTAAAAATCTTCCTTAGCATTGTCTGCGATTGATATTCATATTTTCAAAGGTAGGTTAGAACCAAAAATAACGATCAATCTATTCGACATCATCTCCTTCTTTTCAATGATTTCCTAGGCTATTTTTCCAGTTTACTCGCTTACCACATCAGAACTAGTTCGAATTTATCCATGTTTATTTAATATTTCATGTTATATTTACATGGATGATTGAGCGCAGAGTAAAAAAAGAGTTAAGAGAAAGGCTGGCTACCAATGCCTCTGTAGCCCTCATGGGATCTAGGCAAGTAGGCAAAACAACCTTAGCCTTAGAGCTAGCGAAAGAAATCCCATCAGTCTACTTAGACCTCGAACGAAATATTGACCTGCAAAAGGTTCAGGATATTGAAGCTTTTCATACTGTAAACAAGGGCAAGCTCATCATATTGGATGAAGTTCAAAGAGCACCTGAGATCTTCGCACCCATCAGAGGAATTATTGATCTTGAACGTCGGAATGGGAACAAGTCTGCCCTTTTCTTATTTCTTGGTTCGGCCTCTATTGAATTACTCAAACAATCAAGTGAGACACTTGCCGGTAGAATTTCATACATGGAGTTATCTCCAATTGACGTTTCAGAATATTTGGGCTCCTCTGAAGAACTGCTAAAACAAAACGAATTATGGCTCAAAGGAGGATTCCCTGAAAGTTTGTTGGCACCAGATTCTCAAAGTTTACAATGGCGGCGAGACTTTATTAGGACATACCTTGAAAGAGATATCCCCCAACTAGGTCCTAGAATTCCTTCCAATACTCTTGAACGATTTTGGACCATGCTTGCCCACAATCAAGGAAGTACTGTTAACGCGTCCAAATTTGCCTCGAACATTGATGTGTCGAACCCCACAATTGCACGGTATATCGACCTATTTGTGGACCTATTGTTAATTCGAAAAATTCCTCCTTACATACAGAATATTAAAAAGAGACTCGTAAAATCACCAAGAGTTTATATGCGAGATAGCGGTATAACCCATGCTCTTTTAAATATTGGCACAATAAACGACCTCCTCGGTCACCCCATCGTTGGAAAAAGTTGGGAAGGATTTGTCATTGAAAATATACTTGCGGTTTTGCCTCAGCATGTTAATGCCTTTTATTACAGAACAGTCAATGGGGCGGAAATAGATCTTATCTTGGAATTTGGACTTAACGAATTGTGGGCTATTGAGATTAAAAAGGGCAGCCAATTATCATTAGCACGAGGGTTTTACGCCGCTTGCGACACCCTCCAACCAACTAAGAAATTCGTAATTCATTCCAACTCCGACAGCTTCCCGATGAAAGACGATATTACATCATGTTCGTTGTTTGATTTTATTGGTCTTTTGAAGAGTCAATTGTAGAGAGTTACTCCATATTTGAGTTACCGTTATCTCCCTTTTCCGAGCTAGGTCATTTATGAAGGCAGACAGAAAAATCAGACCGCTGAAGATCGCATCAACCGTCGAATTGGCTCTGGTGTTGGATTAGGTATAAAAGTCGTATACTATTTTTACAAAAAGAGAGACTAACAGCCACTTTGAAAAGACGACCTACTAATTGACTTCAATAAATTGATCTTCAAGGATTACGATTATCTAGGTAGGTTCTGACAACAAAATACTTCACCGTAGTAGATAGAGCACTCCCAATAATTAGTCGTTCAAATTCGCAGGTTGTTACTGGTCAGGAAAAATTCGAAATCAGTAAGTGTCGTTTCAATTTCAAACTACCATCACTAAACCAACTGATCCAAAGGCAACTCCGTACTATCCTTCACCTTCGTCATGACAAACGAACTCTGGACCTGCCCAATGTTCTCAATTTTGGCCAACTTGTTTTTGATGAAATCTTGGTAAGAAGCCATATCAGGAATCTTGACCAAAAGGAGGTAATCGAATACGCCAGCAACATGCCAGCAACTGACTACTTCAGCCAGACCGAGGATCTCCTTCTCAAACGTCACTAACCCCTCCTTTCGGTGTTCCTTGAGCTGCACATTGCAAAAAGCGGTTAAGGATAATCCCAATTTCTCCTCATCCAAAAGCACAACAAAGTCCCGGATCAAGCCAGCCTTTTCCATTTTTTTAATGCGCTCATAAATAGGCGTTGCCGTGAGTTTTAAGTCTTGGGCCAACTGCTTGGCCGAAACCCGTGAATCCTGCTGCAATCGCTCCAGAATATATTTATCAGTCGAGTCTATCTTCATACTGGTGAATATTGTTGTTTTTGTCGGAATTAGGAACGTGATTTCCAAATATCAACTACCACACGCAATCTACACCACAATATTTACTGTTCATGACATAATTCATGGTTTTTTACTCCAAATGCTGTGATATTTGTCAAAATTGTCATGATGGAAAGAAAAGGAAGACACCCCGAAAGTGAAATGATGTCGTACGGATACAAAGCCAAGTGGTCGGAAGGATCCTTGAAGTGTCCTATATTTCAAACCTCAACATTCGTGTTTGAATCGGCAGAGGAAGGCAAGGCTTTCTTCGAGGTCGCCTATGGAATTCGCGATCGTCGGTCAGATGAGAAAGAAGGCTTGATCTACAGTCGCATCAACAATCCTGATCTTGAAATTCTTGAGAACAGACTGTGCCTTTGGGATGAAGCCGATGATTGCGCTGTATTCGAAAGCGGCATGTCGGCCATCAGTACTGTCCTTCTTGAAACCTTGAAGCCTGGAGACGTAATCCTGCACAGCGATCCTGTGTACGGAGGAACCGATCACTTTATCCATCATGTACTCAAGAGTTTTGGCATTGAACAACTTAGTTTCAACCCTGGCGATACCAGGCAAGACATACTCCAATTATTGGATGAGTCTGGTATGCGCGACAAGGTCAAGTTGATTTATCTCGAAACCCCCGCCAATCCTACGAATCACTTGATCGACATTTCTATGTGTGTCGAAATTGCCAAAATGCTGAGTACCGACGATAAGCCTGTGTACACTGCGGTCGATAATACGTACATGGGACCCTTGTTCCAGCACCCGCTTAAATTAGGTGCCGACTTCGTCCTCTACTCGGCGACCAAATATATTGGCGGACACAGCGATGTGATAGCTGGAGCTTGCCTGGGAAATTTCGAACTCATCAAGCGGGTAAAGACCATGCGTACTTTCTTGGGGAATATGTGTGGTCCTTGGACCGGATGGTTGCTCATGCGTAGTCTTGAAACACTCAAGGTGAGAATGACCCAGCAATGTGAGAATGCACAGAAAGTAGCCGCCGTTCTCGACAAAGCATCATGCATTAACAAAGTATTTTATCTCGGTCTGCTCGAACCAGGCACCCCTCAACACGCTATTTACGAAAAGCAATGCCTCGCTCCGGGCGCCATGGTTTCTTTTGAGATCAAAGGTGGGGAGCCAGCCGCTTTCAAATTCTTGAATAGCCTCAAGTTAATCCAATTGGCCGTGAGCTTAGGAGGAACTGAAAGCCTTGCCGAGCATCCAGCCACTATGACCCATATTGGTGTGGATCCTGCGACAAAGGAAAGATTGGGGATTTCAGGCGGACTGGTACGAATATCAGTTGGCGTAGAGCACCACGAAGATCTGATCAACGACATCAAGCAAGCATTGGAGCAAGCACAATGTGAGATCCTTGACATGGAAAAGGAGGTTGTTGCTTAATTAGAATTCAGCCAAAGTCGTTACGGAGCCCTGAACTTTTTGCTCCAACTCTACCTTGATCTTCGCATCAAGTGGAAGAAATATGTCGATGCGTGAGCCAAATTTAATGAAGCCAAATTCCTTGGCCTGTTCAACCTTGTCTCCTTTCTTGACATACCAACAAATTCTCCGTGCAACCGCACCAGCAATTTGACGATATAGAATTTCTCGTCCTTTGTTGTCCTCAACCACAACCGTCGTACGCTCGTTTTCGGTGCTCGATTTGGGGTGCCAAGCCACCAAGTATAATCCAGGGTGGTATTTGAAATACTTCACAATTCCCGC
>JADFAK010000178.1 GCA_015665315.1 Flavobacteriales bacterium | reverse complement strand
AGAATCTTGACAGACAGCATTACCGACATGTTCTTCGTCACAGAACAAAGTGGCGTCGACAACTTGACAAATGAAGGCGTATCGCCGGATAAAATACATTTCGTAGGAAATACGATGATCGACACCTTGGTAGCTCATGAAGCTTCAATCGAGGCCTCGAACATCATGCAAAAGTTGAAAGTCAAAAAAGGAAACTTCACCTTGATGACCATGCACCGTCCGTCCAACGTAGATAGTGCTCAAGGATTGGAGTTCATTCGTGATCTACTTATTGGAACGACCAAAGACTGCCCTGTAGTTTTCCCTATTCACCCGCGAACATGGGATCGATTGGATACTTATAAACTGAAAAAAGATTTTGAGCAAATCAAGAACCTCATCGTCACCGAGCCGATGGACTACTTTGCATTCCAAAATCTCATCAAGAACACCCGCATGATTCTGACCGACAGTGGTGGAATCCAAGAAGAATCAACCTTCCGCCAGGTTCCTTGTTTGACTATTCGTGAAAACACAGAGCGACCGGTAACCTGCGAAATTGGTACCAATGCCTTGGTCGATTGTGATGCAAAATTGGTCCTTGCCAAAATCGACACCCATTTGAACGTCAAAGGAGTTGTACCGCCACTGTGGGACGGTAGGGCTACTGAAAGGATTTTGGATGTGATTCGAACTACTTGATTAAAGTTTTCAAAGCCATGTCTAGGTGAGCTATCGCCTTTGTTCGCTGACTGGCCATAGCCTCAACAACCTTCTCTTTGAGGGCGGGAACTTCCTGTATAAATTTTAGCAAGACATCGACTGCTTCTTCGGGGGCTTGATTGTAATCTACCGTGAACATCCCAAGTCCAAGGTACTCATACATAGCTCGACCCTTTTCTTCATAGCTAATGTTCAAAGCTGGCACTCCGCTCTTCATCGCCATCACGCACATGTGCAATCGCGTGCCGACCACCAATTCGTATCGCGTAAGTTCCTTTCGCAAATCATCGAGTGGACGGAAACCTCGGATTAGCTCCGTTCGGCCTAGCAATTCTTTTGGTAGTTTGCTTTGTATTCGAGCGGCCGTGATAGAATCATCGACATAGCCTTCAATTCCTTGGCAGGTCGACAGAAAATCAACCGAATAGCCGAAAGAAATCAGGTGCTCGATCATCGCGACGATCATCTTGTCGTAGTCGTCCAAGCTTCTGCCATCTGCCTTCCAATCACGAACTGAAAAGGCCACTTTTTTCACCTCAACATTTGCCCGCATGGGCCCCAATAGAAAAGCAGCGTCATTGCTTAAACTCACCTGCTTTTCTTCCAGCCCGCATCGCATCAAATTATCAAAAGACCATTGATCTCTGGCTTGAATCAAATCAATATCAAGCGCTCCCTTCTTCATCCGCGAACAATCGTGGGTATTGAACGGACCAAAGGATTGCGCATAAATTCCAGTGGCCTTTCCTCGTCGCTTGCTCAACATGAAAATGAGCAGCTTGTTTCGAATTCCATAGGTAGAATTCATGTATCCACCCGGACAACCGAGGACAATATCCGCTTCCTTGAATTCTTTGAGCATAAGCAACTGCCAGGCAATGAAAATCCGGCGTAACCAAGGCAATTTGATGAATATCCAAGCCGAAGAACGATCCTTGAGCAAAGGATAATTTTCATAACTATCCTTGATTTTGTCGTAGTGCATTGTGAGGATGCTTACTTCATGTCCGCGCGCATGGAGAGCCTCGTATAAACCGAACACCAAAGCAGCATCGCCGTTGTTGGTTAACACGGCATTTAGCAATAATATTTTCTTGGCGTTTGGGTTGGCCGACATACTGATAATCTTTTCCTCGACTACAAATCAATAAAAAACTTGGCAGTTCGCACAGGTGCGCTTTTCTTTGTTGCCAAATCAACGACAAAATGAGCCAAAAACCGCACCTCTTGATGGTCTTCGATCAGGACTCCACATTCGTGAGGCGCGATGTTCGTATTCTGAGTAATGATTTCACCGTAGTCGACTACCATTTTCAGAACAAACCGAAATGGCGAGCACCTTGGTCGATTGTTTGTCTGTCCTTCTTCCTACTCTTCAACAGAAAATACAAAACCGTCGTCACACAGTCGGCAGGATATTTAAGTTTTGCCCCGGCCTTGATGGGAAAACTGGGATTGGTGAAATGTGCGATCATTGTCATAGGTACCGATGGTGCGAAGCTTCCCGAAATCAATTATGGTCACTTCATTCGGCAACCACTAGCTGCTTTCACCAAGGCCTCGCTTAAAATGGCCCAACTCATCTTACCGGTCCACAAATCACTGGAACAGCATGAATATGTCTATGCGGATGTTCAATTCAAGCAACAAGGATTTCGCTCCTTCATTCAGGATATCAACACACCCGTTCACGAGGTAGTGAACGGATACGACTACGACAAATTTGTCAAAACAAAGGAATGGAAAGATCGTAGCAAGACCTTTCTCACCGTAGCGGCACATCTGAATCACGTATCCTTCAAACGAAAAGGACTGGACCTCATCTTCCAATTAGCCGAGCGACACCCGAACCTTGATTTTACCGTAGTAAGCACCTTGCCTTCTGATATATCGGTTCCTAAAAATGTAGAAGTCCTGGGAAATGTTCCACAAGCCGAACTAGTTTCCTTTTACAACGACCACAAGTACTATTTCCAATTGTCGATGTTTGAAGGCTTCCCGAATGCCCTGTGCGAGGCTATGTTGTGTGGTTGCGTGCCTATTGGAAGTCAGGTCGCTGCGATTCAAGAAATCATTGCTGACGAAGGTTATGTTCTAAAAAAGAAAGACCTCGATGCACTGAGCGAACTGATTGAGTCGGCCAAAGGAGAGGAAAAGGATCCTCGCGCACACGTGAAATCAAATTTTCCTATTGAGCGCCGTTCTCGCGAATTGCTCTCGGAAATCAATCAGCTTTCCCAATTAAGAAAATAGGATTGGTCGCTTGCAGACTAAACAATTGATGTTAACAGTTATGTAATTTCGGCTGGTCAGGGTTGCCCATATTTATCGACCTTGCCCACAAATAAGCTCACTTGGGAATAATATCAAAACAGGCTACTCAAAATGCGATAAGCATCGTTCTCGGCACCTTAATTGGCGCGGTGAATACGATATTTATTCTCCCGCATGTCTTCGAAGACTCGCCAGATGATTGGGGCTTGATTAAGCTTATCACTGCTTACGGAATTACCGGTGCTCAATTTTTATGTATCGGTGCTCCACAGATTATCAGTAGGTATTATCCGCGTTTGAAAGGTGATGCCCGCAATGCCATGATCACCTTCTCTCTGGCTTTGCCTGCCTTGCTGCTAGCTATTCTGGCGCTTCTATTCTGGACGACAGGCGATCGCTTATTGATGTCTATTTTGGATGAGAATTCAGCTGTTCGCAATGAAGCCAACTATGTTCTGACATTGATGCTCTTTCAAACCCTGTTCATCTCCTTGTCAGGCTATTCGGCATCCATCTTGAAAACAACGCTCTATCAAATATTGGGTGATCTCTTTCAAAAGATCTCCTACTTGGTCATTGTTCTACTTTATGGGATGGATTTGATTGGTTTCGAAATGCTTTTAACCTTGTACACTGGCATCTTCGTCACTCAGTTCGTGGTATTGTTGGCTCATTCATTTGCCAACGGTTTACAATTCAACTTCAAATTTAACCTACTCCCGAAGCTCGAACTTATAAATTACGGAGTGTATTCCATCCTCGATCGAGGGGCTGCCATTGTTGTCGCCAATCTAGACATCATTATGCTGGGATGGATTCTTGGAGCCTCGGGGCTGAATGAAATTGCTTTTTACACCATCGCATTCTACATGGGGTCGGTAGCAATGATTCCACAAAAGAGCATATCAGTCATCGCCAATCCACTTGTGTCGAAAGCAATTCATGCCGAAGACTGGGCAGACCTTAAGGATATTTACGTCAAATCGAGCATTACTCAGTTGCTTTTAGGCGGACTCATTTTCGCATTGGTGTGGATGAATATTGATCAGATTTTACTCGTCCTCCCCGAGAAGTTTCGCGGCTGCAAGTGGGTCGTTCTGCTTATTGGGTTGTCCAAGTTATTTCAACTGGGATCAGGTGTGAACGGTGCGATTATTATCTTCTCGAAATATTTTAGATCCAACCTGGTCATAAACGGAGCGCTGGTTGTCCTCACCATAGTGACCAACTACTTTTTTATTAGCGAGCGCTGGATGGACATGGGAATCAATGGAGCTGCATTAGCCACTGCAATTACATTCCTCGTTTACAACATCATCAAAACG
>JADFAK010000079.1 GCA_015665315.1 Flavobacteriales bacterium | reverse complement strand
AGATTAGCCGAATCAGAAACAATACGGCCGAATTGTTTGGGATTGAGTCAGATGTGCTCATTCAGACCCAAAATATGAAGACCTGGAATTGGACACGTACGTACAACTTTAAGTATGACATTACCAAAGCTCTGAAGTTTGATTTGAATGCCAATAATATCGCTTTGATCGGTGAGCCTCAAGGTCTCATTGATAGAGAAGATCAGGACTACCATCAGGCGTACAAGGATACGGTCATGATGAATATCCAGAAGTTTGGTGAAACGACGAATTACAATCATGCCGTCAATCTGAACTATAAGCTACCATTCGATAAAATTCCTATTCTCGATTTTGTAAGCGGTGATACGCGGTATGCGGGAACGTATAGATGGGATAGAGCCCCATTTGCACAAGATTCGTTGGGTCATACTATTCAGAATTCGAGAAATCTTCAAGCCAACCTTCAGGCCAACTTCTTGAACCTATATAACAAGGTGGATTACCTGAAGGATATCAATAGCGGCAATTCAAAAAAGAAGAAGGGTAAGAAGGATGAGGAAATCGACAAAGACAAGGTGGATGGATTTGGAAATGCGATAGAAGAGGACGACAATAAAAAAGATAAGATTTCATTTAATCCACTCGATGCCGCTCTGCGATTGCTGATGTCGGTCCGTAATGTATCTGGATCGTACAGCAGAAATGAAGGATTGATGCTTCCTGGCTACGGCCGTACCACCAATATTCTGGGAATGGATGACAAGTTCGAAGGTCCAGGTTGGCCATTTGTTCTTGGACATCAGGATACCGACCTCTATGGAAATGCAGTTGCTCGAAATGAGACTTTTGCGTACAATGCTGCCACGAATGGTTACATGCTGTCTAATCCAAATCAGAATCAACAGTACTCGGAGACTTTTAATGAGACTTGGAATATTCGGGCCAATATTGAGCCGTTCAAGTATTTTAAAATCGAGTTGACCGCCAACAAACAAACCGCGAGAAATTATACCAGTTTCTTTCGGTACGATGACGAGATTGAGGATTACGTGTTTGATTCTCCTGTTGAAACGGGTAATTTTTCTGCGACGATCATTACGTGGCCAACAGCTTTTTCTAAGGATGGTGCCGATTATGATTCTGATGTTTTCAGAACCTTTAAAGCCAATCGATTGATTATCTCGGATCGTTTGAATAGCGAAAACTACAATCTGGATACGCCAGAAGATAATGGCTTCTACGAAGGTTGGGGCCCAACATCGCAAGATGTAGTTATTCCAGCATTTATCGCTGCCTATACTGGTCAAGACGCAAATTCAGTAAGCTTGAACGCTTTTAAGACAAAGGTTCAGCCAAACTGGAGAGTGACCTATGACGGACTTACGAAGTCGAAGAAATTCAAGAAGTATTTCAAACAATTCTCGATCAATCATACCTATCGAAGTACTTTGGCGACGCAATACATTACAAATCTAAACTTCGTAGATAATAACAATGACGGTGTCCCTGAGTCATTTGATCAGTCTCCATTCCCGAATTATATTCCAGAGAAACAATTGAATACGGTGACTGTTTCTGAGCAACTTGCTCCTCTCATTGGATTTGATATGACGATCAAGACGAAGGGAAAGAATGATCCTCAGATCAAAGTGGAGTGGAAGAAGGACAGAACAGTGTCGCTGGCCATGACCAACTTCCAAATTACCGAGACCAAGAGTAATTCACTCGTAATGGGAATCGGTTATAAGTTTACCGATATCCCCAATCCATTCGCAAGAAAGAAGGGAAGCAAATTGCCGATCAAGCTTCTTGATAATACAGATCTAGACGTCAGAGTAGATTTTACATTGCGTGATAACCTGACCTTAATTCGTAAGATGGAAGAGGATCAGAATCAGGTAACCGCTGGTCAGAAACTTCTATCGATTAAGGGTACAGTAGGACTTGTGGTGAGTCAAGCACTTACGATCAACTTGTTCTACGACCAACAAATTACCAAGCCAAAGATCTCGACATCCTTCCCAACTTCTAACATCAACGCGGGACTAGCACTTAGATTTACCTTGACTCAATAGAAGGTTTGTACCAATAAACAAATATTCTATTTTTGACCAAAACACAATAGGAAATGAATATACCTGCAGACTTGAAATATACCCGCGATCACGAATGGGTAAAACTTGATGGCGACATTGCCACAATTGGAATTACAGATTTTGCTCAAAAGGAGTTGGGTGACATCGTTTATGTGGAGATTGAAACTGAAGGCGAAGAGCTGGACGGAGAAGAAGTTTTTGGCACAGTTGAGGCTGTTAAGACAGTTTCTGACTTGTTCATGCCAATGGCTGGAACGGTTGTCGAAGTTAATCCAGGACTCGAGGAAAATCCTGCAGTCGTTAACGAAGATGCTTACGGCAAAGGTTGGATGATCAAAGTGAAAGTCGACCTTAATAACTTGGGTTCTCTCCTTTCGGCAGATGAATACAAGGAGTTAGTAGGATAAGAATTTAAAAATGGTTCGATTCCTTTTGCCATCATTCGCTTGGGGAATATTGATCCTATTATTGTATTCCATTCCAGGTTCTGATGTTCCTTCTATGGATCTGTGGGGCGTCATAGGAATTGATAAGGTGGCGCATGCAACGCTCTTCGCGATTTTTGTAGTGATTCTCTTAGTCGGATTCAACCGACAGAATAGATCCTATGGTCTAAGAAGAAGGGCGACATTGGTGGCAATCTTGATAGCTACAATGTATGGAGCTGTTTTGGAGGGAATTCAAGGCATGGTTTTTGTTCAAAGAACAACGGATATTGTCGATTTGATGGCAAATATTATTGGAGCTTTCACCGGAATCGTGATTTTTCGAATAATTTATGGCAATGTTACTCATGCGTAACAGTATTCTTTCTAATTTTAAGTGTTTAATTTGTAGATATGAAAGGTCGAAAAACAGAAAGTGCTAATCTCGAGAACAAACGCACCGTTTGGCTCCTAGTCGGATTCATGTCGGTACTCTCTATTATGTTGTGTTCTTTTGCTTGGACATCCTTCAATATTCAAGATGTCGTTGTCCAGACTGGACAAATGGAAGTAATAGAGGATGAAATAATCCCGGTTAACCTGCTCAAGCCACCACCGCCACCACCACCACCAGTTCAAACTACGATCATTGAAATCGTTGAAGATGAAGAAGAGATTGAAGTAGAACTTGAGTTGGATTTGGATATCGACGAGGACACCGAGATCGAAATTATTGAAGATTTCGAAGAGGAGATTGCAGAAGAAGAGATCTTCTCAATCGTAGAAAAGATGCCTGCCTATCCTGGATGCGAGGGTTTGCGAGGTGAGGAGTTGAAGTCATGTACTGAAACGAAGGTAATTACCAATGTTCAATCTTCGGTGAAATATCCTTCTATTGCACAAGATGCAGGAATCTCAGGTACGGTTTTCGTATACTATGAAATCAATGGTAAAGGCGAAATTCAGAATGTAGAGGTTGTACGTGGTGTACATTCAAGCCTGGACAAAGAAGCTAAAAAAGCTGTAGAGAATCTTCCAAAACATACACCTGGAGAACAACGTGGAAAGCCGGTAACGGTACGCTACACAATTCCAGTACGTTTTGTGATCAAGTAAGATTTTAGAAAATTATTTTGAAGGCCGCATCGCTACTAAGTGATGTGGCCTTTTTGTTTTAAATAGTCTATGGCCATTTCCAATCGCTCGGAGCCAGTCCCTTCTATGATCTTGTAACTCCTTTCCAAAGAACCAAGCTTTTCGATGTACATATCAAGTAGTCGTTCACGATCCGTCGGGTTTTCTCGCTGAGGATCATACTCCCACGGAAGATCCGGTCGGCACAGGAGTACGACGTCGTATTCAGTTCCCGAGAGCTGTGATTCTATCCATGGATCAACACGTGCATACTTCTCTTTCGACCAAATTGACAGGACCAACATGCCTGTGTCGACCAATAGAAAGTCAGGATCTGTACTTCGCGCTTTGACCTCAGAATCTTTCTGCAGCTTGGCAATTTTCAAGAGATCCGCTTCTTTATAGGTCCCCTTTTCTTCTAGGTATTCACGAGCGGCTTCGATTACCATCAAGCCATCTAGTCGTTGTGTCAATGAATGAGCAAGTGTTGTTTTACCACTGCATTCCGGTCCGGTGATCAAAATCGTTACCATGTGAAAAGACCAAGTGAAAAGAAACCATCTATGGCCATGGCCGAGTAAATGATAAATAAGAGTGCCCCGAGGTACATGCCGCGTTTCATATAGAGATAGATAGACGCAAGGTCAATAACAATCCAATAGAGCCAGTTTTCATGTACAAAATTAACCATCAACCAGGTGGCTCCAATGCTGAATATTGTTGTGAAAGAATCCAAGCCAGGTAGTGCGCTTTGAGTGTTTTTTTT
>JADFAK010000147.1 GCA_015665315.1 Flavobacteriales bacterium | reverse complement strand
AAAAACACTTCTATTGTGTCAAAATACTGTCGGCTAAATCCGCAAAACTCATCCTCTACTTCAAGCATCAATACATACAAGCCGTCGGTTGTTATTTCTAGCGAAATGGCTTCTTCACCTTCTCCCAAATTTTCTCCGTTGAGCTGCCAGGTATAGCTATCTATTGTTTCGCAAACACCATTCAAGTGGATAGTTTATCCATCATATAATTGACACGCATAGCGAGCTAACACTACTACCAATACTCAATAAACCAGAATAATTATACCGATCGGTATTTTATCCATACCTTTGCATCTCATGCTCACCAAAGCCGAAATAACATCCCAATTCATCATTGAAACAGTCGCACCTGTTTTCAATAAACGGGGCTATGCTGGTACGTCGATGTCGGACATCACCAAGGCAACCGGGCTCACAAAAGGCGCGATATATGGTAACTTTGAAAACAAAGAGCATTTGGCTCTCGAAGTATTTAATTTCAGTGTACGTCGTATTATTTGGCGGCTTTCTGAACGTGTGAAGGAACAAAATACTGCCACGGCCAAACTGAAGACGATCACCGACTTCTATCGAGGGTACTACGACTACATTATGGATTTTGGCGGTTGCCCGCTTTTAAATGTTGGCGTCGACTCAAACAACTCTATGCCTGTGCTACACGCTCATGTATTAAACAAACTCAGAAAACTACAAGACAACATCAAGAATATTTTTGACCTCGGAATGCAAACAGGCGAATTCAAATCAGACCTCGACTCAACCCGGCTTGCCGCTCGCTTTGTATCACAAATTCAAGGCGCCGTTTTCACGTCGGTTATGTTAAAAGACCAAGCCCACCTTATTGATATGACCGACTTCATTGACCACGAAATTGATAACACCTATTCTCGCTAATATTTTTTTATCCAATAATATACCAATTGGTATAATTACATCAATTATGAAACTATATCTAATCACACTACGTGTCTATTTCAAAGTACTTAGCACCCTTTCACCCACAAAAGCAACTAAAGTAGCATTCAAATTTTTTGAAAAAGTCAACAAGCTGCCAATCAAACCCAAGGAGGAGGACTTTTACACCCATGCCAAGGCTTTTAAAGTTCACAATAAATACAGCCAAGTGCTTGCCTACGAAACTGGTTCGCCAAACGGACCTGTGATCTTTCTTGTACATGGCTGGGAATCAAATGCTGGAAGTCTGCACGGCATCAACTCGCAACTCGTAAAAGCCGGATACCGAGTGATCAGTTTGGATTTACCCGCGCACGGAAAGCATACGGGGACCCACACAAATCTCCTGGAGTGCACATCGGCCTTGCAATCCCTTATCAATTATATCGATCCCCAAGAAGCTTTTTCCGTTGTATCCCATTCTTTCGGGTCGGCAGTAACAACATTTGCGCTAAGCGAAGAAAAAAGAAATATCGATCAACTCATCTTTCTAACTAGTCCCAATGATATGGTCGCGATATTCGACGATTTTGGAACCTTGGTTGGACTGAACAACAATATCGTCCAGCGATTGAAAGACCATGCCTCCCAATTGCTCGGACAGGATTTGGAATCCTTCACCGTCGACTCCAAAGGCAAGGACATCGATTACAACCGACTTACTTTGATTCACGATCGATATGACAAAGTCATTCCATTTGCCAATTCCCAAATCATCCAGAAAGCACTCGAAGATGCTCAACTAGTTGAACTCGAGAAAACGGGACACTATCGCATGTTATGGAATGAGGACGTCATCAAGAAAATTGAGTCGGTGCTCGCTCCTCCTGTCATGTCTATTTAAGCACACGCACAATTTTTGAAAGCAATCGATACCAGCTTTCCTGTATACTCCAGAAACTATAAAATGTGAAGCTACAATTGACTCAAGTTACTATCCCTGAATCATAGGCATATACTTCTCCTTATTATCCACTATCGCCCATACATTGATGCCTAAAACCACGATGGCAATCGCAATCGTTGAAGGGTCTTGAACCAGGTGAAAGAAAAATATTCCAACGACGACGGGAAAGAGGACAATAGCTCCCAAAGCTCTCGTCTTGGTTGGAACCAATAAAATGCCTCCTACAATCTCAACTACAGCGATCAAGGGCATCATCCAGCCCGAAGCGTTAAACGCATCGACCAACAACTTTACCTCAGGCAAGAATTCCGGTTCGGGCATATAAGCGAATAGTTTGTTCAATCCCGAATTGACCATCATCAACCCAAGCAGCACACACAATACCAATAGGACCTTATTCTTCATGCTTTTTATTTTTTAGTGGATCATCCGAACCAAATGTAGACTAATATCCGTTTCAATCCTGCTCGAATATTCCTTGTCTTTACCCCCCCCTTTGGGCCATCCGATTCACCCCAAAACAAAAAAGCCACGTTGAACTGAATCAACGTGGCTTTTGAATAAGGTGTGAACGATTACGCGTTGGCAGTCATTGTGTCCAATACGCCCATTACGTCGCGCACGTGACCTGCCGATTCGTTGAGAAGAGCTTTCTCCCCGTCGTTCAGTTTCAATTCGATAATTTTCTCGATACCGTTTTTACCAAGTACAACCGGTACTCCGAGATAGATATCTTTCAAACCATATTCCCCTTGTAACCAAGCACAAACTGGGAAAATACGCTTCTGATCTTTTACAATGGCCTCAACCATTTGCGCAGCAGCAGCTCCAGGAGCATACCATGCCGATGTACCAAGAAGGTTAACGATCTCGCCTCCACCTTTCTTCGTACGCTCAACAATAGCATCCAACTTAGCCGAATCAATCAACTCAGTTACTGGAATACCACCTACAGTCGTATATCGTGGAAGTGGAACCATCGTATCTCCATGTCCGCCCATCAATACCGCTTGGATATCTTTTGGTGAAACATTCAATTCCTCAGCAAGGAAAGCTCGGTAACGCGCCGTGTCAAGAACTCCCGCCATTCCGAATACTTTGCTCGAATCAACTTTGGCGTTCAAATACGCGCAGTAAGTCATAACGTCAAGCGGATTCGAAACAATCACCAAAATGGCATTTGGCGAAAACTTCAATACGTTCTCAGTTACAATTTTCACGATGCCAGCATTCGTAGCGATCAAGTCGTCACGACTCATGCCTGGCTTTCTTGGCAATCCCGATGTGATTACTACAACCTCCGAATCGGCTGTCTTCGAGTAATCATTGGTAGAACCTACAGTTCGTGTATCATAGAGGTTGATTGGAGCAGTCTCCCAAATATCAAGAGCCTTGCCTTCAGCAAATCCCTCTTTGATATCGAGTAGTACAACTTCATTGACCACTTCGCGAGTGGCTAGGACATTCGCACAGGTTGCTCCTACATTTCCTGCGCCGACAACAGTAACTTTCATCGTATATTTCTTTTGATGGTTATGTACATTCTTGGGAGCGCAAAAGTACGAAAGCAAATCTGTTCTCACGTGACACCCACCAGGAAATCATCAACATTAGAATAACACCCCCTTAGCTTCCCCCAAATATTTTATGGCATCGCTTTTGCCTATTGACGTGTGTTTCAACGAATATTTGAATGGGCTCACCACCATCCAATTGTTGTTGAATGCAAATCGTTGGTAAATATTAACTTCTTAGTGCCGTTATCATTCTGTCATTTTATACTTTTAATTCCGCATGAAACCAACCTTCTTATTTTTCTTCATAGCTCTATTTGCGCTTGTCGCTAATCCAGTTTATTCCCAACACCCCTGGCCTCCCCAAGGAGAGGAAAACGTTGATTTTTACTTGAATAACAAGGACCAACCCAAGCCCGACGGACTGCACTACCGCACCTATCAAGATGGTCGGATTTATTATTCCGGTGAATTCCAAGGCGGGAAACCAAAGGCTGAGAGCACACTTTATTACTACTACCAAGAAAAGGCTGGAGCGCTTATGTCGACCCATACTTTTGGCACTTCACCCAGCAATGTGCAAGCGATTAACTATCATTTGAACGGACGAAAAATGTCGGAGGGTGCTTATGTGAATCAGCTGAAAGAGGGGCAATGGAAATTCTACGACGAAGCGGGCGCACTGCAATACATTCAAGAATTCAGCAAAGATATTGAGAACGGATTGCACCAGACTTTCTACCAAACGGGCAAGGTGTGCAAGGAGGAAATATATGTCAACGGCGTGCTCAATGGTCCGTGGAAGGAACTGTATGCCGATCAGCAAGTGAAAGCCAAGGGGACCTATAAAAACGGTGATTACGATGGTCTTGTGCTTCATTATCACCCCAATGGGACAAAATTATCCGAAGGAAAATATGTCAATGGATTGCAAGAAGGATCCTGGCTTACTTTTCATTCCGATGGCCGCGTGGAGCTCAATATATTGTACCGAGAAGGAAAAAAAGTCAAAGAAAAAAAGGAAAATGGTACCTTTATGGAGCATTATGCTAGTGCCATTCCGAAAAACGAATTCTCCTATG
>JADFAK010000171.1 GCA_015665315.1 Flavobacteriales bacterium | reverse complement strand
CAATAGCGTTCAGAAGGATGAAGAGACACCCCAATCCAAAAGTCCATCGTATTTTTTGAGTCAACTCCAAATTCTAGATCTTTCCACCTAAACGGAGACGATGGAAGCTGTCCCATGTAAGGAGGACGAACACGATAAAGACAAATGCAGCTGCGACAGACATGGCCACAATCAGCCAACGAACAGGGTATGCTTTTTTATCAGAAACAGCAGCCGAATCCACGACAAATTTAGAAGGCAAGTTCGAAGTAACGTCGATATACATCAAGTCATATCTCCTTTTTAAAACAGCCTCTCTCTCGTAGGCCGATTCGATGAGTGTTTCAAGCTTGGTGTATATACTTCCGTACTGACTCAATTCGATCATTTTCTCATTCAAGGATGCTGCCTGAGAGTTGCGGCCTTCGTTGATCGCTGTGGCGTATTGCTCATTTAGTCCTTCAATTTGAGTAATGTAGTCGTAAACTCCTAAGCGACGCAGGGCCTCCATGGAATCCTCCAACATGACAATTTCAGCTTGCAAATTTTCATAAGAAGTCTTGGCATAACCAAAGGCCAACTGAGCTCGTCCACTTCTCAATTCATTGCTCAATGTGTCGGCAAGATCGGCAATGGTATTCGCAATGTTTTTAGCGGTCACCGCGTCCTTATCCATTACATCCACCTGGACCGATCCAAATCGAGTCATCTTAGCTGTTACGTTGCTTTCATATTCAAGTGCAATGAGAGCATGTGATCCTTTTTCGGTGGAGTCGATGTCATAGTCGGTCCATAAATCGAATCGATCAATAATTACTTTGCGGATGTGCTCAGAATTCAAGAGCTGAAGGAGTCGCTCGGCATCATCTTTTTCTCCATACTCCAACAAGTCTTTTCGTTTAATGTCCTCCAGAAATTGTTCTCCAATGGAGTGCTGCTGAGTCGCAAACATCACCACGGTAGAACGGTATTTTTCCTCGATGAGCAAAGACGCAATTGCTGAGGCAACAGCGGCCACCAAACAAACGCCGATAATCATCCATTTCCAACGAAAAAAGAAGACGAGCAGGTTGGTGGATTCTAATTTATTTTCCGATTTCTCGGAATTGGGAGAGTTAGACATACTTGAAAATTTTGGCAAAAGTAACTATTTCGGCAGCATTCATGCTAGGGCTCTTTAACCTTTACTCGCGCGATCGAACCAACTCGATTATTCCCCCAATTTGGAAGAGCCCTGTGACCAGCGAGAGCACGAGTCCCCCAAACATAAATACACCCACTTTTAACATCTCGTTTGCTTCGATTATTGTGCTCAGCCAGGCCAAAGTTATTAACCCAAGCACAAAGAGCCCGATTTGAATCAACAAGCGTGGATCTTTTTTAAACTTGAAGAATTTGACCGATAAATACACTTGAACCACGGCCACTAGCGCATGGGCGCTAAAACTCGCTATTGCACATCCGAATGCCTTCCATTCCCAGATGAGAAGTAAATTTAGACCCACGTTGAGGACCATGCCTGCGACGGCTATTATGTTGAGCTGACGGAGCTGTCCTGCCGCGGTCATCAAGGTTCCGAAAACATAGGAGATGGCAAAAAAGACAAAGCTGAACATGAGAATCCCAAATATCGGAGCCGCAACTTCGATCTCAGTCGAATAACGCAATTCCAAAATGGTGGTATCAAAAAAGTAACACGTGAACGCCAAGATCATTGATCCGCTAAAAAGGATTTTAAAGGCCAATTTCGCGACCGATTCAACACTCTTCTTCTCGCGCAGCAATCGCGCAAATATGGGTAGCAACAATATGGCAAACAGGTAAGCAATCATGTTGGCCGCCTCGAATAGACGAAACCCCATGGCATATACTCCTGCATAGTAGTCCCCATCACCCAACAAGCGTTCAAGCATAATGCTGTCGCTCCTATAATAGATGCTCATGACAAAAAACAGCAGCGCGTAAGGCATACTATTCTTCAAAATCATGGCGTTAAAAGCCTTGTCGTAAATTGGGTTGAACTTCCCCGATTGTCTGAGCACTAGGTATAAACTGACTAAAAAAGCGGCACTGTAGGCAATCGTTTGTCCCCAGATGAACCAGGTAATGTCAAACGCACTCGACGTGAATCCACCCCACAACAAGGCACCCATCATGATGATGAGCAATGCCCTGTCTAGTACGGAGACCAGACTGTCTTGCTTGAATAAATGCAAGCCCGATAAATTCGATCGAAAGAAGAGGATAAAGGCCGCCAAAGCCTGATTGAGCCCCAGCAGAGCCAAGTGTTTGATTTGTACGTCTCTGTATCCCATTAGATAGCCTGCCCCCAACAGCACCGCCATATACAAGAAGACCATCATGAATCGCAATACAATTATTCTTGGGAAGTGCTTTGCAAGCAAATGGGTGTACCGCGAAATATTTCGGGTGTTGTAGTTCTGGATGCCCAGATCAAGTAGAATGTTCAATAAAAAGGACAGACTTATCAAGGCGGCGTAAGAACCATAGATTTGGGGTCCTACACGGTTCTGAACTTCTGCATCAATCCCCAGGATATACACCGGTTTGATCAGTAGATTCAGCGCAAGCAGCAATATGAGGTTGGAGATAAACTTTTGTTTCATCCCTACAGAAACTGATGCGCAAGATAGTTCTTTCTCGGCGCTTGGTGACCAATATCCACCCCCAATGCATTTACCTTTGGCTTAGGTTTTTTATCGCGGTTGGAATCTTCTAAATTCGCGCTTTTGATCGTTAAGTGAGAATTGGGGTAAATACACGGCTATTACTAGAAGGTAAGCTCACCGGAATCGGTTGGTTTGCCTGCCAAACTCTGAAGTGGATCGTAGAAAAGCATCCAGAACACGAATTTTTCTTTTTCTTCGATCGCCCAGCACCTGAACAATTCATTTTCGCGTCCAATGTACACCCAGTCGTACTTCGACCTAAAGCACGTCATCCGATTCTTTTTCGAATTTGGATGGATTTCATGGTGAAAAGAAAGGCTAAGAAATTGAAGCTCGATGCCTTTATCTCGCCCGAAGGTATGCTTCCATTGAATTTGGATGTTCCCATCCTCACCGTGGTTCACGATTTGAATTTCGAACACTACCCAAAAGATCTAGCCGCTTCCCATTCCAAGTACTACCGCAAGTTCTTCCCTAAGTTTTGCCACAAGGCGAGTCGAATCGCAACGGTCTCGGAGTTCAGCAAACAAGATATCATCAAACAGTATGGAGTGGATAGCGATAAAATTGATGTCGTGTACAACGGGGTCAACGCTTGTTTCAAACCCATATCGGCACAAGAAGCTCAAAATGTCCGACAAGAAATTACGGGCGGACTTCCCTACTTTGTTTTTATTGGAATGCTTCATCCTAGGAAGAATATCCAACGCCTTTTTTTAGCATTCAACAAGTTTCGGAAAGAGTCGGATACAGCCACGAAGTTGGTTATCGTTGGGGAAAAGCTGTGGTGGGACGAAGACATGGCCAAGGCATTCGATGCTCTTGAGTTTAAAGAGGATGTGGTGTTTACCGGACATCTGTCTAGTGAGAAATTGGTACCTACCTTGGCCGCAGCTTGTGCGCTTACCTATGTTCCCTATTTTGAGGGATTTGGTATCCCAATTCTCGAAGGCTTTCAATGTGAAGTACCGGTCGTTACTTCGAACATTACATCTATGCCCGAAGTGGCAGGTTCTGGGGCGATTCTTGTCGATCCCTTCTCAGTGGATGCCATTGCTTGGGCCATGAAACATGTCTCTGAAGATAGCGCCCTCCGTGCTCGTCTTATAGAGAATGGCAAAGAAAGGCTGAAGTTGTTTTCTTGGGAAAAGTCTGGAGAACTACTCTGGTCAAGTTTTTCCAAAATGATGGAGGCTGAAAGTAAATAACAAGCCCTATGTTGCTTCCCTACCATATAAGAAATCGAGTAGAGGCAGGCTGCGATGAAGCAGGAAGAGGATGCTTGGCCGGTCCTGTGGTTGCGGCAGCCGTTATTCTGCCCAAACGATTTGCCCACAAGGATTTAAACGATTCGAAGAAAATCTCGGAAGGGAAAAGAAATATTCTCCGACCAATTATCGAATCCAAGGCATTGGCCTGGGGAGTTGGAGTCGTGTGGAATGCAGAGATCGACGAGATCAATATTCTCAATGCTTCCTTCCTAGCTATGCACCGCGCAATTGACCAACTGGCTATACAGCCAGAAGCCTTGTTAATAGACGGAAATCGATTCAATCCATACAAAGACATTCCTTACGATTGCATGATCAAGGGCGACGGCCGCTTCCAGTCAATTGCCGCCGCTTCTGTGTTGGCAAAAACACATCGAGATGAAATCATGGCAAAATTGGACCTAGAATACCCGCAGTTTGATTGGGCGGCGAACAAAGGATACCCAACAACGAAGCACCGTGCTGCACTCCTTAAATATGGAATGACCAAGTATCACCGCTTGTCTTTTCGATTGTTTGCAGACTAAACCGGATGTTTTATTTCTTATAAAAAAA
>JADFAK010000003.1 GCA_015665315.1 Flavobacteriales bacterium | reverse complement strand
GCAGGATTGTCACACTTAAAAAAGATACCACCTATTCCCGTTACTTTTTTCCTTTCCATGGGGTCAATATAACCGATTCTGACTAGAATAAATCCATTTGCAACGCCATACCTTCCAATTGGAGCAAAGCCTTTTTCCGATCCAAGCCTCCCGCATAGCCTGTCAATGACCCATCCGACCCAATCACTCTATGACACGGAATGACAATGGCGATTGGATTCTTTCCGTTGGCCATACCCACTGCTCTTGATAAGTTAGGGTCCCCGAGCAAACTCGCAAGTGCACCATAGCTAGTAGTCTCTCCAAACGGAATCCTCATTAGCTCATTCCACACTTTTTTCTGAAACGCCGTACCCTCTGGCTCCAACTTCAAAGAAAACTCTTTCAGTTCGCCAGAAAGATAAGCACTCAATTCATCGACGGTTTGAAGGGCTAGGCTCGTTAGGGGATTATTATTTATTCGCGATTCCGCAAATGCAATTTCTTGTATGGCCTCACCATTGTCTGTAATTTTCACCCAACCCATGGGCGATTCCCAGTAGCTTGAATTGCCCATCAGAATTTAACAATGATAATAAGTGCGTTCAAAAGATCCATGCCCGCACCCGTTGCAAATCCATCAATTTCCGGATATGGAAAACCACTATTGCTCTCAAATTCATCTCCCTTCAATTCTATTACACCCACAATTCCAGCTTCCGAACGTATGTAGAGATGATCGGTAATATTGTATTGGATCCCCGTAAAAATATTTCCACCATTGGAGAGTACGTATTCAAAGTCATCATTCGATTGTCGCCTATGACCAACCCTGAACCCCGCTCCCCACGCAAATAAAAGTCGTTCGGAGAGATCAATTCTTCGCTCTCGGCCATAGCCGAATCGAGAATCAATCATAACTGCGAATTCGTTTCCCTCCGAAAAACCGCCCAATTCATCCAAATTTGACGCGCCAATTTCAATGCGCGTCGCGCGATTTCCTTCCACGAAATAGAAATGAAACCCGAAGCTATTTAGCTGACCAGCAGTTGTGATATTATTCGGTGAAATGAAGGTATTGACAAACTGCGACGCATTGATCCCGTAGTAGGTTGAACGCTCTTGGCCATTTGCGCTTGTCGCTAAACCTAAAAAAAGAAAAATCCAAAATCCTCTAGTCATACTTCATTGATATTCTTGACTTGGAGGATGTGTATCCTATCGCAAGACAAATTTTCTAGTCGTCACCGGCACTCCATCACTATATGCTCTAGCGATGTACAAGCCTTCGGCAAATTGATCAAGTTTCATGGAATTCCCCTCTTTTCTCACGAGAAGTTTTCCACTCAAATCATACAATTCGATGAGGGTCTTATTCGAGGTAAAACCACAGCCCTTCGCGGTAATAATATTCCCCATGATGCTCAGATCACTAGGTTGCAAGCACAAGTTCTCATCGGCAATGCCTGTTGACTCACCCACAGCCATGGCATCCACAGAAATCCACGTTGACCACGGTCCACCGCCTAAAGGGCCATTGTAACCGCACTGTACCTCAACCGTAGCTGTAGTGGCACCGACGATTTCCGTATCTAGATCGAGTGTTACCAAAGTCCAATCATCTATTGAAGTCGTGGCGATCCATGTGATTCCATACAAGGGGGATTGGGCCGCATCTGACTCGAAGTATCTCAGGGAAACTCGAACGCTATCGGTCTCACCTTCTTCGATGAATGCCTTTACCCAGAATGAAAGTTGTTCCGGTAACTCATTGACAACAAAGGAAGTGTGAGCAGTGGCCGATGATGTTTCAAAACCAAGTAAGGGAGTTACGCGCATGGCAAAATCACCTTCATAGGCCATCGAATCCATTTCCACGGGGGCCAACAATTGCATATTCGGCGTAGTCCAATCGGCTGGTGAGTAGTTCCAGGTATTGAACAAACCCCACTCTTCGAAATTACCATTCGGAATTTCAACTTGGGCAAGGCCCATGGTTGACGCAAATAAGATGCTTAGGCAAAGGATAGAAGTTTTCATGTTTTGTCGTTTAAGACTATAGACGACAAATCTCGCAATAACGTTGGACTAATTAGTTCGAAACCATTTGAAAAGGATCGGAATAGCGCTCGTCATTCAACAATTCATGATCGGTCAAGGTCATTAAAAATGCTTTTAGTGCATCCTTTTCATGACTCGTCATATTCATTTTGATGGCTTCTACTGGAACGTCAGGGTCACCCCACTTTCCAAAATTATTCCTTAACCTGAAATCCAATTCTGGATGATCTTCGATCCCCGTACTATAATGATTCAGCACATCGTCCAAGGTGGCAAAACGACCATCGTGCATATATGGTCCTGTTACAGCAACGTTTCGCAAGGATGGGATTTTAAACCAACCATCCATGCCTTGCTGCCAATCTCCTTGGCCTTGATCTGCATAGACCATATCCAGACCAATATTGGCCGATCCCCAGCCTCTAAAGTGCGGACCGTTGTGGCAACTTGAGCATTGCATCTCTCCTTCAAAAAGTTCCTTGCCTTCCATTTCCAACGGGTTGAAATTGGCAAAATTAGAGTCTTGACCCTCGTCAAACTTCGCGCGGTAAGAAACAATCGCCCGCATGAAATCGGCCAAGGCAATTGAAATCCGCTCTACCGTTATTTCCTCGGATCCATAAGCTTTGCCAAAAAGAGGCTTGTAATAATCCAAGGCTTCAATTTTAACGATCAATTTCTCTACGTCATCGATTCCCATTTCAATGTGGTTCTCGATAGGCATGAGCACCTGGTCCTCAAGAATTTCCGCCCGTTGATCCCAAAAATAGGGTCCAGTCCAAGCAGTATTTACGATGGTCATTGAATTTCTTGGAGTTTCTACAAATTGGAAGCCCTCGCTAAATGCCGACTTATCGGCAAATCCATTGGACTGCAGGTGACATGATGCACATGCTGTCTTGTTGTTAAAGCTAATTTTCTTGTCGTAGAACAAAACGCGACCGAGTGTAACGGTCTCATCGATATTCTCTCCAGTATAGGGGATTTGTCCCATAAACGACATTTCCTCTGGAACAACATCTCTGTAATTGTACTCCGTTTCAGGAAGTATTGGCACCAACGAACCTTGAGCCGGTTCTCCTGGCTTAGTGCATGAATAAACAAGTAGGGCAGCTAGCAGACTGAGTGGAAAAAGTAGTTTGTTCATGTTACATTTTTATAATATGAAGGTACAATTTAATTCACAACCTCCACCTATTCATTGGTTTATAGGCATTTGCCTAGAATTTTTTATAGTTGAATGATCAATACCAAGGCATTGAGTAAGTCCATATTTATCGATGTTCCTCTTACACTGGAATTGGTGTTTATACTCGGAAAACTCTCGGATTCACTTCCCGTCATCCCCTCGGTATACATCAAGTTTATGCCAGCTTCACTTCGTATTCCAATTCTTTCAGAGAAATTAAATTGGAGCCCACCAATAAACCCGACACCTCCGCTGCTTGCTTTATCAAAGACTGTCGTTGTATCAAAATTTCCTTCCGACACGATTTTTGACTCTGAGTAGTTCCCAATGCCGTCGGCACCAAGAATCAATTTTGTTCTATCAGCTAGCCGAATGCGCCGCTCAATTCCCATCCGCAATAAGATGTTGAACGCATTATCGGTCAATGTTTGATCAGACGTGGTTGAAGACGTTGAATTATTGCGGTAGTTCAACCCCAGCCCTACACGAAAGGCGTTTACATGGCCGAAGTAGCCCCAAAAACCCAGTGGTGTTTGTTCGATGATGGAGAAATTATCGTTGGGAGAAATGAACTTGGATACAAAGCCCGTAGCATTGATGCCGAGGGCGATATTTTTATCTTCTTTTTGGGCTTGGTTTTGCAAGAATAGCAAACACAGCAACCCAGTGATGAGGAGTCTGATCATGGTCTGGTTCAATTTTCTGTCAATGTCCAATAACCTGCTTCATGGACATTGACATAACTCATTTCAAATCTTTCATATTGTTCGAGCGTCCAAAATAGCCATAATTATCGCACCCACATTAGGGACAAAGTATAGCTAACCGTTGATTAAACGCATATATACGTTTATAGTCGTTTAATCAACGCCTTTGGTTGGATGTGTCACGCATTTTTGTTGGCGAAAACAATTCATTCATAAAATCAATCATCGTGAATTCAATTAAAAATCGTGTGCTATTAATTGGCCACTTGGGCAAAGACCCTGAAGTAAAAACGTTTGATAGCGGCAAGCAAAAAGCGTCATTTCCTATCGCTACCTCTGAGAGCTATAAGGATAAGAATGGTGAGAAAGTAGAAGATACCCATTGGCACAATGTGGTAGCCTGGGAAGGCCAAGCCAAACTGGCGGAGAACTTTCTAAAAAAAGGCAGCCAGGTGGCCGTCGAAGGAAAACTCACCCACCGAAAATACGAGGACAAAGAAGGAAAACCGAAGTACGTAACCGAGGTGATTGTCAATGACATTCTCCTACTCGGCAAGAAAAACTAGGGATCTTTCGGAAACATGGGGTGTGCTCAAACGAGTGGGAAAGAGGTAGCATGCCCCTAGGTTTCCTTAAAAAGGGTGAATTGTCCGCCCTTGGTGCGCAAGAAGATGTCCGTATTGAGCGGTGGCAATTCTCGTCCGCGAATATACCTGCTCGAAGCAATTTTTACCATAT
>JADFAK010000098.1 GCA_015665315.1 Flavobacteriales bacterium | reverse complement strand
GAGCTTTATTATTTGGACCTCCCAAGCTGAGTTGATAATTCCGACAATCATAGATATTCCGACTATCCAGAATGGGATTGAGAACAGCGCAAATGTATTACTTGATTTTGAAGCTTGAAAAGTCCAAAAAAATATAAATCCGAGCCACACGGAGACGAATAGAAGCTGAGGAATAGTGGAGGCCGTTATTCCTTTTTTTGGCAAGATATACTCGACACTTCCATTCAATCCTTTGATAAAGAGAATTTTCGAACCACTTGGAGGGTTTAGATCTTCATTTTCAACCTCTATTGATAAATCACTCGCCTTGTGAATCGCACCACATTCGGCACATTTGGCCAAATCGGTCGAAATATTGACGTTGTCTGACGGAATTTCGGTATTGCAATCTGCACAATGTAGATTCATATTTTCACCTTACTAAATCACTTATGTTCATTTACCAGAGGAGAGTCGTCCTTGCCGCTAATGCTTCACAACAACTTTCACTTTCCCGCCGACTTTCACAAAATAACTACCCGAACTTAAGTCGGAGAGGTCGATTTGATATTGAAGGGCATTGACTGAAACGCGTTCGATTAATGTTCCCACAGCATTGTAAATTTCGACCTGCCCGATGATATCGCCTCCTGATTCTACCATTAGGATATTCGAGAAGGGGTTGGGGTATACGTTGATGTCAGACTGCCCTTTGTTTTGCAGTTCGTCAATCGAAATCCCGTTGCCGTCCCAGTTAACAATTTGACGTGGACTCTCAAGATCGGCCGTAGTGATCCATTTGAGACGAAGGAATTCAGAGACACCTTTCATCTGTTCGTCGGTCAGAGCATCCTCATAGAATAAAATTTCTCCTACTTGTCCTTCCCAGTGCATATCGGTGTAATAGATTTGTTCGTTGGCTTGAGCTGTGAAAACAGATCCCAAAACACAAAACTCCATTGGGTTGGCTGTTCCCAGCGGGTCGACTTCGGTTCCGTTCAGGTAGGTGGTGCCATTCAATGTTGTTGCAGGGGCATTATTGCTGTACAGTTGTGAAGCGTCGCTATGTCTTGGGATATTGTCAGACAGCGCTTCCATGGGTGCCGTTTGATCCCAACTCAACGCATTTTCTCTGTAAGCCATTAAAACAGATTGAAATCCCGACTCAGTCGCTGCCATACTCTGTAGCCACATCGTGGCGAAATCAGCGATGCCCAGACCGTTTTGGGCGTTTCCTCTCAAGGCAAACCAACTTCCTTCACCCCATTGTTGGCCAGTCGAGAAGTACCAGTCGTAGAGCGAACCGGTAACAGGACTTGGAGAATCGATGAACCCATCGCCATTCAGGTCGGCAGCATCCATTCTTAAGAGCAGACCAGAAATGGAGGCGGGGTCAATTGGGTCGGGATATTCTAAGTCGGTTAGTGCCGACACATAATAAGTTGCAGGCTCATCGCCAGGCTCGTAAGAATCACCAATGTGAAAGCTGGTCGCACCACAATCGTCCTCAGTGTACCAGATGTAAATCTCGTCGGCCTGAGGATCAACAACCGACAAAATGCCCTCGACTTGTTCGTCTATCGCGGGTATTTCCGGTTGCGTCACAGCGAATCCCTTGCGGTTGGTACTTAGATTGGACGTCCCTACTGGAGCTGCTCCCACATAGAAATTGCCCTCGTAAGGAGGGGAAAAGGTGTCGCCGATTGCGAAAAGGGTGCTACCTTCTTCATCGTCGTACCAATAGTAATCATAGTCGGCATTGGGCTCCACAATTGTCACACTGCAATCGTCCAACTGAATGACTTCCAATCCGTCCATGTCAAATGCTTCAAACAAGTTAATCGAAACAGTGCCTTCAGAACAGCCACTTGATGCATCTGAAATTTCGTAATGGTATTCACCAGGTGCTAGATTTGTTCGCGTAAACACGTCGTCAAACACAGCTTTGTATTCAAATGGCGCTTCTGCGTCGACTGCGATGAACTCAAGTTCTTGCAATTGAATTTGATCTTCTCCAGCACTCTCATTGACGTACAATCTGTAGTACATGTATGCCGTAGGTGCGTCAACAAGGAAAGTGCGTTTTTGAGTGCGCTCCGGGAAGTCTTCGTTGGTTCGAGTGTCGACGGCATCCCAATCAGATCCATTGTCAGACCCCTCCAATACCCAATTCAGCGGGTCTCGCTCTTCCACGTCGTCTCCTGAAGTGATCGTATAGAAAGCCACTGTAGTCGGCGCATTGAATTCATATCCTACCCACGCATCACTATTGACCGCATGCAGCCACTTGGTTGTCAAATCATCATCAAAAGCCATTTCTGGCTCGTGCCCCCAGGTAGTGCCACTTGCTGTAATGTTTTCGAGGTTGCCATCGGTTTGATCGGCCATAAGCTTGTCGTACCACTTGATGTGGTAACTTGGCATTCCACCTATGGGATTCACGTGGATGCTTCCATTGGCATCCAATGAATTCGACGGGTAAAAATCGGCGGTCGCCACTAGATCTGATCCAGCAAATTCGAGGGAGAAAGGCACATTTACACTGCACCCATCGATTGTTGCGGTCACCTCGTAATCCCCATCGGCCACGCCATCGATCATCCATTCCGACTCGCCGTTCGACCATTCGATGAGAATGTCCTCACTATTTGGATGGTCTGATGAAGCCACAACTTCCCAGCCATTGCCTTCATCGTAGACCGAGCAGATTTGCAGTTCGAGTAATTCGTCGGCCTCGATCACTGCGGTCTCACTCACCACACAGTTGTTGTCGTCCACAACATCGATCGTATAGGATCCGGCGTGCAATCCACTCACTGGATTGGTCACTTGCTGCTGGTCCATCCAGTAGGTGTAGCCAGGAAGCCCCATAGATGGAGTGAGCAAGATTTCGCCATTGGCCTCGCCCGTACAATTGGCATTTGTCAAAGCGCTAGTCACATTCAAATCGTAGGAGGAGACATCCGTTTGTTGGATGTTCCAAACATGTTCGCGATAGGGCTTGGGATAAAATTCATCGAATTTCTCATCGTAACGTACAAGCTCGGTAGTATCGCTTACCGCTAACTTTAACTCGTAGTCCGGACAATTTCCAAAAGTGACGTCGACTGAAGTAGTATTGCTCGCGATAAGTTTACCATTCAAAAACCACTCGTACTTCTGAGTGTTCGGCGTTGGAGCCAGAACATCGGCCGAAAATGATATGGTTTCCGTGCCGGTCACATCCAAGTTGGGCGTTGCAGGCATGGGGTTTTCAATCACATTTACGTATTGGTAGAGAAAGCATATTGTTCGTTGAGCACAAGGCGAACAAAGATCCTGGCCGTATCCTTCACCAAATCCGCCGGCTCCCATATAGCAACCTTTTGCCGTCGGTCTGTGACAGCCAAAATAGTTCGTCAACGCTCCTTCAAAAGCGCCGATTGTGTTTTCGTATTCTCCGGTGTAAGGCGTAGGAAGTGGAGTAGAAGGGTCGATCCAATTTCTCCATGGAATTTCATCTCGTTCGGTAAATCCAGTGGTGTTTCCAGACTCCCAGCATTCCCCGCCAGACCATTCTCCGCTTGCGGTGTATTCGTCTGGCAGACCAGGCATGGTATGTCCGAACTCGTGCAACAAAGTCTCCCATTCGGCTCCGTAGAGCTTTCCGTCTCCGACTCGCGCATCGCGGTCCAGGCCTGCACCGCCACCGCCGCCGTACTTCGTAATGGAGAACCAAGTAGCCCAGCCAGTTTCTTCATCGGCCCAAGGCAAAAACACTTCATCTCGCATGTCTTTGATGACACCAAATCCCCACCATTCATCTTCAGATGGCGCTTCTGGCCAGTAGACTGCATAGATGTTAAAGAAATTCTTGTATTGAGAATACGGGGTCTTTGCGATATCGCTGTTTATATCGAAAGCTGGGGTAAATGTTTCTTCGAGTGAGCCCACCAAGTCTTCCAGGCTGTCAAATTCATCGTTTGGATTGTTGACGCCTCTGTTCTGCAGTACGAAGTTGATCCTATTGTCTTTCGGACCGCCGTAGCATAAGGTATCCCAAAGTTGAAGTTCGAGCAGGGCTTCGACTAGAATACATGAGCCGTCATCCACAGTTGCCAGCGGATCGTAATTGTAAGCTTCATTGTCGGTACATCCCAAAATTTCAGGAATGCAATCTTCTGCGTTAATGCCAAAGTAGTTGACAGCACCATAACCATCAGTTAATTCAATTAAAAGCGATTCGGCGCCCCATTCTAGCAGAAAATTCCCTCCATTCCAACCGTCTCCGTATGTATCAAACGTGTTTACTATGTAGCACCCATCTTCGAAGCAGAGGTCGTCGGTATAGGTTTGATCATTCTGGCTTCCTTGGAAGCTGAAAAGAACATTCTCTTGGTCGTCCAATATATCGAAACTCATCTCTTCGGAATAATTACCTGTAGTGGTCGTAATAACTACTTCATTGAAATCACATTGGGCATGGATCGAAGAAGAAACTAGGATTGCGCCGACGAGCAGCGTAAAGAGTAGGAGGGTTCGGTTTTTCACAGTCTTTGGTTTAAGCCAATGAAGCTAAGGAATTTTCAGCTAGTGAGCTGAAGTACTGTGAATATCGAAATTGAATTGGTGATAAAAGGTCACAAACTGCCCGAGGAAAATGTTCGAATTTGAATACTCAAAGTTCCATCTTACGACCGAATGTAATTTTCACCATTCCGTTTCCTCATTTGCCTTGTGCATGAATATTATAATTATAAAAGTGCGCTAAAGCTCTTCCAGTACAGACTTTCCCGTTGACGCATCGCCCGAAGTCCATTGCCATTCTTCGTGGAGTCTGATTTTACCATTGGCGAGTATTTCGGGGTGCGATTTACATTTTCCAGTCATCAACTCTCCCTTGGTATTGACTTGGTGGTAGCGCATTTCAATGTTGCCAGCTTTATCTACAAGTCCAATCAAATGCCCACGCAC
>JADFAK010000204.1 GCA_015665315.1 Flavobacteriales bacterium | reverse complement strand
AATTGAAAGAAACTCAATTGCAGATCGTCGTCCGGCTCGAGTGACTTTGTTTTAGCGCCTTCTTCGCTGCCATGTGTTTTTTCTAAGTGGAGTAACACTTCGTTGGCTCTTTTGATCACTTGAGCGGGCATACCGGCCATACGAGCAACGTGAATTCCAAAGCTGTGATTGCTACCGCCTGGAGTAAGTTTGCGGAGAAAAATCACCTTTTTACCAACTTCTTTAACGAGCACATTAAAGTTCTTGATGCGCGGCATGGTCCGAGTCATTTCATTCAACTCATGGTAGTGCGTAGCGAACAAAGTCTTGGCTCGTGCTTTCGGATGTTGATGCAAGTATTCAGCAATAGCCCATGCGATCGAAATGCCATCGTAGGTGCTTGTTCCTCGTCCGATCTCATCTAAGAGGATCAAACTACGGTCAGACACATTGTTCAAGATACTGGCCGTTTCGTTCATTTCAACCATGAAGGTTGATTCGCCGCTCGAAATATTATCTGATGCCCCTACTCGTGTAAATATTTTGTCGACGATTCCAATGTCGGCCGATTTAGCTGGTACAAAACTTCCCATTTGGGCCATAAGCACAATCAAGGCTGTCTGCCGAAGCAATGCCGATTTACCACTCATGTTCGGCCCAGTGATCATCAGAATTTGCTGGTTGTCGCAATCGAGGAAAATGTCGTTGGCCACATAAGACTCTGCGGCGGGCAGTTTCTTTTCGATGACAGGATGCCTTCCATCTTTGATGTTAAGCGATTTTTCATCGTTTAGGCTAGGGCGCGTATAATCATTTTTCAATGCGATTTCCGCAAATGAGCGCAGACAATCCAAACGAGCAATTACGTGCGAATTGACTTGAATGGCCGCAACATGATCCATTAAACTCGCTACCAGTTGCTGGAATAAATTCGCCTCTATTTCCCCAATTTTCTCTTCGGCGCTTAATATTTTTGACTCGTATTCTTTGAGTTCTTCGGTGATATATCTTTCCGCCTGTGTCAAAGTTTGCTTACGAATCCATGAATCAGGCACCTTGTCCTTGTGAATGTTCCGTACTTCGAGATAGTATCCGAATACATTGTTGTAGGCTATCTTAAGCGAGGAAATGCCTGTAGCTTCTGTTTCTCTTTGCTGAATTTCGAGCAGATAATCTTTACCCGAAAAGGCGAGCCTTCTATATTCATCAAGTTCGGCGTGAATACCTGTCCTGATCACATTTCCCTTGGCTACGAGCAAAGGAGGATCATCACTAAGTGTCTTCTCAATATGATCTCTTGCTACATCGCAGGCGTTCAGTTGTTCTCCAAGCAAGCGTAAATCAGGGCTAGCTGAGTTCAAGCAAAAATCCCGGATAGGCACAATGCAGTTTAACGCTCGCTTGAGTTGCGACAGTTCCTTGGGATTAATACGACCCATGGCAACCTTACCAATTAAGCGTTCGAGATCACCAATTTGCTTCATCTCAGTAGATAAAGTTTGGGAATGTTCGGCGCTTTGCATCAGGTGCTCTACGACGTTTAGCCGACTTTCAATGCGCGTTTTATCTTTGAGCGGAAGAACAATCCATCGTTGCATCAGGCGTGCACCCATGGGAGTGATGCTATGGTCTAGTACATGATGCAAAGTCGTTGCATCTTCATGGTTCGAAGAAACTAGCTCTAGATTGCGGATGGTGAATTTGTCCAACCACACGTGTTCATCCTCAATGATTCTCGAGATATTCCCGATGTGCGCGAGATCGTTGTGCTTGGTTTGTCCGAGATAATGTAAAACAGCACCAGCAGCAATGATCCCCAAGGACATTTCGTCGATGCCAAAGCCCTTGAGAGAAGTGGTTTGGAAATGTTTTAGCAAGCTCTCTCGCCCGAAATCCTCGTTGAAGACCCAGTCATCTAATTGATAAGTGTAGAACTTATCGCCAAATGCCTCACTGAATTTCTTGTTTTCGTGACGTTGATGAAGAACTTCGTTGGGTTTGAACCCTTGAATCAATTTGTCGACATATTCAATGGTCCCTTCAGCGGTCAGGAATTCGCCAGTAGAAACATCTACAAAAGAAACTCCAGCATGTTTTCCGTGAAAAGTAACCGATGCTAGGAAATTGTTGTTTCGTGTATCAAGGACTTTCTCATTGTATGAAACCCCTGGAGTAACCAGCTCTGTTACACCACGCTTGACAATTGTTTTTGTCGTTTTTGGATCCTCAAGCTGATCGCAAATGGCGACACGATTTCCGGCGCGGACAAGTTTTGGAAGATATGTGTCGAGGGAATGGTGGGGGAATCCGGCAAGCTCAATATAGGCTGCGGCGCCATTTTTCCGTTTGGTAAGTACAATCCCTAGAATTTTGGAAGCTTTAATAGCGTCCTCTCCAAATAATTCGTAGAAATCACCAACACGAAAAAGCAGAAGAGCATCAGGGTATTTGGCCTTGATGCCATTGAATTGCTTCATCAAAGGCGTTTCCGCCGGTTTCTTCGTCGTAGTCAAACTCACTAAGGATTGGGCTTAAATGAAAGCTGCCGCTTCAAAAAGAAGCAGCAGCTGTTCAAAAGAAATCAAGTCGAAAAAATTCGTTTATCGCCGAGACTAAAGTATTAACTTACTTCTCTTTTTGCCCCTTTTTACAGGTGTAGGTTTTCAACATTTAATGAACAACCTCCCAAGAAGTACACATAGTTAGGCTACTCTCAGCTTGCTAATTTTACTTTTATCAAATTTCTCCTTGGCGTATGAGAGGGTTATTTTAAGATCCTGAACTCCCTCTTGTGAAGGCAATTCGTACATAGCATCTGTCATTATGGCCTCACAAATGGAACGCAATCCTCGGGCGCCAAGTTTGTATTCTTCGGCCCGTTCAACAATGAAGTCCAAGACTTTTTTGTCGAAACTTAGCTTTACATCATCCATTTCGAAGAGTTTGATGTACTGCTTGACCAAGGCATTTTTTGGTTCAGTTAGAATTCTTCGCAATGTCTCTTTCGAAAGAGGTGTCAAGTAAGTAAGCACAGGGAATCGACCAATAAGCTCGGGGATCAATCCGAAAGACTTCAGGTCAAGTGGAGTAACATATTTAAGCATATCCTCATCGGCCTCGATATCTTCACCTGAGCCGTATCCGATTGTTGAGGTACGCATGCGTCGCTCTATAATTCTGTTGATTCCATCAAAGGCACCACCACAAACGAAGAGAATGTTTCTTGTGTTTACTTGGATAAGCTTCTGTTCGGGGTGCTTTCTTCCACCTTGTGGTGGTACATTGACTATACTTCCTTCGAGAAGCTTGAGTAGTGCTTGCTGAACACCTTCCCCGCTAACATCCCTGGTGATCGAGGCGTTGTCGCTTTTGCGGGCAATTTTATCTATCTCATCGATAAACACAATTCCACGTTCAGCTGAAGGAACATCGTAGTCGGCGGCTTGAAGAAGTCGTGAAAGCACGCTCTCAACATCTTCGCCCACATAGCCAGCTTCAGTCAAAATAGTAGCGTCGGCAATGCAGAAAGGGACGTTGAGCATCTTAGCGATTGTACGTGCTAGAAGAGTCTTTCCTGTTCCAGTTTCTCCTACCAGGACAATGTTAGATTTCTCGATTTCAATTTCGTCAGTATCCATGCTCGGATCTTGAACCAAGCGCTTATAGTGGTTGTATACCGCAACTGATAATACTTTTTTGGCATCATCTTGCCCAATCACATACTCGTCTAAAAACCGCTTGATGTCCATCGGCTTTTGGAGGGTAAGATTGAATTCAACCTGAGAGTTTATTTTGTCTGCGACTTCCTCCTTGACAATGTTTCTGGCTTGGTCTACACAGCTATCGCAAATGTGTCCAGTGATACCGGCAATGAGGATGTTTACTTCGCTTTTTTTTCTGCCACAAAATGAGCAACTGATTTCTCGATCCATAGAGGACTTTTAGGTCGGCATTAAGAATAAAAAAGCAGGAAAAACTCAGTCTTTCCTGCTTTAAATATTACTTGCCGCATGAGTTTCGGATGCAAAGATAAGTCAATTCAAAGACTCACCTTCCGAACCTGATGCTATTTCTTCTTTTCAAGAACTTCGTCGATCATTCCGTAGGCTTTTGCTTCTTCGGCAATCATCCAGTAGTCACGATCCGAGTCTTTCCAAACTTCGTCATACGTCTTCCCGCTGTGAACGGCGATAATGTCGTACAATTCTTTCTTCAGTTTTTGAATCTCACGCGCGGTGATTTCGATGTCTGAAGCTTGTCCGCGTGCGCCACCCATCGGTTGGTGAATCATTACACGTGAATGCTTGAGTGCTGTTCGTTTGCCGGCGGCCCCAGCGCATAAAAGGACAGCTCCCATCGAGGCTGCCATTCCTGTGCAAATAGTAGCTACATCTGGGTTGATGTATTGCATGGTGTCATAAATACCTAGGCCTGCATAAACACTTCCGCCTGGGGAGTTGATGTATACTTGAATGTCCTTCTTCGCATCCGTAGATTCCAAAAACAACATTTGGGCTTGGATGATATTGGCTATGTAGTCGTCAATTCCCGTTCCTAGGAAGATAATACGATCGGCCATCAAACGTGAAAATACGTCCACCTCTCGGAAGGGCATATTTCTCTCTTCAATTACGGTACGCGTCATTCCTTCAGCTCCGTATGCGTGACTCATGTAAGAGTCTAGCGTATTGCTGCTAATGCCGTGATTGTGTACCGCGTATTTTCTAAATTCTTTTCTCGTTATCATATCAAAGGGGGTGTTGCATCTTAGTACTTTGTCAAATCTAGAAACAATTTTGAAAGAAGGTATGAAAACCACTCCCTGATTAAGGGGAGTCTTTTCCTACATCTCTTCTTGATAAGTTCGTAATCAGAAACAATATTTGCGTTTATCGCTTGTCATTTCTAGCCTTAGGACTAAAAATAGTTTATTCTCACCCAAGGCGAAATCTACTTTTCAGCTTTAAATGCGTCCAGTCCGCACTTCATCCATTCCACGTATTCATCGGAATTTGGCGTGTAGCCGACAGGTGGATTCAATAATTTTCCCTCTGGGGTGATGATGGCGTACAGGGGTTGGGTGCTATTTTCG
>JADFAK010000099.1 GCA_015665315.1 Flavobacteriales bacterium | reverse complement strand
AGGGATTCTCTCCTCGGCTGCAAACTGACCAAGCTCCTCGAGCAATTCCTTGCTGACTCTAAAATCTCTATCGAAGGACTTGTAATCTCCATAGGCCTCCAAAGTCTCTCGGTTCGTGTCAGAATAACTGAAAGCAAATTCACGTACTAGCCCAGAGTAGAGGATTTGCGATAAGTAGGGCGAACTTCCGACTGTATCCATCGGAACGAAGATGTCTGGGACAATCCCCCCGCCGCCATATACTATTCGACCTCCTGCAGTGGTGTACATTAGTGAATCAGCCACTTGAATACTATCGCGATGCATAAGTTCGCCACTCTCATATCTTTGGGAGTAATCATCACCGTATTCGATTCCATCGCCGTAGGGTTTTTGGATACACCGACCAGTTGGCGTATAATACCGCGCCACCGTCAATCGAATCGCTGAATCGTCGGATAGTGGCTTTTCATTCTGTACCAAGCCTTTTCCAAAGGAGCGACGTCCCACAATGATGCTTCTGTCGTGGTCCTGCATGGCTCCCGCTACCACTTCGCTAGCTGAGGCAGAACCTTGATCCATGAGGATGACTACGTCAAGATCTCGGTATTTTCCGTTGTGGGTGGACTTAATGCGATCCTCGCCCGCTTTTCTTCCCTTGGTGTAAACAATCAACTCTCCGCGATCGAGAAACTCTTCAACCATGCGGGTAGCTGGCTCGAGGTATCCACCTCCATTGCCCCGTAGATCAACAATAATCTTTTTTGCACCTTCACTTTTCAATTCGTCGACCGCTTCTACGAATTCTTCGTAGGTATGTCGGGCAAATCGAACAACCTTGACATAGCCGACCTCTTCCTCTACGGTAAAACCGGCGACAACACTATAGATGGGAATTGCTTCACGTTTGATGGTGAAATCTATTTTTTTATTTGCGCGAGCTATACCTAAAGTAACCTCCGATCCCGAAGCCCCTTTTAACAAGGACATCACGCGATCATTGTTCAATTCAGCACCGGATATAGACTCGCCTTCAACCTCGACAATCCGATCACCAGGCCTAATTCCAGCTCTAAGACTTGGTCCGCCTTCCAAAGCCGACACCACCATGAGCGAATCATTCTGGATCATAAACTCTACGCCTATTCCCTCAAAATTTCCTTCCATTCGTTCATGAACAGACTTGTATTCTGCGGAAGAGATATAGTATGAGTGTGGGTCAAGATCTTCGAGGACAGTAGCAATCGCATTGTCGATTATTTCTTCTTTCTTGACCTCATCAACGTAGTAGTCATCAATGTAATCGATCACACTAACAAGCTTATTCGCATTTGCCGATCGATTGTCTTCGAAGATGAAGACGTCCCCTTTGCTCATCGTTGATCCGATATACACACCAGCGACCAAGACTAAAGCAAACATAATTGGCTGAAACACGGAAGGTCTTCTTGATGACGATTTTTCTGGATTCATTGTTTCGATGTTATTGACGATTAATCATCATGGTGTTTCAATTCTCTGCACGTCGACTCCCGCTTCAATTAAAAAATCCAAACCTGTCCGATCCTTGTACTCTCGGGTATAAACAACCCGTCTTATCCCTGCTTGATGAATCAACTTACTGCAATCCTTGCATGGCGACAATGTTATATATAGCGTAGATTCGCGCGCACTATTGTGACTCTTTGCAACTTTCATGATTGCGTTGGCCTCGGCGTGCAATACGTGCCAGTGGGTCTTACCATCGCAATCTTCGCATTCATTTTCAAATCCGCTTGGTGTCCCGTTGTATCCGTCGGAAATAATCATTCCCTCCTTCACCAATAGCGCGCCCACTTTCTTGCGAACGCAATGACTTAACTCGCCCCACTCAAGAGCCATTTTCAGATAAGCCCGGTCATATTTCTCCTGCTTCGCTGGATTGTCATATTTAATGAATCCCTCTGTCATATTTTACAAATTTACCATCCTTTGTCCGTCTGATCAACACAAAGTATCTTAAACATTTATCGAGCCCAATCCATTAGGAAGTGAATGTCCTCTCCGGGGGCAATCTCTCTTGGCGCGCTTTGGCCATCAAAGAAGCGCATAGGCAGCTCTCCCGTGAGTCTCAGTCCTCCCTCTTTCAGCCAAAGGCAAGATCCTTCTCTTAACCCGACGACGCGGGTAGTATTGAAGGCGTGAAACTCTTTAATTCGTGTCTCTCTGGTTTCGCCCATATGCTTGCTACTTGGATCAGGATCTAGATAATGTGGATTGATATTGAATGGGACCAGCCCCATAGTTTTAAATGATGGGGGATAAACAATAGGCATATCATTGGTCGTGCACATGGTCATACCGGTCACATTCGAACCAGCGCTGGTACCCATGTAGGGCAAACCTGCATCAACCGCCTTGGGAATGGCGGTCATCCAACCTCCTTCGTGAAGTTCCTTGACCAATACGAAGGTGTTTCCGCCACCCACAAAAATACCTTCAGCCCAAGAAATGGCATCCTGACAATTTTCAAACGTGTGCGCACCTCGCACTTCTTTTCCCAAACCAATAAAATAGTCGGCAGCGATCGACGTATATTCATCATGAGAAATTCCCCCTGGCCGAGCGAAGGGAACAAATAAAATCTTTGAAGCTGACGCAAAATGTTCGATTATTATGTCCGAGGCATACTCCAAATAGGGCCGGCCGTGGACCGTTGAGGTAGATGCGATAAGAACTCTTGGAAATATAGCTTTTGTCATGGCAGGATCTTTTGGCGAAGATCATGATTTTCCGGGATTCAGATAATTTGTTGTCTGCAGAGTTTACCTTTGCCTGTCAATACAACTAGCAATTCGTGTCCGAAGGACATCATCATATACAATCGAATGAAAATCTACACTAAAAAGGGAGATACAGGACAAACTGGACTCATTGGCGGAACGCGAGTTCGCAAAGATGAAATTCGTATTCACACGTATGGGACCGTCGACGAGCTAAATTCTTGGATTGGAATGGTGAGAGATCAGGACATTTCAAAAAGGCATCATGACATCCTGATTTCTATCCAGACAAACCTGTTCACATTGGGCAGTCACTTGGCAACAGACTTCAGTAAATCTAAAATGGAACTCCCTGAAATAGAGATGTCTTTTATTACGGAACTCGAGAATCAAATTGATTCTTTGGAAAAGGAACTTGAGCCTATGACCAACTTCATTCTACCCGGCGGACATGTCGCAGTATCAAGCGTTCATTTAGCGAGGTGTGTATGTCGTCGAGCAGAGCGAATGGTCGTTGAAATGAGTGCAGATTTACCGGTTAATCCCCTAATTGTTCAATACTTAAACAGGCTGTCAGATTACCTTTTTGTGCTGTCCCGAAGCATGACGAAAGACACCAATTCGGAGGAGATTCCATGGATTACTCGGAAATGACCTACGTAACCTATTGATTTTGTTTGCGTTATAGGAATAAAATATTTCTAAGCCTCTGTAATTGATGGAGATAACAAAAAGTATATTTTTGCAAAAAATTATTAGTAGTAAAATTATTAGGAAATGTATTGGACTCTAGAATTAGCTTCCTATTTGGAAGATGCACCATGGCCCGCAACAAAAGATGAGTTGATCGACTTCGCAATGCGATGTGGAGCGCCTCTTGAAGTGGTGGAAAATCTTCAGCAAATAGAAGATGAAGGTGAGGTCTACGAAGCCATCGAAGAGATTTGGCCAGACTATCCAACAAAAGAAGATTTCTTTTTCAACGAAGATGAATATTAGTTTTTGAATAAAATTCAATCAAAGGCTGTGCGATGCACAGCCTTTTTTTTTGCCTAATCGCGAATCGATAGCTCCGTCACACAATTTGGAACAATCACTTTGACGGCATTCTTTAATCTGACATCCTTATCTGTCAGAGACCTATAAGTCAGCCCCAAACGAGATTGGCACAGCTCGTCTCTCAAGTTATTCGTTACCGAATCTAGCATATTCAACACGTCGATGTATTTGGAATACTCCGTATCATCCTGATAGCCTACACAAATAATCGTATTCATCGGAAGTTTCTTAAAATCACCAAAAAGCTGAAGCGCCTCGAGCGTGTCGCTAAAAGATGCGCGACTATAAGCGCCCTCATCAAAAGATACCCACTCTCTTGGTGGAAAATCAGGATCTATCGGCCGGTCGGCCAAAATTCCTCCATTGGAAAGGAATGAAGAAGCTCTTGAGGCCAACTCACGAATCGACATGAACTCGTCATTTACAAGGATATCACCACTTCCATTGATAGAGATGGACAATACCAATTCGGAAGGTAGATCTGATTCTGCATCATCTTTTCCAGGTAAAATCCTGAGCAGACCTTTATCGGCTTGAATGGTCGTGACCAATAAAAAAAAGACCAAGAGTAGAAAAGCAATATCTGCCATGCTACCCGCATTTACTTGAACTAGTTTATTTTTCATGATTCATAGGTTTGATGAACCAGAAAAACCGCAATTATCAATCCCTAATTGACTGAATTACATACAACTTAACGAATGGACGGATAGGGAGACTTAAAGGCTATGGTCGGTAATTTAATGGCAAAAAAAATAGGGACTGCGTTCAGTCCCTATTCCACTTAACATTAAACTAAAACTACCATTACAATTAGTACATTGTAAACTATGAAAATTTGCCTTATAAGCAAGACCGTGAAGGCCTCGCGTATACACAAATATAGCGATTTATTTCTTTTCCTTTACGGATACTGACACAAAAATCCTGTTTCTCAGAATCCTAACCTATTTCATCAGGTTTCATTTCACGCAAAGCCATATGCAAGGTGTGGCGGCTTTTTTGTTCCAGTAGTTTTTCATGTCCCTTAGACAACTGATCGACCGTAGCTCTATCGTAGTGTCTCACAGTGAACAACTTAAGGCCTGTGTTGTACTTGACAGAAAACAAATGCGACAGTAATTCAGTCAACTGCTTCAATTTATTGGCATCATTATCGACGACAACAGAGAAGTTAAGCGCCGAATTCTGCATCAAGTTGATATGAATGCCAACGTCGGACATAAGTTGAAAGATCTCACTTAGATTCTCTTCTACAATGAAGGAGAAATCTTTAGGGGAAATCGAAATCAACACTTGATCAGGCTTGAAGATGTACGAAGGGACAGGTTTCGCATCGGCAACCTTCGAATGTATAGTAGTTCCCGGTGCGCTTGGATCAAGAAAGGACTTTACATAGAGCGGTATCTCTTTATTC
>JADFAK010000173.1 GCA_015665315.1 Flavobacteriales bacterium | reverse complement strand
GATTGAAGGAAGGAATTATTTGACAAAGTAAGCAGATAGGCGCCGCTAGTGATATTGGACATGCTCAAGCTAAATTTCGTATCCCAAAGGTACTTTTGCAGCACTTCTTGTCCCTGCAAGTTGTAGACCGCCAATTTCGTTTGATTCTGGGGTTTCTCGAGCGTTTCAATCTGCAGTTCCCGTCCAATAATTTGAATGGAGTACATCTCGCTTGCAGTCGCTTGTTCGCCTATATTCAAAGCGCAATCGTTATCCAACAAAGGCGAGGGTAAATCCGTTGCAGACCAGCCGGAAAAGCATCTCATGTAGCTATGGTCCTGAGTAAGGGCGGGAATCGAAATGGAATCAATAACAGTAGTCCCATCGCTCTCATAAAGACCTAAAAACTCACCTCCTGAGGCTATTTTGAAATTTGTATGAAAAATACCTTGTTCCTCCTGGTCATCGGCCCAAAGCAGGAAATACCCTCCCGGCGGAAGCAGCGTTGACGCATCTCCTGTAGGAATAGCCCAGGTATCTAGCTGGTCTTTGAGGATTAGTCCGCCAATTTCAATCGTGTCTTGCGTCAAGTTATACAACTCGATCCAATCGTCGTATTCTCCGAATTCATCTTGGAGGGTGGAGTTATTGGCAGATTGGACTTCGTTTAGGGTTAGTTGGGCGGTGGTTGTGAATGTGAGGAGGGTGAGGATTGTTGGGAGTATTACTTTCATATTGTTCGGGGATTTCAACAAGGAAAACGTCGACTTAGTCACTTAATATTTGCATGATTTTTTCTTCAACTACTGGCAACCGACCTTCGACGACCAATGGATGGATGTGCGACACCAGAACTTCTTTAAGAAGGCCCTTACTGACGATGTTTTGAAGTTGCTCTTTGACAAATGCTCTAATTTCTGGTTTACAGTTTGCCAATTCCGCAACAATATCGACGCGGTTGTCAATTACATAGATAACATCTTCGATATCATGGCTTGTTCTATAATCACTACCTCGATCATTGAAAGCTTCAAATTTGGTGGCCAAAAAGCATGGAGCCGACAATATTCTGATCTCTTCATTGTTTGCCTTCACTATCCACAAATTATCAAGCCCCAATTTATACCATTTGTTGGCTGGACCGAATGGGCCGTCATCTGTGGACATGATATCTACTGGGATATTTTTGTACTTATAACTACAAATCGAATGGCCGTCAGGATCTGCATGAAACCCCAGTTCAGATAACTTCCGCTGTAGCTTCTCCCAATGGCTCAATTTTATAATGCTCGTAGTCAAGTCAACATCCTGCGTGGGACGAATTTCATCTGCTGCCGGATCGTCAGTATAGAGACTTATTACCGCTCCGCCCACAAAGACCATATCTTCTTTCAATTCCTTCAACGCGGCAGCCACCTCGGCCACAACACTTATATTGATGATTCTATTCTCCAAGATCCAACTGATGTTTAAGTTCTACCAATGCCAATTCCCTTTCTCTCGCCCTTCCCACACGCAAAGCATCGACCAACGCAAGAAGTTTGTGCAGTACTTGGTCCTTCAATACAGCTTGCGGAACGGTTGGGTACAAGGGTACAATGCTTTGTCCCCTGACATTACCTTTTCCAAAAGGCCACACAAAATCTTCATTGCTTTGGATTTGCTCCTTTAATGGAGAAGCAGAATGTGAAGTGGCAACTCCACGTACCAATGCACCCGGTTTCTGTGGAAACGCGTAGCGCAGACCATATTGTAAAAACTCAAAAAGAGCCCTTCTCATGACTATTTTCCCCGATGGATCTAAAAGGCCTGCATTTTTGGAGCGATTCAAGGACTTACTCACCTCCGACTGGCTAATGCATAATGCTTGAGCCAAGGATATTTGAGACCAAGGCTGCTGCCCATACGCCGCTATTCTCAACAGAACCGCTAGATCATGGGGTTTCATGTTTTGTTGCTTGTCTTGCATAGTATTCCATATTCGAATATGCAATATTACAACACAATGTGCTGAATAGCTAATATTTACAGATAATTATTCCGTATTGGAATATGTGATATTACGATACACGTGCCTGATTTACTAGTGATTAAATTCATTTATTCTGTATTGGAATATGGAATAATGAGGTTCTAGAACTTCCATTTGTCTCACATTCAAGGTTCAAAGATGAGTATTGAAATCAGTTTGACGCCCTATTTCCGTTTTAACACTACACAATTTGGGCACTTATCGGGATCTTTCATACACCGTTTTCGATTCTTCTTATAAGGTAGTTCACCTTGACACCAAAGTAACCAATCCTCCTTTACAATGTCGACTACTGTTATAGGCACAGAACAATACGGGCTTGGCGACAAGAAGAAGTCTTCTCCTACTCCTTCCAAAAATCGCAAAGTATCTCCTCGAAGGATGAACTTTGCGGTGCTCCCATTATTCAGAATTAATATCGAGTCCTTGGAAAACAACACATTGAAGGGCTCACCCATGTACAATTGACTATTGCAGGCTTCAATCTCAGTCCATGAACCCAATAGTCTCGCAGCACCAATTGAATCATGTGTAGCCAAGTAACTTTCAGATACTATTGAGTCATTGTAGTTTTCAAAAGGGGTGCTGAATGCTTCGCTGCCCGATTGGGCCATCAGGAAAGATGGGAAGAATACTGAGGCAAAAAATAGAATTCTGGGGTATTGCATTTCGCGCGAGGTTAGCTGGATATGAACGTTGCAGAGTAGAGGAATATTTGCTTTCGACCTATGTAGAAGCGCTTTGTCTAACAAGTCAATTTTAGGTTCAACCTATTATCATCTATCAATTACAAGAACTCCGACAGAAAAATTAGATTTAATGCCCAGCGATATCTTTGGCCCAGAATAGAAGATCCTCTCGAAGATGGGTAAAGTCTTTAATCACTTGAGATCTATTAACCTCATTTGGATTTCTTAATACATATACTCTATCCATGGTTGATTCCAAAACATCCCTCGACTTTTTAGCGGAATTATCCAACGCTCTATTGCCAATCTCACTTCGTCCACTGGCTCCCTTATCAGTAGTAACAAAAACATGCTTACCTACTCCTTCCATTCGGGAATGCATTGCCCAGAAAATACTCTGATAAACTCTTTCTCGCAAACTAGTCTTGCAACTGATGATACAAAATTGTTGACGCACTCCATCTAAATTTAATATTACAACAATATCATTGTCACCCCAAATTCGCTTTTCCGCGCGCCCTCTCATCTTCATGACAACTTTCAGATTATTAATAATTCTAGTGTTTTCTTCAGCTGTTAAGAATCCAGAATCATTACTATCATCGGTGAGATAATTTGGGCTTACATTATTGTTCGACTTCAAAGCCGTAATCTCCAAATCATTGGTACCAAAACTAAACACCCTATTAATACTATGGATAACAAATAGTTCCAGTACTTGCCCCTCATTGGGTAAAGAAATGTCTAAACTTGCTGAGATCTCAGCTGAATTTGAAAAATAATCGTTCCAATTGGTAAGGTCGTATGAAGTACATTCTTGAAAAGCAGAAACTAAACTCGCATGGAAATAATTATTCCAATGTGGATCTTCATTGAGAGCAATTTCCTTCAGATTATTGTATGCGACCAATTCTATTATGAAGCTCGCTATATCCTTGACCCTATTTCTTCTAGTGGCTAGAAATCCAGCTTTATACGTCAAAATTGAATTTAACATCTTTCAGTGATCAGTTTAATTAGCTCTTTACCAGTAGCTTGAATAGCAGGAACCGCAACAGAATTTCCGAATTGCTTATAAGCTTGAGCATCCGAGACAACTATTTTAAAATTCTCTGGAAAACCTTGTAACCGAGCCCATTCTCGAGGGGTCATTTTTCTAATCCCCTCCCTGTTCACCTCACCAGTAATATTTGTAACTGGATTAAAATTGGTTAGCCTATTGTCAAGAATCAAATTTCTTTCTCTTCCCATCCCCCCGCAAACTACAGCGTTGGCAGTTCCATTATTTGGAATGATTTCATATCCAAAACCATTTCCTTTGCTTGCATGTCTCGCTTTATGGTTACGAAGCGTATCTACATATGTAGTAGATAAATAATATTTTACTGAGACTTCTTCTTTTTCAAGAATATCCTCCAAGACCTTGCTCTTATCCGTTGACTTAGGATATTCGAAATCTGTAATTCCCAAGTCTTTTCTGAAGCCAACAATGAAGATCCGTTCTCGATTTTGTGGAACACCAAATTCCTTGGCATTGATAATTTGTGGTTCAGGTACATAATATTCTAAATCGTTTCTCAGAGTATTCAGAATTGTCTCCAAAGTCCTTCCCTTGTCATGACTTCGCAAACCTTTCACATTTTCTAAGAAAAACGCCTTTGGTTGTTTCTTCTTTATTATCTCGGCGACGTCAAAAAACAAGGTTCCCCTCGTGTCTTCAAATCCCCCTCGTTTTCCCGCGATAGAAAAAGACTGACAAGGAAACCCAGCGCACAAAACGTCAAATCCATCTGGGATAAAACTTTTAGTCTCAGGCTTTGTTATGTCTCCAAAAGGTACCTCCCCAAAATTTGCTCGATACGTTTGCTTAGAATATTTGTCCCACTCACTCGTATAAACACATTTACCTCCCAAATTTTGAAAGGCCAATCGGAAGCCACCGATGCCTGCAAAAAGATCGATAAACTTGAACTTCGGTATTTTAGGAGCAGGAAAAGCAATGTCTGTTTCTTCAAAAATCAAATGTTGCAAAGCTTCTTCCGCAGCCTCGTTTGATGCCAACTGATCAGAATCCCTGTAGCGGATTAATTTCTTTACGTGTTCAATGGCAGCAGGCTTGTACAACTTAGAAACACCATTCTTATGATTGTGTAAAAAGTGAGTAAAAGCCGCCTCTGTGTTATTATCAGATTCTACAAGCCTAATTTTGAATTTCTTATCCCCAAAATCGTCAATTACTATTCTCTCTTTTAGAAGCACTTTTCAATTTTTTATTCAGTCCTAAAACTACGAAACAAATACCACTTAAAATGACTTGAGCACATCCCTTTTGTGAGTGAAATACCTCTAATTATAAATTGACAAGTTTCTTCCTAATTTATTCCCTTTGGCAGTTCCGCGGCAGACCACTTCCTCGGATTATTGCGAATATAATTTGAAATACGATCAAATGCCTGATCATCACGAATAATATGATCATGAAATCTGGATTGCCACCCGAAATCTGCATCAATTTTGCGG
>JADFAK010000149.1 GCA_015665315.1 Flavobacteriales bacterium | reverse complement strand
GATCCCATGTAAAGTGGGATTAGCGGAATTTTAAAACGAACAAGCGCTCCAAAATTAGAGGTCGTTACCCCGATCATGAAGGCAAACATGATGCTGAAAAACAGGCAATAGAGGAGCAATGGGTGATCCGCGATAATTTTGAGCAAGATCCTCCAACGGACAGAAATAATAACGAATAGCGTCAACCCAAGTATCAACAGGTTTTCAAGTCCAGAAAGTAGCATGACGATATTGTTACTCTCCCAAATGAACGGACGATACAATCCAGCAACTGTGGCCTGTGGGAATTTGGAAATAATACTGAGCGGAGTAGCTTCCAATTCGCCAATATCAAAACTGTTTCCGTCGTAGTAGTCTTGCTTTAAGTCATGCTGGGTCGTGACAGCCGTTTTAAGGGCTCTTTCTGGAGCAAACTTGCCGAGCTTGCTCCCCATGCTTGTGAGTACACCGTAGCTGCCTCCAATGACAAAGAGATAGATGAAAGGAACCAAGACATACCGAAAGAACTTATTTCGTATTCGCTTGATTTTTGAGTAGAACATCCATACCATAGTACATGGCAGCAAGATGATCAAGATGTATGGCTTGATCGACATGATCAAGAATCCACTAATTCCGAGCAATACAATGTTCCAAAAAGCATTTCCTCGCTTGGTTATAAGGTTGTTCGTTGCTACGACGAAATAGCATGTTGTCGCTAGAGTGAATGAGTCTTTCAGAATTCCAGAACCCCAGAAAATAATACTGGGCATGAAGAGGATAGCAACCGCTAGATTGGTCGAGTATTGCGGAAAGTGACGGGTAAACATCATGTACAGTTTCCATAATCCCCCATAAGTCGCAACGGCAACTAAAACTGTAGTTAGAAAATAGCTTTTCATGCCAAGTAACATGAATGGAACCAGAATCTTAATGACCATTCTCGTTTTACTATCGGCAAACATATACCACAAAGGAGAGCCCGTCTCACCTGTGAAAATACTCTTCACTTCTTCCGTTCCCCCACTTAAATAGGCCGTGATGAAATTGCTGATATTGTCAGTGAATAAGTTGCAAAAGGCCAGCGAGCACTCGTAATAACTGGTAGTGTCACCCCCACTGTAGTAAAACACGTAAATAATGCCGAATACAAGTCCGCCAAGCACTTTGGCCCATAGCCCCCATAGAAAAAAGCGATATTGTGGGAATTCATGGATATTCTTTCTCTTGACATATCCTGTAATCAAGAAAAGGAGAACTAGAATTAAAAACAACATAGGGTATTCCCAAATCTCAATGGGTACTTTACCATATGTGAACGTTTTTACAAACACGGTTTACTCTAGTTAGGTGAATTTCAAAGGTACAATTCCACTAGGCGGAATGCTAGGTCGTTTTTAATGGTGGTATTTCTCCCCGCGTTGAATAGTCTGAGCTCTATAAATTTGCTCCAATGCTATTAGTCTCACCATTTGATGGGAAAAAGTCATTTTCGATAAGCCCATTTTTTCATTTGCGCGAGCGTACATAGCTGGTGAAAACCCAAAAGCTCCTCCGATAATGAAAGTGATCGACTTGACACTTTGGTGGAAAATTTGCTCTAAATGACTGGCAAACTTCTCCGAAGACAGCTGTTTTCCCCCCTCGTCGAAAAGAATAACCCAATCGCTTGGATCGATTAGTGCAAGAAATTTTTGCTCTTCTTCCGTTTGTAGTTTTTCGTGGCTCAATTTGCCAGCTTGCTTGATTGCAGGAAGTTCAATATACTCGAAACGGCCATAGTGGACAAGCCTTCCCAAGAAAATGTCCATGCCATTCTGCAGGTACTTTTCACTTGTTTTACCAATTGTAATTAGCCGAATTTTCATGGTTGTTCTCCCTGTGGATTGCGTGTGTATAAGTAGTGTGCACGATTCACCCGTAAAATTGACTAATTTTAGTGGCGAATCACATCTTTGGCGCAATATTTGCATTCAGAGACCTAAATTAGTGCAATGAGAATTATCAGCATATTGTTTTTTGTGGCTTGTGCTCTTTTCACAAACGCACAAGATAAAGTCACAACCGAGGTGTCCAAAGCTCTTAGAGCTGGAGATGCCAACGCCTTGGCTAAATATTTTACCCCAAACGTAGATTTGGCAATTGGTGACAACGAAGAAATGTATTCTTCAGCCAAGGCCAAAGATGCGATGAGTAAATTTTTTAGCTCCCATAAGCCTACAGGCTTTGAGGTGAAACATGAAGGTACGTCCAAATTGGATGACCAGTATCGGATTGGAGATCTAAAGACCAACAATGGAAATTTTAGGGTCACTTTCTTTATGAAGAAAACCCCACAAGGGATGCGTATCAAACAACTCCGAATAGAAGAGGACGGTTACTAGCTTGTTTCGAAGAAGCTTGGCTAGATGAAATATTTAAAAGGCGGACAACAGTTCGCCTTTTTTCTTACATGGTATTAAATCATAGAAATGAGTTGTCTATTTCGACACAAGCTTGTTTTCTTTGTACGGTAAAAACAAATACCCCATGATTGAAGTGGAAGAATGGATAGAATTGGCTGTCGCCGAAGATGTAGGCGATGGAGATCATACGAGTCAAGCATGTATTCCTGCCGATGCTCAAGGCCGGGCACATTTGCTAGTTAAGGACCCCGGCGTTATTTCGGGAATCGATTATGCAAAGAAGATCTTCCACCGTTATGATCCAACCCTGGAGCTTGAGATATTTATGTCCGACGGTGATCGCGTCGATGTTGGCGATATAGTTTTTATTGTCAAAGGCTCCTCGCGCTCTATTCTTACCGCTGAGCGTGTTGTACTTAATGTGATGCAGCGAATGAGCGGCATTGCAACAACAACGAGGAATATTGTGGATTCGATAGAAGGAAGTACCGCCAGAGTATTGGATACGCGTAAAACAACTCCCGGCCTGCGCGCAATCGAGAAACTGGCCGTTGCCCATGGCGGAGGAACCAATCATCGCTTCGGGTTGTACGACATGATTATGATCAAAGACAACCATATCGATTATGCTGGTGGCATTCGACAGGCTATCGAGGCAACACATGGTTATTTGAAATCAAAGGGAAAAGACCTGAGAATCGAGATTGAAGTGCGGGATATGGAAGAGCTTCAAGAGGTGCTTGAAATTGGTAGGGTGGATCGTATCATGCTAGATAACTTTACCCCAGAGCAAATCAAGTCGGCGGTCAGTTTAATCGATGGAAGGTTTGAGACTGAAGCCAGTGGAGGTATCCATGCGGGCAATATTGTTCCTTACGCACATACTGGAGTCGATTTTATTTCAATGGGCGCGCTTACCCATAGTGTGAAGAGTTTGGACCTAAGCTTAAAAGCATTTTAATGATTAAGAAGTGGATTAACAGATTCATGTTTTCAGCGCCTGTGCGTTTCGTTATCCGCGTTACGGACAGTGTTAAGCCTTGGGGATTTGAAGGTCTGTCGCTCTACTTTGTGATGAAGTTTTTCTTTGAAGGCTTGCAAAAAGGAGCAGTTGTTACGCGCGCGGCAGCCATTTCGTTTCGGATTTTCCTAGCCGTATTTCCCGCGCTAATTCTGTTGCTTTCCATAATCCCTTTGGTGCCTATTGACAATTTTCAGGAAAGTCTGTTCAGTAATCTGCAGGGGTTCTTTCCAGGAGATACCTTCGATCTTGTTGAGACGACTCTGGACGATTTGATCAATAAAAAGCACAACACTTTGCTCTCCATCGGTTTTGCCTTAGTTCTCTACTACGCCTCGAATAGCGTGAATGCGATTCTTACCGGATTCAATGGATCCTACAATATCGAAACAAAAGGAAATCCAGTCATTTTCCGATTGTTCTCGCTTGTACTCATGTTGGTGCTGACTATCTTTATCATGACGGCCGTAGTGCTCATAATCTTTAGTGGAACGGCTTTTGATCTTATCCAAGAATACGATTTAATCCCAGAAGGTTGGATCATTGTCATGCTTCAAGTAGCGCGCTGGTTGATTACCCTATTCTTGATTTACATGTCAATTTCGACTTTGTACAATGTAGGAGATTATAAACGACGCAAATGGAAGACATTTTCGGCCGGCGCAAGCTTTGCCACAATATTCTTCATTATCGCCTCGATTGCATTTGCTTGGTTCGTGAATAGTTTCGGACAGTACAACAAATTGTACGGCTCTCTGGGAACTTTGCTTTTACTGATGATTTGGATTAATTTCAACGCCAATATTCTCCTTTTAGGATTCGAACTCAACGCGAGCATCGGAAAAGCGAAGGATGAATTTAACCACACACTCGAAAATCTACATATATGAAATCTTTGCTCCTTACACTTGCATTCTCGCTCACAGCAGTTCTTATGATAGCCCAATCTCCATTGGGAAAATGGAAAACCATAGACGATGAGACTGGTAAAGTCAAGTCAATCGTTGAGATCTATGAAAAAGAGGGAAAGCTCTATGGCAAAGTTCTTCAGCTTTTTCGAGAGCCGAGTGAAGACCAAGATCCAAAATGCGATAAATGCGAGGATGATCGCAAGAATCAACGCGTCATAGGAATGGAGATTATTCGCGACATGGAGAAAGATGGCGATGAGTGGGAAGACGGAACAATTTGCGACCCGAAAAACGGAACTATTTATGACTGCAAATTTTGGATCGATGAAGACAATCCGGACAAATTGCAAGTTCGAGGATACGTGTACTTTTTCTTTCGTACGCAGGAATGGATTCGAGAAAAATAAAGCTATCGATTTAGCTTAAGTACCTTTTTCACTAAGTTTTCCAGATCATCGGAAAGGTGAAATTTCAACGCGATAAACGCAAATGCCCCTAGCGCGACGCTACTCTTTACTGCGATCGATAGCAGCGGATAAACATTTGCCGAAGGCGTGAAATAAAGACATGACAAGCCAGCAATAAGTAAAGAGGTAATGATGAACTCCCGGTTTATCTGGAGTATTCTGAACTTGCTCCAAACGAAGGCCGTTTTGATGATGTTGTAAACGAGGAATGTAATTGCGGTGGCTAATGCGGCTCCATTGATTCCCATGTCCATCCAGCGCTCGCTAATAAAAAAGTAGTTGGTTACTATGGTGAGGACAACCAGCGCTCCGTTTATGACCAGGTTGGATCTAAAATATTTCGAGAAGATAATAATCGCACCGTTCACACCCGATCCCAGTTGAAATAATTTGGACAGCCCAATAAGCAGAACGACCCACTTGCAGCCGCGAAACTTCTCGGGGAGGACGAGTAAAATCTGATCAATATTCATCCA
>JADFAK010000104.1 GCA_015665315.1 Flavobacteriales bacterium | reverse complement strand
GTGTAATGTTGAGTTTTGCTGTTTGTGAGCAATTAAAAGCTGTAGTTTCCAAGATATTAGAATTATATCCGTTACTCAAAGAATACAGTAGTAGCTAGCTGTAGTATGAGAACCAATAATATGATAGCCATTGTAGTGATAAAACTGAAATATACTGACTGTACAAGATAGTGACGATGTAAGATCGTACTAGAAATGGTTGGTGTAGTAGAGATAGAAAGAGTTGGTGAACGTCAATGAATGAAGTATGGTATCTCTTATAATTATATAATATTCCATATAAGTGTTAACAAAGGTCTTATTACTAAAAATGTCTATTTCTAACATGGTAGCAGACAGTAGTTCGGAGTGGAAACTTCTTCCTAAATTTGATCAGTTCGGTGTAGTGAATTGGTCAAAGAATCTGAAAGTGTGGTTGATGAGGAAGAACAGGAACCATCTGGGTCTAGAGGACCGTCCAGTAAGACCAGCAAATAATGCGCCAGTGACAGTCCGAAATAAGTACAAGGAGGATCTGGACAAGTGGCTGGAGAGGAAAGACACGTGCATCAGTTCGATATTTGAAGCTGTTCAACCAGTCGCTGAAGCCCTTGAGATCGTGGATCAGTACTTCCGGGAAAAGGATATGCTCCCGCAGGACCATCCTGATAAAGAGCAGTTAGCGAGTGAACTCATCTCTAGGTTAATTGTTCGGTTTCGAGGGGAAATCCAATATGAATTAGTTGAATTGAATAAGAAGTTTGCAGGATTCAAAATTCTACCGGGGGAACTCGTGTGCGCAGCAATCGATCGACTAAACGGCATCTGTCAAAAAATGTCCGAGTTGGGGGAACCACCCACTGACATCGCTAAAAAAACGAAGTTACAGACTGCCCTCGAAACACGAAGCGATTTGGAGCAATTGTACACCAATCTCTACCTACAAGGTGACATAACCTTTATTGATATGATCACCATATGCAGGAGATACGATCAGGCAAAAGGTGTCCCGAAAGAAGGCACCGACGAAGTAAACATGAATTCCACTGCTGATGAAAATGAGGTGTGCAGCTATCCCAAATGTGGCAAACGGGGTCACTCACAGAAATCGTGCTGGAAGAAGAAGAGAGACCTTAAGATCGCGAAATTAAGAAGGCAGGGAAAGAGTCGTGGCGCTAGGAATCGATCTGAGAGTCGCAGAGACAACAACGAGAAGAAAAAATCAGATGGCTGCTATGTATGTGGAGACACCAGACATCGTGCGTATAAGTGCAAATTTCGTGCTCAAGTACGTAGTGACTCTGCCCAAGGAGACAAAAACCGGCCATTTTTGGACGAAAAGCCTGCAAAACGCACAGATTGGAATCGTTTTTTGCGGAGAGAGGAGCAAGAGGAAGATTCGGACTCTGTGAACATGATTATGTATGAGGAACCGCATGATGATTCATGTGTCTCTGAAGAGGTGCTACACACTTCCGATGAACCCGTGTATTTAGACAGCTGTGCCTCTAATAAACTGTTCATTGTTAAGGACAGAAATTTCCTTCATACGGTCAAGAAGGAGGATGGAAATATACAGACAACCAGAGCTGGATCCAGTTTACACTATGAGGAAACTGGAGGCTTTGGCGATTGGACTGACATCAAGATCTGCCCTGGATCAGTCAAGAATATCTGCTCTGGAGGAATACTCCGTTCTCACGGGTATGGATTGCAGTTGTTGAACAAGCCCACTGTTGTGCGACTTGATACTGGGGAGACTGTATTGGAGGCAACCTACTCAAGCAACGGAATGCCTTATGTAAATTTACAGGAAATACTTGATCTTCCAAATTTGACAATGCTGGAGGAAGTATATTTGTCCGACAAGGTGCATGAAGATCCGTTAGAGATGTTACACAAGCGCTGTGGACACGTCAGCAAACATAAGCTGATTGAAGCGTTTAAACACAGACTTTTTACCGGGAGCGGATTAACCCGACGACATCTCAGCAAGAAGAGTTTACGAAAAATGAAAGGTATTTGTAAAGCTTGCGCAAAATCAAAGATGACAAGGAAATCATTCACCGCAAAGAGAGATGACGAACTGCAAGCTACAGAGTTCCTTGAGAAGGTTTCTGTGGACATTGCTGTATATTTCAATTGCCCATCCAGACAAGGATACAAATATGTTCTGACATTATCAGATATAGCCACCAAGGAGTTTTGGGAATATCCGTTGGAGACACGGTCTGCGAATGAGGTGTTGAGTTGCGTGAAGGACTGGGTTGAGCGTAAACTCCCTACATATCCCGGTTCACACCGGTTGATACAGTACCATTCGGATGGGGGGGCTGAGTTGATCGACAAGTCCATTCAGCAATACTTAATGAGCAAGTTTGGAACTAGCATCACTTGGAGCTCCACAGACAGCCCTGAGATGAATGGTGTATCTGAGCGTAGGAATCGAACATTGGGAGAAATGACTCTGGCTCTGTTAATGGACTCAGGATTACCCGTAATTTTTTGGTGGGATGCTTATGTATATGCATGCATGATAGTTCGACGAATGCCTACACGTACATATCGAGGTTGGATGTCTCCAATGGAATGCGTCCCAGGAGGTTCAGTCCCTGACTTATCGAGATTTCGACGCTGGGGGTGCAAGGCTTATGTGCTTATTCCCAAAGGTGATCGTCGAAAGGACTGGCAGGAGAAGTCGCAGACTGGGTATTTCATAGGTCTATCCAATACGAAAAAGGGATCCCGTGTGTGGCTTGGTGACAAAGAAGTCGTATCAGTACATGTTCTGTATGATGAAAGTATACCTCCAAGAGATAAGGAGTACTATGCAGAGCTTGAAGAGGCCTTAGTCAAAACTGACCCATTAGATCGATCAGTTGAAGAGTTTAAACATCTGATTGGTTCGTATCATGTGGACGACGGGTTTCTCTTCAAGACTACGAGAGTTGTGGTGCGAAAAGGACTAATTGTGGCGTTTAGGGCGCTAGTAACTGCTGGGAAAGAGCAGATAGAAGAAAAAGTCCCTATTCACGTACGTGATATTGCCGAGTTGACTGGTGACTATAACCGCAGGCTGTACTCAAAACCTCGTTCTTGTGACGACAAGAGAGGTGGATCGTCATCTACGCCGGCTTCGGGTGACACGCCCAATAAGTCTACGGCGGATGAGATTCCAGGGAAGAGAATGTCCCTTCGTACTTTGCCGGAGAGTAGTGCGGGTGCTGTACCGAGTGGGGTCAGCGCGAATCGTGTCTTTGAGAATGTACCTTCTTGTGTGCCAAGTGAGAATAGTGGTACTGTACATGCTGAGTCAAGGGAGACCAGTGGTAAACGTACGCGAATCCGAAGGGTGTTGACTAATGTGTCCACCCTGGGTGAGGTAAACCTTCTCCATGACGAGGAGATTGTTAACTTGTGTGATGAGAGTGATTGCGCACTTATGTCTAACTCGTCTACTTATAGAGAGCCTGAGACGTATGAAGAGTCATTGACATGTCCTGAAGCTTCAAATTGGAAGGAAGCTAGACGATTAGAACGGAATGCATTATTCAAGCGGGAAGTGTTTAATGTCGTTGAGACGCCACCTGGTGTTAGACCTCTAAAGTCCAGATATGTGTTCAAACGAAAATACAATAAAGATGGATCAATAAAAAAGCATAAAGCTCGTCTGGTCGCTCTGGGATATGGTCAAAGGACAGGTATAGACGTCGAAAATACATTTGCTCCTGTGGTGAAATCGATTACGGTTAGACTAATCATTGCCCTTGCTTTCATGTTTAGTATGCACATCCATCAACTTGACGTGTCGAATGCATTCTGTTATGCTAAAATCGAAGGAGACGTGTACATGGACCCTCCTCCCGATTTTCAGTTGCCACCAGGACACTGTTTCAAACTATATCGCTCACTATATGGCCTTCGGAGTTCTCCACGTTCATGGTGGAAGACCATACATGGATTTATAAAGTCTTTGGGATTCAAACCCTGCATTTTAGAACCATGTCTATATTATATGATGTACAAAGGTCATCGTGTGTACTTAACCATATACGTTGATGATATAGTAATCGCTTGTGCGGATCTGACTATTTTGACAGAAATCAAGAAACGGTTTTGTGAAAGATTTGACATGTCAGACATGGGAGAATTAGAGCATTTTCTCAACGTTCGAGTTACAAGGACCAAGAATTATATTCAACTTGACCAATCGACATACGCTGAAAAAATTCTCACCAAATATGCAGCATTCCTTGGACCTTCAAACAAAGTTCGCAAATCCCCACTACCTGTAGATGCCATGGACAGGATTAATTGCACTGATAGTGAGAACTCATCTCAGGAGGAAGAGGGAGTCGACAATTATCCCTATCGTAGCTTACTAGGTGCCATGCTATATCTATCAATGAATACGCGTCCAGATATTGCGTATGCTGTTGGCCTATTGTCACGATATGCTTCGAAACCAACAAAGGCTACATGCAAGTTGATGACTTATTTGTTACAATACATCAGGGGTACTGTGCGGAAAGGTATTCGGTTCAGTGGTAAGAGCTTTGACATGCATATTTTCACAGACGCTGACTGGGCAGGCGATACTGTGTCACGAAGGTCGACAACTGGATACATTGTGTTTGCAGCAGGTGGACCACTCACCTGGCAATCAATCTTACAAGTTACTGTGTCTACGTCTTCAATGCAGAGTGAGTACCAAGCTATGTACGCTGGCATGCAAGAACTGGTGTGGCTTCGGGGGGTGTTGGCCGAATTGGGACTTCGACTGTACGAACCCACTCCATTTTTTTTAGATAGCCAGAGTGCTCGTGATCTAGCATTAAATCCAGTGTTCCACAAAAGATCAAAACACATTGAAATCAAATACCACTGGGTGCGTGAACATGTAGATCCAGAAGGACGTTTTAACACTGCGATATTGTATCACGTTGGAACTGATAACCAGACTGCAGACATATTTACGAAATCTTTGTGTGGCGTTATATACGAGAAGCATAGAAAGAGATGTCTAGGAGAAGATCAGAAGTCATCTGTGGATGTCATCAGAGAGAATTCATACAAACGAAACAGAGGCTCATAAACGTGTTGTCTACGGAGAGGCTAGCTGAAACGTCGGAGCCATACGTCCACCGGTTTGTCCTATACGGTTTCGGTGGTTGCGTATCCGTCAGTTATGCCATGTGTTACAGCTTTGAATTGAGAGGGAGTGTTGAGTTTTGCTGTTTGTGAGCAATTAAAAGCTGTAGTTTCCAAGATATTAGAATTATATCCGTTACTCAAAGAATACAGTAGTAGCTAGCTGTAGTATGAGAACCAATAATATGATAGCCATT
>JADFAK010000030.1 GCA_015665315.1 Flavobacteriales bacterium | reverse complement strand
TTGCGGTGGATGGATTTCACTTGATGGAGAAAAACAAAATCACGCAACTGGTGGTCACAAATGGAGACAGTTATGCAGGTATTGTGCATCTACATGACATCCTTAAAGAGGGAATATACTAGCCATGACAAAACAAGAAAATGATATGTCCTTCCTTGATCATTTGGAAGAATTGAGGGGGCATTTGGTTAGATCTGTGATTGCGGTTCTCGCTTGTGCGGTTATTATTTTCATTTTCAAGGACTTTGTGTTTGACAATATCATATTTGGCCCAAGTAAAGTTGATTTCATTTCGTTTAAGGCTTGGTGCAGATTAGGAGAGGTCTTATCCCTCGGAGATAAGCTGTGTGTCTATGAGATCCCTTATCAAATGCAAAACACCACGGTAACAGGGTCATTTGCTGCTCACATTCTAGTATCGGCAATTGGTGGCGTGATTGTATCCTTTCCATTCATATTCTTCCAGCTTTGGTCATTTGTCAAGCCGGGTCTAAGACAAAAAGAGGCGAGCATGGCTCAAGGAGCGGTCTTCTTCAGCTCATTGCTTTTCTTTATAGGTGTTCTTTTTGGTTACTATTTGATCATTCCTTTATCTCTTCAATTTTTAGGAGGATATGATGTTGGTGGAGTTCCAAACATCATCACTATAACTTCATACATGAAGCTTGTGGCAAGTATTTGTCTTGCTTCGGGTGTAGTCTTTATGCTCCCAATCCTCGTCTTTGTTCTTTCTAAGTTGGGCATAGTGACCCCGGCTTTGCTAAAAAATTATCGCAAGCACGCCGTGGTGGGAATACTCATATTATCCGCTGTGATTACTCCGCCGGATATCGCAAGTCAAATATTGGTGGCTCTTCCAGTATTTGTTCTGTACGAAATCAGCATTATCATTTCAAAAAGAGTTTACAAGAAGGCTGCACAAAAAGACTAATTCTCAAAACTATTCTTGGGCACGTCAACAACATGTTTGATGGAATTTTGTTGATAAAGTACTACGTACCATTGATGTATTCCCGTCTTTGTTAGCATCTTCGTACATTGGTCACACAAGGCTATTCATGCTTGAAAATCTGAAAATATTCTCTATAATCCTTCTGCTTTGTTGCGCGGCTTCAGCTGGTTTTGCTCAAAAAACCATTGTCGATGGAACAGTTGTGGATGCTGAGACCAAGGAAGCAATACCATTCGCCCACTTATACTTCAAAGACTCAAAGATTGGGACAACATCAGATATAAATGGCGTATATCACATTGAGACTTATTATTCCGTCGACACCCTCGTAGCCACATTTATTGGATATGCAGATGCAGCATTACCGGTCGAAAAAGACATAAAACAAACGCTTAATTTCTCGATGTCGGTTGGATCTGTCGAATTGGGTACTGCTGTGATTGAGGCTTCGACAAGCGAGAATCCTGCTCACCCTATTGTGCGCAATATTCTCAAAAACAAGGATGTCAACAACCGAGAAAAACTTGACGCTTATGAGTACGAGTTGTACAACAAAGTGGAGTTTGATCTGAATAATCTAACCGAAGAATTCACCGATCGGAAAGTATTTAAACCAATCAAATTCGTTTTTGATAATCTGGATTCCACTGAAGACAAGACATATTTACCGGTTTTCATGACGGAGACCATGTCCAATTTCTTCTATAGAAAAAATCCGAAAGCACAGCGTGAAGTTATAGAGGCCACCCAGGTAAGTGGAATCGAAAATAACAGCGTTTCGCAATTTCTTGGGGACATGTATCAGAATGTGAATGTCTATGACAATAACATCATCGTTTTTGGAAAAAGCTTCGTGAGCCCCATTTCAAATTCTGGATTCTCCTTCTATCGGTATTACCTAATGGATAGCACTTACATCGAAGGCAAGTGGTGTTATCAGATTAAATTCCAGCCCAAAAGGAAGCAGGAACTCACTTTCGACGGAGATTTTTGGGTAAACGACACCACGTTTGCTATCAAACAGTTGGACGCACGTATTTCTGGAGATGCGAATATCAATTTTGTGCAGGATTTGTGGGTTGAGCAGACCTATAACGAAATAGAAAGCGAGGTTTGGATGCTCACGGAGGATCATTTGATTATTGATTTCAATATCGCCAAAAAGACGATGGGCTTCTTTGGCAGAAAGACATCTACCTACCGAAATTTTGTCATTAACCGGGCACGTGAAGATGAATTCTACACTGGTCTGACCGATGTAATTGTGGCCGAGGATGCCAACGATAAAGACCAAGAATTTTGGGATTCCCGAAGGCATATCGAGCTCACTGATTCGGAAGTAGCTGTCTACAATATGGTTGACTCCTTGCAGACCATTCCACAATTTAGGACAGTCGCCGACTTGATAACGCTATTCGTTTCTGGTTATAAGGTTATTGGGCTTTTCGAATTTGGACCTTACTACACTTTATATAGCTTCAATCCTATCGAGGGGAATAGAGTCCGACTAGGAGGAAGGACAAGTAATGCTTTCTCCAAACGTGTAATGATTGAGGGCTATGGAGCCTATGGATTTCTAGATCATCGCTTCAAATACGGAGGTGGTATAACCTATATTCTGAAGAAAAATCCACGAATGTCGGTCTATGTCGGTGGTAAATCGGATGTCGAACAACTTGGTCAGGCCCAGGGAGCTTTTCGTGAGGACAATGTTCTATCCTCTCTTTTTAGGCGCAATCCTGCAAATAAATTAACTGGCGTAGAAGAGGTTAGCGGCTACTTTGAGCGAGAATGGTTCTATGGCTTTGCCAATCAGCTCATGTTTAAACATCGGACGCTTCAACCTTTAGGTGCCTTTGTCTACGAAAAATACTCTGGAGAGAACAAAGCAAATGAAGTACTTGGGTCGCTCACTACATCAGAAGTAACCTTGTATACGCGCTTTGCTTATAAGGAGAAATTTGTCTCAGGAGAATTCGAGAGAATCAGTTTGGGAACGAAGTATCCTGTCTTAGAACTAGTATATTCCTACGGTATTCCTCAATTATTTGGAAGTGATTATGAATATCATAAGGCTGTGATTCGTCTGAAAGACAAAATCAGATTAGGACCAATCGGGTATTTACGTTTTCAACTTGAGGCCGGAAAATTCTGGGGCGAACTACCCTATCCTCTGCTCCAACTTCATCAAGGAAACGAAACATTTTTTTATGATGAGTCGGCCTTCAACACTATGAATTATTTCGAGTTTGTGAGCGATGAATGGGTGTCTACATCACTAAGCTACCATTTGGAAGGACTATTCTTGAATAAAATTCCACTATTGCGAAAACTGAAATGGCGCGAAGTCGTTAGTGCCAAGGCCGTTGTAGGTGGATTTGACCCCAGCAATGCCGACGAACTGCTGATCCCATCGACTACATACGCTTTAAGGCAACCATTTGTAGAGGCAGCGGTAGGAATAGAAAACATCTTTACTTTCTTCAGAATCGACGCCTTGTATCGACTATCTTATTTGGATAATCCAGACATCGTAAAGTTCGGAATTCGAGCAAAAATACAAGTGGAATTTTAGCCTTCGGCAAATGACTAATCGTGCATAACGTAATATGAGCATGTTATTAAGAGCAGAAAATCTCGTTAAAAAATACGGCGCCCGCAACGTAGTTAATGGCGTGAGTTTTGAGGTAAAGCAAGGTGAAATTGTGGGTTTATTAGGACCGAATGGTGCTGGGAAGACAACTTCGTTTTACATGATTGTTGGCCTTGTCAAACCCTATTCTGGAAACGTGTTCATCGACTCACGCGACATTACAAGTGAACCTATGTTTCGAAGGGCAAAGCTTGGTGTTGGGTATCTTCCTCAAGAAGCTTCGGTTTTTCGAAAGCTTTCTGTAGAAGACAACATAAAGGCCATTCTAGAAATGACTAAGTTGAGTAAAAATGAACAACGTGAGAAACTTGAAAGTTTACTTGACGAATTTGGACTTACGGCAAAGAGAAAGCTAATGGGTAATGTCCTTTCCGGCGGAGAGCGTAGGCGAACTGAAATTGCACGCGCCTTGGCCACGGACCCAAGCTTTATTCTATTGGACGAACCTTTCGCAGGTGTAGACCCGATTGCAGTTGAAGACATTCAGCGCATCGTCGAAAAACTTAAAAAGAAGAACATCGGCATTCTTATCACCGATCATAATGTCCAAGAGACCCTATCAATAACAGATCGAGCCTATTTACTTTTCGAGGGGAAAATCTTGAAGTCTGGAAGTGCAGAAGAACTTGCCGCCGACGAGCAAGTTAGAAAAGTTTACCTGGGCCAAAATTTCGAGCTGAAACGCACAAAATCAAGTGAATGATCTAGTTACCATCAATTCGGCAATATATTTTCCTAGAATATCAAACTCCAAGTTCACCTGATCTCCGATTTCAAATTTTCTGAAATTTGTATGTTCATAGGTGTAGGGGATTAGGGCAATGGAAAATTTTCCTGGCTCAGAGTCAACGACGGTCAGACTGACACCATTGACGCAAATCGAACCTTTACTTACTGTAATTCTTGGCCCTTCGGGCAAATAGCTGAACCAAAACTTATGGCTCCCATCGACCATTTCAATTTTTTCAACTTGAGCCACACAATCGACGTGACCCTGGACCATGTGCCCATCCAAGCGATCCCCAAGTTTCATACAACGCTCCAAGTTGACTTCATCTCCAATCTTCAGACTTCCTAAATTAGATCGATCGAGCGTTTCTTTTATAGCTGTCACCCGGTATTTTGATTGCATTGGGTCCAGCTCAACTACAGTCAAACACACTCCATTGTGGGCAACGCTTTGGTCAATCTTTAGCTCATCGGCAAACTTACATTCTAGGATAAGGTCAAGATTGGATTGGTCCTGTACAAGGTCGAGGACAACTGCAGTTGATTCAACTATTCCGGTAAACATATTAGCAAGGAAAATTAAAGATGGTTTTATTCTTTTACTGGGTTCCGACCCCCAAAAATATGGACTGATCCTGAAAAAGATTCTGGAACTATTCCTTCCAAGCGAATTGTATTCACTTGTATTGTGTAGTAGTACACACCATCGGCACACACTTCACCTGTCTTTGTATAGGTACCATCCCACCCGATATCGGGATCTGTCGTTTCAAATACTAAGTTACCCCAGCGATTGAAAATTTTGAAATCTACATCTTCGACAAACTTGTAAGGAAAAGGATGAAACAAGTCGTTGCTCCCATCTTGATTCGGACTGAATGTATTCGGCAGGAAGTAAATTGGACAGTTATCGACGCAAACAATGTTGCTCGGCTCACTTATATTTTGGTTGAGTAGTCCACCTGGTCCGGGCAACAATGAATCCATGGCCACAATATAAAAACACCCTGCAATGGAGTTGGACTCCATAAATTCATTGAAGATATACGATGTGTTTTCGGCTGAGTTTATCAGCCCCAATGACTCGTACTCGCCATTCAATATCGGCGTATAAA
>JADFAK010000009.1 GCA_015665315.1 Flavobacteriales bacterium | reverse complement strand
ACCTGTGTGGCGAATGAGAAGTTTCCACATTCATCCTCTCCATACCAGAAATAAGTGAACTCGTCGTCGTTTGGACAATCTTGTAAGTTGTAAGGAACACATTCCTTATCGGCGTTCAAGTCTCCATGACCATTAACAGACTCACCTAAGATATTTCCTTGGAAAGTAAACCATCCTGAAATACCGAAGTTGGTGTTCTTGTTGTTAGCACGCTCTCCACACTGGAATCCGAAATAGTAATCAGAAGGCATGTGGTACATGTACAACTCACTTCCTGCCAATGCACCTACACCTGTAAGGTGAGAGAATACGTTAGCCATTTCGTAGTACTTCCAATCTTGGTGATAGTCAGCAGCAATACCTAGGTCATCTTTGTAGTTACGACCTGCAGCACTCCAATCATCCCAATTCATTTCGTTTTGGAATTTGAATGCCAATTCGAATTGAAGTGTTGGGTCCATATCATTTGCGATAAGACCATTGATCTCAGCTGTTCCGTCGGCGTACATAATCATAGATGCATCACCTACGAAGTTCCAGTTGGCTGTAGTAGCATATCCGTCAACAACCAAAGTTGGCAACCAGATAGCCCAGTCATCACCAGGACCAAATGCAGTGCTCAAAGAACAAGAATCTGTAGCGTTACCAGTTTCAGAATCATAAGATCCTCCACCAACAACAGCGTTACAAGCATCTTCGAAATCGATCTCTACTTGCGCAGGAACCTCTTCTAGACAATCAACTTCCAAATCAGCAGGAACTCCAATCAAGATTGGGCCTTCTGTATCAGTTACATTGATTACTTGGTCACAAGACTCTGAAGAACCGTCAACATAAGTAACAGTCCAAGTTCTAGTGATAGTATAGTCACAAGAATCTCCTTCCTCGCTATCATCGTGAGAGATAGAAGCTACATCATTGGCGCAATCTCCAACAACACCAACAGTACCCAAAGCATCTACTGACGTATCAGCACCACACTCTAGATCTGCACCTTCAGGGCAAATGATCTCACAATCACAAGCTCCAGGGTAAGTGAAGTTTGTAATAGTCAAGACGCCTACACCCAAAATACCATCGGTAGCTTCAATAGCGAATCCTAATACATCACCTGCCAAGCAATCAAGGCTTACAAAACCAGACTGGTTATCAGCACCGTTATCGTCAGTCAACTGAACCAATACACCATTAATGTAGTAAGCTGGGTCGAAGTTTGCTCCGTCAACGTCAACATTAGCGTAATCCCAATCAAATGTGTAAGTACCATTTGCTGGACAAACTACAGTTGCTTGAGAGAATTGGTTGAAATCACCATTGTCGTTACTAACCAAAGTCATTGTAGACTCAGTGATTGTCACTGAACCGTCTCCAGTTCCAGTTGTAATCGTCCAGTTTCCTTCAGCGTAAGCGCCAGTGAAACCTGTTCCAGATCCATATTCACATGAACCATCGTCATTGTTTGCATTCGAATCGTAGTTACAGGCAGTTGGGTCTGTACAACCATCTGTACCGTACTCACAAGAACCATCATCACAACCAGCGGTTGAATCGTAGTTCGAAGCAGTTGAATCCATACAACCTGGGTAAGTACAAGTGTCATCAGCCTCACATCCTGCCGTAGCATCGAAGTTACAAGCTAGTGAATCGGTACATCCTGGGTAAGTACAAGAACCATCGTCACAACCAGCAGTCATGTCATAGTTACAAGCCATTCCGTCTGTACAACCTGGGTAAGAACATGAGTTATCGTCACATCCTGCCATAGAATCGAAGTTACAAGCAGAAGCATCAGTACATCCTGGGTAAGTACAAGAACCATCATCACAACCAGCAGTTGAATCATAATTACAAGCGTTCATGTCATTGCAACCTGGGAACACACATGACTGATCATCACAACCAGCATTTGCATCATAGTTACAAGCATCAACTAACGTACATCCTGGGTAAGTACATGAGTTATCGTCACAAGCTGCAGTTGAATCGAAGTTACAAGCAGATTGATCTGTACATCCTGGATAAACACACGAACCATTGTCTTGTGTTGCTGTAGAATCATAGTTACATGCATTCATATCCATACAACCAGAACAATCGAAGTTACAAGAACCGTCATCGTTTGTTGCACCTGAATCGAAGTTACATGCTGATGAATCTGTACAACCATAACAAGAGTAATCACATGATCCATCGTCCATTGTAGAACCAGAATCGAAGTTACATGCAGTTGAATCAGTACAACCTAAACAAGAATAGTCACATGAGTTATCGTTGATCGTTGCGTTTGAATCGAAGTTACATGCTCCTGTGTCTGTACAACCGTAACAAGAAAAGTCACAAGAGTTGTCATCACAAGCCGCATTCGCATCGAAGTTACATGCAGTATTATCCGTACATCCCGGATAAACACAAGAACCATTATCACAACCAGCTAAAGAATCATAGTTACAAGCTGTTGAATCATCACATCCTGGGAAAGCACATGAGCCATCGTTACATCCTGCTGTTGAATCATAGTTACAAGCTGTAGAATCATCACATCCCGGGAAGGCACATGAACCATCGTTACATCCTGCTGTTGAATCATAGTTACAAGCTGTTGAATCATCACATCCTGGGAAGGTACATGAGCCATCGTTACATCCTGCTGTTGAATCATAGTTACAAGCAGTAGAATCATCACATCCCGGTAGGGTACATGATCCGTTATCCACTGTAGCTGTCGAATCGTAGTTACATGCTATTGAGTTTGTGCAACCCTCAACATCACCACCACAAGCTGAATCAGCTGGATAATGTAATCCCAATTGAGATCCATCAACATCGTCTCCATTCACAGTGTTACAATCTCCTACATAGAAAATTGAGTTTGTACCAAGTCCTCCGTCAAAAACTTGTGCGTTTAGGTTGTAGACGAGGTCATCAGTGGTAGGGATTGTAACTTGAGCAATAAGAACTCGGTTATTAGCACCGAATCCAAAGCCGTTTGCGTTACATCCACTGAGGTTTGTGGTAAACCATGAACCATCCTGCATTACAAGGTTGCTAGACATAGCAGTACCGAATGCATTCGGCAAAACAGAAGGGTTTGGCAATGATGAAATAACAGTCACACCTTGAGCACAGCCCATTGGCGTTGTATCATCCCAATAGTTGGTACCAGCCCATCCAATGGTTAAGTAAGAATCAAAACACAGGGAAGGAACGAATCCACAGAAACCTATCGCAAGGTTGTCTCCTGTGGTGCTTCCTGCCGCATCATTGTAGATCGAGTTTCCAGAACCTCCAAGAACAAGCTCGTCGTTTCCTGCTGCATACATGGCAGACAAGAAATCGTCGGTATCTTGCATCTCGGCATAAATCCGGTACGTGGTAAAGCCAGGCACACCGTCGGACGCGTAGACCTCGTGGGTAACCCCCGTGATCTGCCCGAACATGGCACCTACGCTAGCTGTACTAAGTAATAGTACAGCTGTTAGATAGCATAAAAGTTTTCTCATAATTAAGCAATTTGGCTATTAATAACTGTTTTCAGTCGGGTACGCACAATACCCGATTATTACGCAAAAGTATAAATTGTAAGTGATATTAGAAAGGAAATTCGCATTACTATCGTGTTATTTTTATTGTTCGTCGAAAATAATCAGCAGTTTATCGGGATAATTAGTCGACCTAAGATTAAAAATTAAGAAAAAAATCGAGCGCGTGCAGCACTTTTTGTTTTCTTGTGTTATTTACATGAAGCTTCGTAGACAACAACCAAAATATTTGACGGCCACACATGGACCAAGTCACATTAACATACCAGAATTTAATTGAACAGTGTGAAAAAGGCGACACACGAGCTCAACTTTCCTTCTACGAACAACACTACAAACCCGTATTTACGACGTGCTTGAGAATTGTTGGAAACAAAGTTGAAGCTGAAGACGTGATGCAAGAAACTTTCATCACTGCTTTCTCGAAATTATCTTCTTTGGAAAGTGAGGAGAAGGCTACAGGTTGGCTTTGCACAATAGCACGCAATAAAGCACTCAACTATATTCAGCGCGAGCGCAAATCTTGGGTCGACCTCAAAGATCATGATGAACCCGTTCACGACACCAAATATGAGGAAGTTGATGTCGCCTATATACATAAAGGTATAAAACTGCTCCCTGAGGGGTATAGATTGATCATGAATCTGTACTTGTTTGAAGGAATGAATCACGAACAGATCGGCTCATCTTTGGGAATATCTGCCTCCACTTCAAGATCTCAATATGCTCGGGCCAAGCAAAAGCTCAAACAAATTATAGAACAGCATTATGACTGATGATTTGAAAAACAAAATCTCCTCCAACTCGCAATTTGATCGCGAGGAAGAGCCGCTAGAGGGTCATTTGGAACGTTTCCAAACAAAACTCATGGCCCAGGCAGCGACGAAGAAAAAGGGCAAGGTTATCCCTTTGTGGATGCTAGTAGTTGCGGCCGCCTGTTTTTGTGGAGCGCTGATCACAATTACGTGGATGAGTATTAGTGAGGAGAGGCAAACATTTGCGCAACAGCGCCAATTATCAGACGTAAGCCCCGAAATGAACCGGATTGAAAGCTGGTTTACTGCAGAAATCGCCAATAAAAAATCGGAGATCAACCTAAATGATCCTGTATTGGCCGAAGGACTCGCTCAAATTAGTTTGCTCGAAAAGGAATACGAAAACCTTTCCCTCAAGCTCAATGAGAATTTCGGAAACGAAAAGGTTGTTTCCGCCATGATTAAGAACTACAAATTACGCCTTCAAATACTAGAATCTATTAAAAGGCATATCGACTTTAAAAACAAGACAAAATCTAAACAAAATGATAAAAATGGCTACAATATATAAACCCCTCATGCTGTTCGTGGCTCTCGCCTTCAGCGCTTTCTCGTACGCCGACTCCGACGTGTACAGCAAAGAATTCAAGAAATCCTATACGGTTAAACCAAATGTCACTTTCGAATTAAATACTTCCTTTGGTGAAGCCGATATTGAAACTTGGGACCAGAATAAAATCGAAATCTTTGTGAAAGTTGATGTCGATTCAAAATCCGAAGAAAAAGCCAACCGAATCTTCGATAAAATCGACGTAAAAATTATCGAATCAACCAATCGTGTTGAACTCAAAACTAGCGTCAACGGCGACACCAATGACGATGATTGGTCGATTACAATTTTGGTAAAAATGCCCAAAACTGGCAACCTCGACGCCAACCACGCTTTTGGAAGCTTGAAACTCCAAGACATTGCGGGAAAATGTGATATCGATTTGAGCTACGGCGAACTCGAAACGGGGGACCTGCCGCATGCAGAAAATGAAGTCAAGGTAGCTTTTGGTGACGGAGAGATCGGTAACCTTGGAGGTGGTGAGGTAAAAGTTGAATTCGGAAACCTCGATATCAATCGAATTACAGGCGATGCCGATCTTTCAT
>JADFAK010000017.1 GCA_015665315.1 Flavobacteriales bacterium | reverse complement strand
TCACTATTTTCCAGTCTCAAGCTCGACATTGAGAGCATCCAATAAGGATTGTGCATGCTCTATATTGCGCTTAAAAACCTTTCTTCTGTATATATTGCTCGTTTTTTGGTTGGAACCAAGAAATTGTTCGACGGCCAGATAAGTTGGTGAATTTGGGTTGTTAATCCAAGAAGTATCAATCCTTCCAATATCTATACTAGGGTTCCGCAGTTGATTCATTAATGATAAGTATGGAAGTAATTGCGGTGTTTTGTTTTTCAGATGATCTTGTCCCTGATTCACCAGATTGATATAATTCTTGTCGGCGTCCACAAGTAAGTAGTATCGGATAATGTTTTTTTGCAGTTCCCTATTCTTCATGGAATACATACTTCCAGTACTTACCATTTCATTGTAGGTATTGTTATTGATGTACAAGGCATTCCATCGACCATCAGAGAGACTGCTTACCGAGTCAATGTCACTTATCGTTGTGGCCTTATAAAATAGTTCGAGGCCCTTCGCCGAATTCACTTCTCTGATGGCAAAAAGGCTGTCTTCATGTTTTAAATTGATTAAATCTGAAACTAGATCATTTCTCAGATTAATTAGCATGGAGACTTCTTTCTTCGCTAGGTTGTCCGATTCGTTCCAGTTGTTGATTTGCAGAGCAATCAGTATCCCGAAAACGACAAGAATAATTTCGCCTATGGCATATTTAAAGTATTTCCTGGTTTTACCTTCTGAAAGCAGACTTTGTCTGATTTTACTAAAGAATTTGATCATGTAGCTAGTCTTGTTAGAGGCTAATGTACCTCTAACATGGCATTTTGCAAAGCATAAGTCCGTAGCAAACAAAACCTAGACTAAAAAAGCGGTAAGGAGTGCAGCCGCAGGAACGACTTGCGAGCTAGGCACGCTTTGAATCGAGGCCACCTATACTTTTTGCAAGAATGACTACTCGCTGCAACATATCACCGTTGCGGATGCTGGATGTCCAGGTCTGCGCACTTCGTAAAAGAGAAGCCGAGCCATTTTTGACCGACAAAACATTGAAAAGTAACCAAGAAATAAGTCTGCAATCGACTCATCGCCACCTTATTTCCGACCAGCTGAAGGCCTCGCACACAATCAAGCAACACAAGAAATTTATTGAATACACATAGCGTCCAGGCTGGGCGCTACCTCAGGAAGAGTACAACAGTCGCTCTAATGAACTGCGGCCTTACCGCACCTCATTGGAGCCTAATTGTTAGCAAATCGTATTTTTTATTTTGCATTCATTATTTCTCCATTTTCAAAAGAAACCAAACCTACTGTTCGGCAGTAAGGATTATCCTTATGAACCATCCATTCACCTTGCAATTTAGCTTGATTAAAGTCCTTTTCAATCCATAATCCGTGTTCGGTAAATCGAAGGATAAATTTGGTCTCATTCCAGTTTTTTATGTAGCCATGATTATGGATAATTTCTATTGTCTCAAATTCATTGTTAGGATTAGAAAAGAGAAGAGCATATGTGTTCTTCTTGGGCGGAGACATAAGGAGTTCAAATCCAATCAACGCTATTCCGAATAACACTATACTACCGGAGGTTATCCTTGATACAATTCTTAAAGACTTCTTTAAGTCTCTAACTCTGAAAAAGGCATACAATGCGGGAAGAGTCCAAAATAACAAGGTTATGATGTTGAATGTTCTCATTAACGCAGAGTCAATAAAGTAAGCCTGCCAAGGAGATAGTAGCAAAACAATGCTTATTCCAACAGCGGCAAGAGCTATGACATCTTTAGTGGTCATTTTATAATGTTTGCTAACAATTCGATATGAAACACTAATGTCTCTTCACATGCCAATAACGAACATATGTGTCAAATCCCTTTTATACTTCCGTTCTATTTTAAATTGGCCTCTTCATCACTTTTGTAAAATATCACCCCCTAATGGCTGTTTAAAGATACCGATTACGGACGGAGGCTTGTCGAAAAATATGCTTCACTCTCGCCGCACATCTTTTGCTAAAAGTACTAGCCTCACTCCGAAAAAACAATTAATTTCTTGTGGATAGAATAGCGTTCGCCAGCCAGACTCAATACATAACTCCCACTCTCAAGCGCACTCACATTCAAAGGAAAGATTTCCTCTGACTTTCCTGATTGCTTGCAAACACATTTGCCTTGTGCATCAATAATTTTAACCGTAACTAAAAGACCCAAGGGTAGGCCTTGAATGTACACCTTCTCCCCTGTCGGATTCGGGAATATTTTCATTTGGGCGAAAGGATTTTGCGGCCGACCTGGACCGTTAGATTCACTGCATTTGGCGAATTGAAAAGACAGGTTTACTGGGAGACCTTCGAAAGACTCTAGATATTTAATCTAGGCAGCGTCTTCGGTATTCCTTCCAACCAACTTTACAATCGTATTCACATTCGTAACCAATCCCAAGCCAATAATAATATTAAGAACAAATCCCACAAGGTCGTAAACAGGGCTAATCAAAGGTGTTTCATTGGCAACCTCTGATTTGAAATAGTACCATCCTGCTGTAATTAGATCACCTAAATTGAAAGCTACTAAAGTCAACCCAACAAGGACAAGGCCGAGCCGCAAATAGTCATTATAGACCATTGAGCCAAGATTCAACTCCACGTCATCTGATCGATCCAAACGAAGAGTCCTGACAATTGCATTCGTTTTAACAACAAGAATCCCCGCGACAAGAATATACACTACTGCGGAGGCCACAATATTAACGATACTATATAATTTGTCTTCAAACGTTTCAGTTCCAACCACCGAATATAGCTGCATCGCCAGGGTTTTAATCACACCAGAAACGGCAACATACAAGACAATAGTTCGGAAAATGATCGCGTATAAAAAAGATGGTTTCATTGAGAAGAATTTTAGAAAGCCTTAAAGAAACGAAAGAAGCACCTCATATTAATCTGCGAGCTCAGCAAGATTTCCACACTCACGAAGAAGACGGCGAGCCTTAGCTTTCAATTCCCTATTTTCGTATTTCATGGCACGAATTACATTTTTCCTTTGTTTATCAGTCTGCCTAGGACTAGCGACAAGCGCAAATGGGCAAAAGTCCCGCGACTGGATTACCTTGGGTGATCAATCGGTGGAGAATGCCGACTGGATGGCTGCCCTGACTTGTTACAAAAAGGCCTTCGAATTGGACAGCGCCGATTTCGACTACGCTTTGAAATATGCCGAGGCGCTGCGCATGACCCGTGACTACGAAAAAGCCGAGTATTACTACAACAAAACGTATAGCAAGGACCGCGGAAAGATCCACAAGGAAGGTCAGTTCTGGCTCGCCATGATGCAAAAGCAGAACGGTCACTATAGCGAGGCCCTGCGAAATTTCAAAAAGTACAGCAAGAAAGTAAAGCGCGACAGCGAGGGATACGAATACCGCAAGTGCATCCAGGAAATTGAGGCCTGCACGTGGTCGATCAATGAACGTCGGAACGATTCGGAAGTGCAGATCACCAAGGTCGATGACCCAATAAGTACACCCGCATCCGACTTGGGCTCGTGGTTGATGGAAGATTCCACCTTTGTTTATAGCAGTGCCTCGAAAAAAGGAAAAGACGTTCCGATTCGAATTTGGAAATCTAGTGCCGACTCGATTTATGCCAAGCCGGTTCAAGTTGCTGGCGGTGATCTTGCTCAACAGGCCAATTTGTGTTTTGAGGACGATGGAAAGACTGTTTATTACTGTGATTGTGGGGCCGACAATAAGTGCTCGATCATGCGCGGTGAGTGGAAAGACGGCAAGATTGTGGGCGGAGAAAAGTTGATCAATATCAACGGATCTGATTATACCAGTACGATGCCGCATTGGGCGATGGTAGGCGGAAGGGAAGTATTGTTTTATGTGTCTGATCGTCCGGGCGGACAAGGAAAACTGGATATTTGGTGGAGTGAGTTGCAGGGTGGTGAGCCCCAGCCACCTGTCAATTGTTCGGATAAAATCAACTCGCCCGACAATGAAGTGACGCCATTCTACTTGGACGGACATTTGTATTTCAGTAGTGACTGGCACGTGGGGTTTGGTGGATTTGACATTTTTAAATCGAAAGGTGTTCATCGAAATTTTGGCGAGCCTGAGAATTTGGGTTATCCGCTTAACTCGGCGGCGAACGACCTGTATTACAGCTATTTTACGTGGGCGAAGACAGGCTATTTTGCGAGTAACCGTCCGGGAAGTTATATCACCAATCGCGGCTTGTGTTGCAACGACATTTACCAGATCCAGTATACCGATTCGATTTCTGAAGAAGAGCCCGACGAGTATGCGACATTTGACGAGTTGAACCGTTACTTGCCCGTGACGCTCTACTTCCACAACGACGAGCCGAATCCGAATTCACGAGATACGACGACTACCCTATCCTACGAAGATGCCTATAAATCGTACTCGGCACTGAAGAGCAAGTACATCAAGGAGAACACCAAAGGGCTAAGCGGCGACGACCGCGAGAACGCCGAATTCGATGTGGAGGACTTTTACGATTTCTACGTAGAAAAGGGAATCAAGGACTTGGAAGTCTTTTCGAAGCTTCTGCTGGTCGAACTTGAAGCAGGTCGCAATATCGAACTGATCATCCGTGGATTTGCGAGTCCGCGTGCGGAGAGCGACTACAACGTCAACCTCACCAAGCGCCGCACGGGAAGTCTGATCAACTACCTCGAGTTATTCGGCGGCGGCGTATTGCGTCCCTACATGCTACACACCAGTCCGAACGGCGGCACCCTCGACTTCGAAGAAATCCCTTACGGCGAGTTTCAGGCCGATTCGAAAGTGAGTGACGCTTTGAACGATGAGAAGGAATCGATCTACAGTCGGGGCGCGAGATTGGAGCGTAAGATCATGATTGAGAGCGTTCAGAAAGGTGAAGTTGTGGAGCGGCCGGTTGTTGAGTTCAGCGAATTGGAGCACGACTTTGGAAAAATCTCTTCTCGCTTTCCTGTGGAGTATGATTTTAGGTTTACGAATACGAGCATGGACACTTTGTTTATTGATTCCTTGTTCACGCCGTGTGGCTGCACCGTCCCCGAAATCACCCTATGGGAAATCCCTCCTGGTGAGAGCAGTGAATTGAAAGTTGTGTTTGATCCGAAAGGCAAGCAAGGCGATCAGCGGAAGAGTGTGACCTTGTATATGAACGATGGAGCTGTTGTTCGGGAGATTTGGTTTGAGGCGGAAGTTGGGGACTGAATTCAGAATTGAGAATTAAAAATGCAAAATGCAAAATGCAAAATTGAGGTTGATGATTGAGAATGGAAAATTTGGGATGAGGAGTTATTTTTATCTTTGATAGTATCAAATGATACTATTATGCGACCACCTTATGATATAACGAATGCAATCCTTCGTTTGGTGACTTCGGTTGCTGAGAAGATTGGGCGGATTGATGCTATTCATCTTGATCGTCCGCCATTGAAGCTAAGGAAGCGGAATCGGATGCGGA
>JADFAK010000012.1 GCA_015665315.1 Flavobacteriales bacterium | reverse complement strand
CCAACGATGTTGATTGGGTGAACAAAGTGAAATTACAAGGTACCGTTCAGAAGTTTATCGATCACTCGATTAGTGTGACGGTCAATGTACCTGCAGATATTACGGAAGAAAAAGTCTCGCAGATCTATCTTACTGGTTGGGAAAGCGGCTGCAAAGGAATTACGATTTACCGTGATGGTTCGCGTTCTGGCGTTTTGGTATCGGAAGACGATAAAGGAAAACAAGAAAGCCCCGAGAACACATTCACTGAAACAGATGCGCCAAAACGTCCGGCTCGTCTCGAAGCTCAAGTTGTTCGTTTCAACAACAACAACGAGAAATGGGTGGGTGTTGTAGGTATCCTCAATGGCCGACCATACGAGATCTTTACTGGAAAAGCTGAGGATTCTTTCTACCTACCTACTTGGGTAACTGGAGGTTGGGTTATCAAGAGCCGCAACGAAGAAGGTAAAAGCCGTTACGACTTCCAATTCAAAGACAAGGAAGGATATCGCGTGACTATCGAAGGATTGTCACGAAGCTTTGATCCTGAGTTCTGGAACTATGCCAAGCTCATCAGCGGCGTTCTACGTCATGGTATGCCTCTCCAATTTGCCGTCAACATCGTCAACAAATTGCACTTGGACGACGAGACACTCAACACATGGAAAAATGGCGTGGTACGTGCACTAAAAAGCTTCATTCCCGATGGAACAGCGCCTGTGAATGCTACTTGCAACGAATGTGGAGAGTCTTCACTCGTCTACGAAGAAGGTTGTCTGAACTGCAAGAGCTGTGGACATTCGAAGTGCGGTTAACCCCATTGAACTATATAACATTGAAAAACTCGGATCTCGGTCCGAGTTTTTTTTTGCCAATCAATCAAGCTATTGCCCCAGTACAGCCATTAAATCATAAAATCTCCAGAAGTTTTTTCAAGTTTTGTAACTTTTAATGCAACGAAATCGACTTACTAGTGTCATTAAGATGAAGCACACCATATGAAAACAATCTCTACTCTATTCCTTGCCTTTTTCTCATTGAGCCTAATCGCGCAAGAATCTCCTTACGAATTCAGCATCCTATCTGAATCCTACGTCGAACTTGAAAACCCAACTATCTTAACCGATTCATCAGGTTGGGACGACCCTAACTTTATCGCTCCAATCGGGTTTGGATTTGATTTCTTCGGAAGTTCTATTAGCAACTTGAATGCCGATGACAACTTTCTTGGCGGCATGCTCTATTCCGATCCAAGTTTGGAAGGACTCGCCAATCTCTTCGTAGTCTACGGTTCCGACCTCATTGACATCGGCTACAATGAAGGTGTTTCTCAATCTAGCATTTCCTATGAACTCACTGGAAATGCCCCTACCCGAATTTTCAAAATGCAGTGGAAAAACTGCGGTTTCTACGACGAAGTAGTTGGTCTCGAATTGTCGGGAAATCGCGTGAATTTTCAACTTTGGTTGTATGAAACGACCAATGACATCGAAATTCGCTTCGGTTCGCACAGCATCAAAAACTCAGAGCTCTGTCACGACGGCGACCAAGGTCCATGGGCTGGAGCTTTGGTTGATCAACTTAGCTTCTTCAACAACGATGTAAACGCTATTTGGTCTCCAGATGGTTATACCGACGGTGCTCAACTCACTTATTACTCGAGCGTTGATTCAATTATGGAATCACCTGCACTTTCCGGAAATCCGAACCCGGGAACAATTTTCCACTACGACACTGGAATTGTGAATGTAAACGAGCAGGAAGCCCAAGTCCTCAATCAGGTCTACCCTACTTCATTCAACAACTCATTCTTCATCAACGCAGGACGATCTGGACAGTACGAGTTGTACTCGCTCTCTGGTCAGCTAGTAGATCAAGGCCGACTCAATTTTGGTCTGAACACGATCGCTCCAAACGCGCTAAACAACGGATTATACCTGGTTAAAATCAGGCAAGGTGATCAAATCACTACCAACAAGCTTATTAAACAGTAAGGTTCATTCATATACTATTTCTATTTTTTATTACAAGCCAAAAAGGCCATTCACATCGGTGGGTGGCCTTTTACTTTGCGGTAAATCGTGCCAAAAAGTGATCATGACCAGCGACAAGCGCAAATGTATCTTTTCCTCTTTCGTAGAATTGAATCAGCGACAAGCGCAAATGTCTGTTCTTCCTCTTTTCAAGGCACTCCTTCCCTTTTACTATTCGTACATACTGTGATCAAAACGACACCAATAAAACAAACAAATTGAATAGCTTTATCCCAAAACTGGACGACCTATGATCCAGGATCGCGCTAGCAACATTTGCATGAAATGCTGATAAAAATGGAACAAAAACTACCTCTCCCTCCCTTTACCGAAGAAACCGCCCGACAAAAAATTCAACTGGCCGAAGACGCGTGGAATTCAAAAGACCCTCAACGCGTGAGTATGGCTTATACGGTTGATAGTGAATGGCGTAATCGAAATCAATTTATTCGAGGTCGAGAAGAAATCGTCACTTTCCTGACCGGAAAATGGGCCAAAGAGAATCAGTACAAACTCAAGAAAGAATATTGGGCACACACCGAAAACCGCATTGCTGTGCGCTTTGAATACGAGTATGTCGACGAAAATGGTCAGTGGTTTCGAGCCTATGGAAATGAGAACTGGGAATTTGATAAAAACGGACTGATGGCCAAGAGATTTGCGAGTATCAACGATCTAGAAATTCAAGAAGCTGATCGGAAAATTGGATGATTTTGAGGGCTCTTGGACGCAATTTGAATGTTTCAAACTATGTGATCTATCATCTCTCTAATGAGCCATTGTCTCGTAAATTCATGTAATTTCATCGCAAAATACTAAATGAACAGCAGCGTAAGAACCGAATAAAATGTCAACCAAACATCAATTTCTTTCACAACTGAATCCCGCATTGACGAAAGAGTTACTTGCCGATTCTACCACTGTCACTTTTGAAAAAGGAACAGAAATTCTGCGCCAAGGTCAGTACGTGAAAGTCGTCCCTATCGTAATCGAAGGAACTATTAAAGTTTTTACTCGCCAAGAAGACCGCGAATTACTGCTTTACTACATTGAACCCAACGAAAGCTGCGTCATGTCCTTTTCCGCCAGCTTAAAAAATCAACCAAGTCAAGTTTTTGCTACGACCGAGGAAAATACAACAGTCCTTTTGCTGCCTGTTTCCAAAATCCCTGGATGGATGAAAGAATTTCCAGACATAAACACCTTGTTTTTCCAGCAATTTAATACACGCTACACCGAGCTTCTTGATACAATTCATCATGTCTGGTTTGATTCGATGGACGTGCGCTTGTACGATTATCTCGTCAAAAAATCACAGGTATCCAATCAAAATCCCATCAAGATTTCACACCGACAAATTGCGAGTGAATTAGGCACTGCCCGAGAGGTGGTAAGCCGTGTTATGAAAAAGATCGAAACCGAAGGAAAAGTTGTTCAACGCAGTCAGGGCATCGAAATCCTCTAGGTGGTGACTGTAGTTACCGCTTCCTCGTCTATCAGATACTAGATTTGATAAAAAATCAATGAAAAGCAAGGCCCTCAAATTTGCGCTGATTTGCATTACCTGCATCCTTCTCATCTCTGTTGCCGTGCTCGTGCTTGAATATTTGTCAAATTAAAAACATTCACAATGAAGAAAAATATGGGGATGGCCGACCGCATAATACGCTTGGTGGTAGCCGCTTTGATTGCAGTGCTCTATTTTACAGAAACAATTTCTGGCACTCTTGGTATTATTTTTTTGGCCGCTGGAGCCATTTTCGTGCTCACGAGCATTTTCAGCTTTTGTCCGCTCTACGCCCTATTCGGATTTAAGACCTGTCCAGCCACAAAAACTAAGTAGTCAACTTATTTACAGCCAAATAATAGAAAGGCAGGGTCAATTCATTGTGAAAAGGCCTTGCTTTTTTACGTTTGCCCGCATCCTCTGGCTCGCTTATAAATCACCAAACTCCAAATACATGATGTGATTCGGATTGGAATGGGTGTCCGAAATTTTGAAATCGGCGCTATCGATAATCTTGAAACCTTGCTTTTCATAAAAAGCGACTGCGCGCAAATTTTCGATCCACGTATACAACCACATTCCGCGCTGACCATGCTCTTTGGCCAATTCAATCGCGCGCTTCATCATGGCGAGTCCTAGCTTCTTTCCCAAATGACTTTTGAGGACATAAATGCGATCCAACTTGCAAATATGCTTCTCTGAAATCGCCTTGTATTCCATGTCGAAACGAAACTTCATGAATCCAACAGGGACATTGGAATCAAATATGAGAAAGTACTGATTCTCGGGGTCTTGTAATTCCTTCTTGATCGCTTGTTCATTCAGATGGTGCTGCACGTAATGATCAATTTCCTCCTCGGATGCGCTGTGACCGTGGGACTCCCAAAAGGTGTCCTGTGCCAGCCTTGTAATAATAGCAGCATCCTTTTCTTGAGCTCTAAATATCATGGTTTTCAAGGAGGTAAATGAAATAGATGAATCGTAGATTTACAGATGAAGAATTATTATTGAGATCGGCGTACGACTCCAAACCATTCCCAAATATAGGCATGAAACAACTTCTTGTATTTATTTTCCTTCTGGTTTTGTCCTTTTCACAAAATGGTCAGGAACTAGTTCAGAACGGGAGTTTTGAAAATATATCGGCATGTCCCAATCAACTAAGTTCTTCTGGCTACTATTCTTTCGTTTCTGGCAATGATACTTTGCACGATTTCATGCGGCTTGCTGATCCATGGTATTGCCCCACTTCAGGGACTAGCGACCTATTCAATGCCTGTGCTACGTCTATTCTTGTTGGCGTTCCATTGAATATGTTTGGCTCAGCAGAGGCGTCTGAAGGTGATGGTTATGCCTCTATTATTTGCTACCATAATACGGCCGACGATTGGGAAAATAATCCCATAGTCTTTGACTATCTTGAATACATTCAGGCTCCTCTTTCCGATGCGCTCATTCCGGGAGCCACTTACAAAGCTTCTTTTAAAATAAGACGCGCAAGCTTTTGTCGATACGCAATTGACCAATTAGGCATGGCCGTTCACGAGGGTCCGATTGTAGCTGATGATAGTATTTATTCAAATCGATTGGAACTGAATCCAGTGCTCCTTACTCCACCCAATCAAGTTGTTTCGAACTCGGCAGATTGGCAACTATTTGAAAGTGAGTTCATACCTTCAGCTCCAGTCGATCACATCACCATTGGTCGCTTCGAAAAACCAGTTAATCTTGAGATTGAAGAAATGACCACGGAAATCATTTCGATGGTGCTGCGCCGAGCAGTCTATTACTTCGATGAAATTAGCATTGAGTTGATCTCGATCCCTTCCAACATTGTATTGGCGGAAGAGCCAAATCTAGAAGTAATCTATAGCCAAGGTTGTTTGCTCATCACTTCCCCTGAACGAGGCTCAAGTCCGTTCTCGATCTACGACGCTTACGGGAAATTGGTCCATCGCGGACTGCTTAATGCACATTCAGAGCGCATCGACTTGCAGCTACCGCGAGGTGCCTATTTTGTTGAAAGTGAATGGGGTGTTCAACGCTTTATGGCCTTTTGAGAAACTTTCCGAGTTGGGAGTACTGACATTTGCGCAAAGCGCTAATCCTTGTCAATGCTCTCGATAATCTGAAGAACCAGTTCTACAGCATGCACATAAAATTCCTTGCCAATCCCCG
>JADFAK010000180.1 GCA_015665315.1 Flavobacteriales bacterium | reverse complement strand
ATTTTGGGTAGCGCTGCGCGCAAATCTTTGTATCTCCAACACGAGGTATTCAATACGTATCGTTCAGAAACAGAGTTGATGCGTTACATGAAGAAATTAGAAAATCGCGATCTCTCTCTCACGCACAGCATGATTGCTCTCGGTTCTTGCACGATGAAACTGAACGCAGCGTCTGAATTGATGCCGATTACATGGCCTGAATTTGCCAGTATGCACCCATTTGCGCCAAGCGATCAAACATTGGGGTATCAATCAATCATTCGGGAACTAGAAGCGGATTTGTGTGAGATTACTGGATTTGACGCCATGTCATTGCAACCTAATTCAGGCGCACAAGGAGAATATGCCGGATTGATGGTGATTCGTGCCTATCATATCCAACGAGGCGATACCCACCGCACGGTATGTTTAATTCCTTCTTCAGCACACGGAACTAATCCGGCAAGTGCTGTAATGGCTGGAATGAAAGTGGTGGTTGTGAAATGTGACGATAAAGGAAACGTTGATTTGGCCGACTTGGAAGCAAAAGCAATCGAGCACAGTGCGAATCTTGGAGCATTTATGATCACCTACCCTTCAACTCACGGTGTATTCGAAGAGAAGATCAAAGAGATAAACGAGATCATTCATTCACATGGAGGTCAGGTTTATATGGACGGGGCAAACATGAACGCTCAAGTGGGATTAACAAACCCGGGAAATATTGGAGCCGATGTATGCCACCTCAACTTGCATAAAACGTTTGCCATTCCACATGGAGGTGGCGGACCAGGAATGGGACCTATTGGTGTAAAGTCTCACCTAGCACCATTTCTTCCGGGAAATCCTGTGGTAAAAACTGGAGGAGAACACGCCATAGAGGCCATCTCATCTGCACCGTGGGGAAGTGCATTGATTTTGCTCATTTCTTACGGCTATATCAAGATGCTAGGTGCTGAAGGAGTGACGGACGCAACGCGTTATGCCATTCTCAATGCGAATTATATCAAGAGCAGACTTGAGAGTCACTACCCAATCTTGTATTCGGGTAAAAATGGGACAGTAGCGCATGAGATGATTGTCGATTGCCGCGCGTTCAAACACGACTTAGGTGTAGAGGTGGAAGATATCGCTAAACGTCTCATAGACTATGGATTTCACGCGCCAACGGTTTCCTTCCCTGTTGCGGGCACTTTGATGATCGAGCCTACCGAAAGTGAATCTCAGCAAGAACTAGATCGCTTTTGCGAAGCCTTGATCCAAATTCGAAGCGAGATCCAAGACATTGAGCGAGGAGCAGCCGACAAACTAGACAATGTACTAAAGAACGCTCCTCATACAGCACAAGAAGTGACAAGCGATGACTGGGACCATCCTTATAAAAGGAGTCAGGCCGCCTATCCCCTTGGCTGGATTCGTGAAGCAAAATTCTGGCCAGCAGTGAGCAGAATCGACAATGCTTTCGGCGACCGAAACTTGATATGTACGTGTCCGTCTATTGAATCCTATTCAGAAGAATTGGTTGAGGGATAGTAGGGAAGTTGAAGGGCAGACTGTATTATTTCTGAGAAGTCCATCCTATGAAAAGGACGTGCCTCAAACAGTTTTAACGGTAGAGCGTTAATTACTGGCCTAATGATAGGACGGAAAAGTGTAAAAACTAAGTAATTTCGTATCGTACAAGTGCAGCAACTGACTAGGCATAGAAATGTTGCTATATTTGCGCGCCTAATGAACACAATTGTTTCGTAAACAACCCTTTTAAATCTAATAGTTATGAAGAAAATCTACATGTTAGCATGTGGTGTATTGGTTGCAGCAACTTCGGTTGCTCAGTCTGCTCAGCAGAATTTTCCGCCTTTGAAGCAGTTCACTAAAGACCAAATGACGCCACTTATTGCTCCGCGAGGAGAAATCAACCTGAATGAATTGTTCCGGGTTGTGGATATTTTGAATGAAGACTTCCAGCAGGATGGTGTTGCACTGCCTGAAGGATGGACTACGAACGAAGTAGCTACAAATCCTGATGGATCAATGGCCGGAGCGAACACTCCAGCTTTTGAATTGGGAGATGCTGATGATGCCAACAACGGCGGATACTGGCCAGTTCCAGATATTCCAGGAAACCGTTTTGCTGGTGCCAATGATGATGATGATCCATGTGACTGTGTTATGTTGGAAGCTTGGATTCAGATGCCAGAATTGGACTTTACAGATGTTTCAAATGCGGCTTTATCAATGGACATTTTCCATGATCAAGGTTTCGGTGGCGGTGACGCTATTCTTGAGATCTCTACTGATATGGGAGATAGCTGGGGCGTACTTATTGACGCTATGAATGTTGATGAGTCTGTATGGCAGACAATCATTGTTCCTCTTTATGATTATTCAGGTGAGTCTTCTGTAATGTTGAAGATAACTTGGACTGACAATGACGTATGGGCTTCTGGATTCGCACTTGACAACGTGATCGTTGGTGAGTTGGCAGATTACAATCTTGCAGCCGCTAAGGTGTTGATTGGTGACTGGTCACTTCCAGAAGTACAAGCTGGACTTTGGGATTATTCAATGATTCCAGACGAGCAAGTTGGTGAGCTTACTGCAACTTGTGTAGTAAACAACAACGGCTTCTTGGATCAAGTGAATGCAACTATCTCAGGAGAAGTTTTTGAAGATGGTTCATCAGTTGGAACTTTTAACTCTGCTTATGTGAACGAGAACCTTCTTTCGTTGACTGGCGACACTATGGTTGTGGCTACAGGATACACTCCAGTAGGAGGAGTTGGAACTGAGGTTATGATCACGGTTACTACATCATCTGACAGTGGTGACGATGACAACTCGAACGACATGGCTTCTGCTTCATATGAAATCACTGACGACATTTATGCACGTGATGCTGGTGGTGCTCAGGCCTTTATCGATCCAGGTTCTGCTTATGAGTTTGGTAACTTGTTTGAATTCAACGAAGATCAAGCTTGTGGCGGACTTTCAGTTTGTGCTGGTGGTGGTTCAGAAGACGGAGCTGTTTTCTTTGGACGTGTTTATGAGTTCGAAGGATTTGACGAAAATGGCGATCCTATGTTGAATGATATTGGTTACGACACGCAGGAGCATGTATACAATGCAGGAACTGAAGTAACCAACGTAGGTGACGGTGTATGGATCGATCTTCCATTCTTCGAAGGTGCTCAAACGCTAGAAGGTGGAGTTACTTACCTAGCTGTTATTGTAACATTGGGTGGTGTTGACAACATTCGTACTCCTGTTTCAGGAAACAATGTTTGGCCTGCTTCTCTTTTGTTTGACGGCGAATGGGGATGGACACTTTCTATTCCAATGGTTCGATTGAATATGGATGCAAGCATCAATGTTGAAGACAACGCAACTGTTGAGTTTGCTGTTGAACAGAACATGCCAAACCCAGCTTCAGATGTAACTCGTTTCAACTATACGCTTCCAACAGCGGCTCACGTAACTTTGACAATCACAGATATTACTGGAAAGGTTGTTATGACTGAAGATTACGGAACACAAGCAGCTGGAAACCGCGTAGTTCAACTGTCTGTTGCTGCATTGAATGCAGGAATTTACAACTACACGTTGACTGCAGGAAATGACACAATGACTAAGCAAATGATCGTTAAATAATAGCGATATAGCATAGAATTGAAAAAAAGGCTCCAACATTGGAGCCTTTTTTTTTCAAACAACTCTTTGTACAATAGCCAAATTGAGTATTTTGGCTCTCTTATTAAATCAAGTGAAATGAAAAGAATTTACTCTGTACTACTATTATCTGCAGCGGTATGCTCGATGACAGCTCAACAGTCGCAATTTTCGACTAACGTTCCTGTAGCATTGGCACCGATCTCAGACAGTGAACTTGCACGTTCACAAAGCCAAACCGAAGATCAAGCCCACATCGTAAGAGGTGGAGATTTCTTCTGTGAGGATTTTGACAATGGTTTCGACGGTAACAATCCGTACGGAGCATGGACATTCGAAGATTCGGGTGGCAATACTATTTGGATGATGGCTAATGCCCAGAGTCCAGAAGGTGAGTGGTCTACTGGTGCTGAGCCATTAGCTTCTCCTTCAGCGGCCAACGGTTGGGTTATTTTTGATGCCGATCGTTACAACACTCAATTGTCTCCGAACTACGAGGACGTATTTGGGTATTTGTATTCACCAGTTATTGACATGTCAGACCTAGGTACTGTCATCGTTGATTACTACCAAGCTTTCCGTTATTGCTGTTTCCCAGGGTCGCCAATTACATTGGAGGCAACTGCGAATGGTGGTGACGAGTGGATTTCTTTCCCTGCTCACGGATCATTTATTCAAGCGGCGAACGAAGGTTCTGCTAACCCACTTCACACAACAGTTGACATTTCATGTGTTGCTGCTAACCAGAGCGAGGTTCAGATTCGATTTGCTTACAACGCAGCAGTTGCTGCTGGGTACTCTCACTACTACTGGGGACTTGACGACATTTGCATTTATGAAAATGGCGCGAGCAATGACCTAGAAGTTATGCAAGTAACCAATGGTGATGTTTTCGATTGGTGGGAATACAGAAGTACTCCTTTCGAGCAGAAAATCGACGCTGCTGATGGTGGTGTTGTAGTTGGAACTATGTTCCGTAACAACGGTGATACAGACCAAACTGGTGTTGTAATCACTGTGGAGATCTTGGATGACAACATGGATGTAGTTAGCACAACTACTTCTGATCCTTTCGATTTTGCAGCATTGGGTAATGCTGAGAACTGTCCAGCACAGCTTTCAGATACATTGTACATGGCGACTGATTGGGAGCCAACAGGAACGGGTACTTACTATGTAAGATCTACTATCTCTTCTGACCAAGAGGATGAAGTTGTAGAGAACGACTTGATGGAAATGCCTTTCTATTACACAGATGATGTTTACGGTCATGACGAAAACAGTGCGCTTGACCTTGAGCTTACTCCTCGTGATGCTGATGGTGGTGGTTCACAATATGATCCAACAGGATACGCCAACAGATTCCATTGTCCAAATGATGGAACTACAGCTTATGGTGTAGAAGTTATCCCTGGAGCAGGTTCTGAGTCTGATTGCTTCTTCCTTGTACTTCTTTATGAAGGCGTAGGTCAAGATGCAGACATGTTCGACGCGAACAGCGCTCAAGTAGTAGCATCTTCTGAGTGGACCTATGACGCAGCTTGGAATGGTGAAGCAGTTTACTTCCCTTTCGATGAGTCTTATGAACTAGAAGCCAACCGTGTTTATCACGCAGGTATCCTTGAAGATATTGGTTCTGATTATCAGTTGACTGTGATGGCCAACGCCAATGATGATACCGACAACTCTACGTTGATTTATCAGCAAGCTGGTGACGGTTCTTTCATCTGGTTCGGTGCGCAGACTTCTACTCCTGCAGTTCGACTAATTACTTCGGAATGGGTAGGTGTTGAGCAATTGGCTGACATGAATGGAATCAACTTGTTCCAGAACATGCCAAACCCTGCAAACAACAACACAACTATCCGTTACTCTTTGGCTCAGCCAATGGATGTAGCTTTTGAAGTTATCGATCTTCAAGGTCGTGTAGTTGCTACGAAAGATATGGGCACTGTTCCTTCTGGAGAACACCAAGTTGAACTTTCAACTTCTGATCTTGCAAACGGAATTTATACCTATACTTTGATCGCGAACAATGTTCGTTTGACAAAGCAAATGATTGTTGCAGGAAAGTAATCCTGAATCAACATTGAAATATGAAAGGCCCCTTATTCCGAGGGGCCTTTTTTATGCGGTTAACTTGCGTCTGAACTGTGATTATATAGCAAACAGGTTTCTCCTTTGG
>JADFAK010000169.1 GCA_015665315.1 Flavobacteriales bacterium | reverse complement strand
GCACTCGCACTGGCTTTCAAGTCGATTTACGATGGTCGGTTCTACAAAACTTCAAAAGTCCAGTCGTCGGCTATATTTCTCAATACTCACACTCACACTCACACTCGCACTGGCCTTCAAGTCAATTTGCGATTGTCTTTTCCTCAAAACTTCATTCAGTCTGGTCGACGGCTATATTTCTCAATACTCGCACTCAATACTCGCACTCAATACTCGCGCTGGTTCTGAGTGACAAGTAGAATTTAACAAAAATTCACAACCACAGCCGTCCAATAATAAGCCGTTCCCTGTCTATAAAGTGCCGTTCCCTATCTGGCCCCTTTAAAAAGCCCTAAGTTGACCTGTGCGATTTGCTCCCTTTATAGGTGGGTTTTATGCGGCATAAGCCTGTAGTCTTTGTTAAATTGGTCTTAATCATGAGCGTTTAACGAACACACAGACCTATGGAAATCCGAAGAATATCAGTAGCTGCGATCTGCCTTTTGGCCGCGATCGCTTTCCAGTTAGAGGCAAATGCGTACAAGTATACGCCTCACAAGAAAGGTTCAGGAGTTCAAGAATCTTCTGATTCCAGAGCCGCAGCCTGCGCCCCAGCTACCGGTTTGCGCGAAATGGAATGGAACAACGTCCGCGTACTCATCGAAACAGGCGGTAGCATGTGGCAAGATCGCTCAACCTCTCTCGCCGCCTACGAAGTGCCCGCAGGTGGTGGCGTGTCGGCCATGTATGCTGGTGCTTTGTGGATGGGCGGACTGGAAAGAGGAAGCCAACAACTCAAAGTTGCAGCGACTACTTTCCGACAAGGAAACGACTTTTGGACTGGTCCGCTATCAAGCCCTGCAGCCGAGGTTACCGAAGAAACCTGTCAGAAATACGATCGTTTTTATGTTTCTTACCGACAAGACGTCGAGCGGCATCGTGGGTACTGGGAGTGTAAGACCGACCCGTTCTGTGATGAGAACGAAGAGTATCCTGCCTACTCCACACCTTCTTATTTCTACGACTGGCCAGCACATGGGAACATTGGCCAAGGGCAAGATTACTACCTCGCACCATTCTACGATTTCGACGGAGGTGGATTTGGAACCAGCGGCGTCTATGACCCCAATACAGGAGACTACCCAGCTTTTGACATTGCTGGAGAGATTGATTGCGATCGACGATTGAGAGAAACGACCGTGCCACTGTATGGCGACTTCAACATGTACTGGATTTTTAACGACAAAGGCAACGTGCATACCGAGACCAATGGGGAACCTATAGGTATGGAAATTCGTGCGCAGGCTTTTGCCTTTGCCTCCAACGATGAGATCAACAACATGACCTTCTACAATTACCTGCTCATCAATCAAGGCACAAAAACCCTGGAAGAAACGTACTTCGGTCAATGGGCCGATCCCGACCTCGGAACTTCTACCGATGACTTTGTAGGCTGTGATGTTTCTCGCGGACTGGCATACTGCTACAACGGTGTGGACTTCGATCCACCTTCTCAGTACTCCAAAGGGTATGGCGAGAACCCACCTGCGATCGGAGTTGACTTCTTTGAAGGTCCGTTTCAAGACAACGATGGCATTGACAATCCACGTACTAGCGATTATTCAGAAGCCATTGCCGGCTTGGGAATTCCTTATGTCGGAATTGGCATGGGCTACGGCGACGGTGTGATCGACAACGAACGTTTCGGCATGCGCAAGTTCATTTATTACAACAACGGCGATTACGATTATGGAGACCCCAAATACGCCGTGCAGTATTACAATTACCTCACTGGAAAGTGGAGAAATGGCGCCTGCCTCGAATACGGTGGTAACGGAAATTCGACCGGTATTGATGTCTGTGCCGATTACATGTTTCCAGGCGACTCAGATCCCTATGGATGGGGAACCGAAGGCGTACCACAAAGCCCATGGACCGAGGAGAATTCCGATAACCAAGAAGGAGACCGACGATTCATCCAGTCAGCTGGACCTTTTGTCTTAGAGCCCGGTGCCCGCAACAATATTACGGTCGGCGTGGTTTACGCTCGTGCTACAGGTGGTGGTGCTTTTGCATCTGTGAGCTTGCTGCGAGTAGCCGATGACAAGGCTCAGGCCCTGTTCAATAACTGCTTCAATATTGTCGACGGTCCGGATGCACCAGATGTGGTCGTCCAAGAAATGGACCGTGAAATCATCCTTTTGCTCGAAAATGACAATGTAATTTCGAACAATTACCACGAACAATACGCCGAGCTCGATCCCGTGATTCCCGAATCAACTTCAGATGGCTTGCCGCTTTCAGAAGAGGATAGATCATACAAGTTCCAAGGCTATCAAGTATACCAATTACGCGATCAAAATGTGTCGATCAACCAATTGGAAGACATCGACGCAGCACGCCTGATCTTCACTACCGATGTCAAAGACTCAATCACCCAGGTTGTCAATTACGAGTTCGACCCGGCCATGAATCTTCCCGTACCCGTTTTAAAAGCCGAAGGCGAGGACCTCGGAATTCAACATTCGTTTTCCGTAAAACACGACGCTTTTGCTACAGGCGATACCCGGTTGATCAATCATCGGAGCTACTTTTTCGTTGTCGTGGCGTACGGCTACAACATGTACGAGCCTTTTAATGCAGATCAAGGATACGGACAGTTCAAACCCTATATCGCTTCTCGTAAATCGGCTGCTTCATCCATTCGGGTGTATTCAGGAATTCCACATGTTGTAAATCCAGAAGCAGGTGGCACCAACGCCATGGCTCAATATGGTGACCTCATTCCCCTCACGCAATTGGAAGGAAAGGGCAATGGCATGTTGGAGTTAGAAATGGATCAGCGCTCGCGCGCAAATATCATGCAGGGCGAACCGTGGAAAATTGAAGCAGTACAGTACACCGCCGCCGGGTCACCCATTGAAGTGAAGGTGGTCGATCCGCTTTTACTGCAGGATATCGACTACTTGCTTAGAATCAACGCCGAAGATCGCGACTTAACAACCGATACCATTCGCTGGGAGTTAATCAATCAAACTACTGGAGATGTAATTCATTCTTCATTTCACTCCATGTCTTCTCCCTTTGAGGAAATTATTCCCCAGCATGGTATCTCGGTGCTGCCCGTACAACACTACTTCAGTGATGCACGACAGCATTTCACGGATTTCCTCAGCGCTTCCATTGAATTTGAAGATGGCGCACCGTGGTTGCTCGGAGTTGAAGACGAAGAAGGATTTAGCGCTACAAACTGGATTCGGTCTGGTTCGCAACAAGCTCCCGAAGGAGCCATCGGATTGGAAACAATCGTCCACGACGTATGGCCACCTAACCCCCTGGCGACTTTCCCCATTCCTTTCAACGACCCAGATGAAGACTACGAGTCTATCCTTCGCGGCACGTGGGCGCCTTATTGTCAAACTTCTTGGTCGGCAACAGTTGACAATGTGCACTTGATGAATGTGGCTCCGCGAAAAGCGGATATGGTGAACCCCAATTTTGACCACCACAAAGCTCGCTTGAAAGACCTAAACAACGTCGACGTAGTTTTTACCTCGAATAGAAACGAGTGGACGCGATGCCCCGTGCTCGAAATGCAGTCCAACGAAGAACGCGCCGAAGGTGCCGCTGAGAAAATGGATCTTAGGAACCATGCATCGGTTGACAAAGACGGACTTACAGTAGCCCAAGGAGGCGATGCTTGGGAAGCAACACACAACGGCGATGAGCCTTTCGGAATGGGCTGGTTCCCAGGCTATGCCATTGATGTCAATACAGGTGAGCGCTTGAACATGGCCTTCGGCGAGGACTCAGGAATGCTTACCGACAATGGAAACGACATGTTGTGGAACCCTTCGAAGCGCGTGGAAACCAACTTGGGCGAGGTGGTTGCAGGCGGACAACACTGGATCTATATCTTCAAGAATACGGCCTACTACAACAACGATGGCTGGATCCCGAGCTACGACGAAGGTGCGACTATGTTTGATTTATTGGTGAACGGCTCGAACGTCGATCGCCTCGAAACGTGGAAGTCCTGCATGTGGGTAGGCTCGGCAATTCTTGGTGAGGGTTTCGAATGGAAGGCTCCTTCGCAGGGATTGATTCCCGGTAAGGCCGAATTGCATTTGCGCGTAGCGCGTCCCTTTGAAAAATACCGACCGCTCGATAAAGAGATAGATGATACCTCCGAATCCTTGAACAATTGGAATCCGCTGTATGCCTTTTCGACACGCAATATGAATCCGGATTTCAACAGCGATGAGATGCTCGAGGACGCCTTGGCCATGATCAACGTGGTGCCAAATCCTTACTACGCTTTCAGTGAGTACGAGAGCAGTAAACTCGATCACCGCGTGAAGTTTACCAATCTACCAGAGAAATGCGTGGTGTCGATTTACAACGTGTCGGGAACTTTGGTTCGCCAATTCGATAAATCTGATCCGCTCACTTCACTCGACTGGGACTTGAAAAACCAAAAAAATGTCCCAATAGCCGGTGGTGTCTATATCATCCACATCGATGTGCCCGGAATTGGAGAAAAAATCCTCAAATGGTTCGGCGTGGTTCGGCCAGTTGACCTTGATAGTTTTTAATACCATATTTTTAGCTCGGTTAAAACGAGTATTGCACCTATTAACCCTTTAAACAACACACTATGAAATTTATTCGACTTGTAATTTATTCCTTGGCTCTCTTTGTTTTAGCCTTCGGCAAATGCGGATACTCGCAAGATTGCGGCGTGCCGACAGCCATCGATTTTTTGGATATTAATAATGTCCGCGCAACCATCACCAACGGTCAACGCGTTTGGCAAGGGGCCGACTTCAACGCGGGCTATGAAGTCCCAGCAGGTGAAGGAGTGCACGCTTTGTATGCGGGAAGCTTGTGGATAGGTGGCCTCTCGCCCGATCAACAACTAAAGCTTGCAGGAGGTACTTTCGGTTTTGATGAATCCGATTTTTACCCGGGTCCGCTCGGCGACGATGCGCTCACTAGCTCCGATCAATGCGAGTCGTGGGATCGAATTTGGAAACTCTATCGCATCCAGTCACTCAAGCATTTGGCCTATTTCGACTGCGTGAATGACATCGATTGCGATGAAAGCGAATTTGCCGATTACGAAATTCCTGAAGTGTTTTACGACTACCCAGCACATGGAGATGTCGGACTGGGCCAAGCTCAGTATTTGGCGCCTTTCTATGACTACAATGCCGACGGCACCTACAACCCCGAAGATGGCGATTGTCCTTTGTTCGAAGGGATGTCCGACTTCGTGGGAGATTGTGCCACTTGCGATATGCTCAAGGGAGATTGTTGTCTTTACTGGATCGATAATGACAAGGGTGGACTCCATCTCGCAACGCTGAGTGAGCCTATCGGAATCGAAATCCACAGCATGGCTTATGCCTACGCTTCTTCAGATGTCTTGAACAACACGACCTTCTACTCGCGAAAGATCATCAATCGCGGAACCCAAACCCTAACGAACACCTACGTTGGACATTGGACCGATGTCGACCTGGGCGGACCGAACGATGATTACATTCAATGCGATATTGGCCGAGACTTGGGTTTTGGAATCAATGGCGATTCGGTCGACCAAGAATACGGTGAAAATCCGCCTGTATGCGGTATCAAGTTGATGACCGGACCCACAATGGACGCCGATGGGGAGGACAACGATGACGATGGAGTTATTGACAATGAAAGACTTGGTATGACCAATTTCATGTTCTTCAATAACGGAACGGGTATATCAGGAAGTCCCACTCAGGCCATGGATTTTTACAATTATTTGCAGTCAATTTGGTTGAATGGAGCGCCTTTGTCGTGCACCCTTGATGAAATTACCACTTGGGCTTTCGCTG
>JADFAK010000039.1 GCA_015665315.1 Flavobacteriales bacterium | reverse complement strand
GCTGTGGAAGGTGCCTTGAATCCTTCGATACCTTGAAATATATAAGTATCTTCGCGCCAATTTTATGACCATGGCAGAGGTAAAGAAAGCTATTCAAATGGTAGATCTCGCCACCCAGTATGCGTCTATCAAAGATGAAATTGATCAGGCTATACTTGGTGTTGTAGCATCTTCGGCATACATCAACGGACCGGAAGTGAAGTCTTTTGGCGAAGAACTCGAAGCCTATTTGGGCGTCAAACACGTCATTCCGTGTGCCAATGGAACGGATGCTCTTCAAATCGCTATGATGGCCTTGGGCCTTCAGCCGGGCGATGAAGTAATTGCTCCTTCTTTCACTTTTGTCGCCACGGCCGAAGTGATCGCACTTTTGGGACTTACCCCAGTGGTGGTTGACGTTGACCCGGTGACTTTTAACGTCGATCCAGCCTGTTTGGAAGCCGCGATTACCCCAAAGACAAAGGCAATCGTACCGGTTCACCTTTTTGGTCAGTCGGCCGATATGGATCCTATTTTGGACATAGCCAAGCGCCACAACTTGTACATGATCGAAGATACGGCCCAAGCGATTGGTGCCGATTACACGAGTAAGTCGGGCACACAGAAGGTGGGTACTTTCGGTGAATTTGGAACGACATCCTTTTTCCCATCGAAAAATTTGGGATGCTATGGAGACGGTGGTGCATTATTCACCAACGATGATACTTTGGCTGATAAAGCACGTCAGATTGCCAATCACGGCATGAAGGTTCGCTATTACCACGATATGATCGGCGTAAATTCTCGACTAGACAGCATTCAGGCAGCCGTATTGCGTATTAAGTTGCGCAAATTGGACGAGTACAACCTCGCTCGAAACAAGGTAGCCGAATACTACGACGCGGCATTTGCATCGTTGCCTCAACTGAGCGCTCCTGGCCGACAGCCTGGCTCAAGCCATGTTTTTCACCAGTACACCTTGAAGACCCACGAGATTGATCGAGATGGCTTACGCGCCTATCTTGAGTCAGAGGGAATTCCAGCAATGATTTATTATCCTGTGCCGCTTCATTTGCAAAAAGCTTATCAGGACCCCCGCTATAATAAAGGAGATTTTCCTCATACCGAGAATCTCTCGGCTAGTGTCATTTCGCTGCCCATTCACACCGAAATGACCACCGAGCAATTGGAAACAATTACTGGAGCCGTCAAAACATTCATACAAAATCACGCATAACTCATGAATATTGCAGTCATAGGAACAGGATACGTTGGATTGGTTACAGGAACCTGCTTTGCAGAAACCGGTAATACAGTTGTATGTGTCGACATCGACAAAAAGAAAGTCGAGAAGATGCGCAACGGTGAAGTTCCAATTTACGAACCTCATCTCGACGTTCTATTCCAAAGAAACATCAAACAAGGACGCATCTCATTTACAACCGATATTGAAGAAGTTGTAGAAGACGCTCAGATTATTTTTCTAGCCCTCCCTACTCCTCCTGGAGAAGATGGATCGGCCGATCTTTCGTATGTCCTCGACGTTGCCGAGCACTTGGGACGCTTGATTACAGACTATAAGATCATCGTTGACAAGAGCACTGTACCCGTAGGCACAGCAGAGAAAGTTCGCGAAGCCGTTGCCAAAAACGCCCAGTGCGATTTCGACATCGTTTCCAATCCGGAGTTTTTACGCGAAGGATATGCTGTCGACGATTTTATGAAGCCCGACCGTGTGGTTGTTGGTACTTCTAGCGCAAGAGCGCAAAAGGCTATGGAAGAGCTGTACAAGCCTTTCATCAGACAGGGAAATCCAATCGTATTCATGGACGAGAAGTCGGCCGAGCTAACAAAGTACGCGGCCAATTCATTCCTCGCAACCAAGATTACTTTTATGAACGAAATCGCCAACTTTTGTGAGAAAGTGGGTGCCGACGTCGACAAGGTGAGAATGGGTATGGGAACCGACTCGCGAATTGGAAAGCGTTTCTTGTTCCCAGGCATTGGCTACGGAGGCAGTTGCTTTCCAAAAGATGTCCAAGCCTTGCACAAATCAGGAAAATCGGAAGGATTCAAATTCGAAATCCTGGATGCCGTAATGGAAGTGAACGATCGCCAAAAAACGGTTCTCTTCAATCCAATCAAGGAATATTTTGGAGGAAATCTAAATGGCGTACGCATTGCCTTGTGGGGATTGAGCTTCAAGCCCGACACCGACGATATTCGTGAAGCGCCTTCCTTGTACATGATCGAGAAACTCACAAGCGCTGGAGCGACGGTTCATGCCTTCGATCCGGAAGCGACCGAAAATGTCAAAAACTTGTTAGGTCACCGCATTGACTATGCCGACAGCCAATATGACGCGCTGGAAGATGCGGATGCCTTGTTGATATGCACCGAATGGTCGGCATTTAGAAATCCTGACTTCTCAAAAATTTCTGAGTTGCTCAACAACAAAGTGATCTTTGACGGACGGAATTTGTACGACAACGACAAGATGAAAGAAATGGGTTACTTCTACAAGAGCATTGGTAGAGAGACCGTCAACGAAAATAATCCTTCATAATTATGAAACGCGTATTAATCACGGGAGCAGCTGGTTTTCTCGGTTCGCATTTATGTGATCGCTTCATCAAGGAGGGCTATTTCGTCATGGGAATGGACAACTTGATCACAGGAGACTTGAGAAATATCGAGCACCTTTTCAAGAACGAAAATTTCGAGTTTTACAACCACGACGTAAGCAAGTATGTGCACGTATCGGGCAAGCTCGATTACATCCTACATTTCGCCTCGCCAGCCTCGCCAATTGATTACTTAAAAATTCCTATTCAGACTTTGAAAGTGGGATCTTTGGGTACACATAACTTGCTCGGATTGGCAAAAGAGAAGAAAGCCCGAATTATTGTGGCTTCGACCTCGGAGGTTTACGGCGATCCAACCGTTCATCCACAAACAGAAGATTACTGGGGCAATGTGAATCCCGTTGGTCCGCGTGGTGTGTACGACGAAGCAAAAAGATTTCAAGAAGCCATGACAATGGCTTACCATACGTATCACGGACTTGAAACACGTATTGTACGTATCTTCAACACTTACGGTCCGCGTATGCGACTTAATGACGGACGTGTTTTACCGGCCTTTATTGGACAAGCCTTGCGTGGTGAAGACCTCACTGTTTTTGGCGATGGATCTCAGACAAGATCATTTTGCTACGTCGATGACTTGGTCGAAGGAATTTACCGCTTGTTGCAGTCCGACTGCTCAGATCCGGTGAACATTGGCAATCCAGACGAGATTACGATTTCGCAATTTGCGGAAGAGATCATCAAGCTCACGGGTACAACGCAGAAAGTGATTTACCAAGATCTTCCTGTCGACGACCCGAAGCAACGTCAGCCAGACATCACCAAAGCCCGTGCTATTTTGGGCTGGGAGCCGAAAGTAAGCCGCGAAGAAGGATTGAAGATCACCTATGAATATTTCAAGTCTCTCTCACAGGAAGACTTGTATAAGAAGGACCATAAATCGTTTGATAAGTACATTCAGTAATGGCCGACTATTTTGCTCACGATACAGCGGTAATTGATGCGGGTTGCGAAATCGGCAAGGGAACCAAGATTTGGCATTTCTCACATGTGATGAGTGATTCCAAACTGGGTGAAAACTGCAATATTGGACAAAATGTTGTTGTCTCGCCAGGGGTGATTTTGGGAGATAATGTGAAGGTGCAGAACAACGTGAGCATATATACAGGGGTGACCTGCGAGGACGATGTGTTCTTGGGGCCATCCTGCGTGTTTACGAATGTTATCAATCCGCGGAGTGGAGTGAACAGAAGGGGCGAATATGCCACTACAGTTGTTCGTCACGGCGTATCGATTGGTGCGAATGCGACGATTGTGTGTGGCATTGAGCTGGGCCGATTCTCATTTATTGGTGCGGGAGCTGTTGTAACCAAAGACGTTCCTGCGTACGCATTGTTGGTGGGAAACCCTGCCAAGCAAATGGGATGGATGAGTGAGTTTGGCCACAAACTAGAATTTGACAAGAATAACCGGGCTATATGTCCCGAAAGCAATACAACTTACACGCTTGCCAATGGATTGGTGAGCAAAGAGAATTAATCGAGTATGATTTACGATAAGCTATTAACAAAGGAGAGCACGCTTGCAGTCATTGGACTTGGATACGTCGGATTGCCGATCGCTCTAGAATTTGCCAGACAAATTAAAGTCATTGGATTCGACATCAATGAAGAGCGAGTTCAAATGATGAAAAACAATGAGGATCCTTCGGAGGAACTTGAATCTTCGGCTTTCGAGGGATGTGATATTGAGTTCACGTCTAACATTGACGATCTCAAAGCTGCCCATTTCTTTGTTATTGCTGTTCCTACTCCTATTAATAGTTCGAATCAACCCGACTTGGGACCTGTCTTGGCTGCGTCTCGAACGGTGGGTAAAGTTTTGAAAAAAGGAGACTACGTGGTTTACGAGTCGACGGTATATCCTGGATGTACAGAAGAAGACTGTATTCCTGTTTTGGAAGAAATTTCAGGACTTACTTTCAAGGATGACTTCAAGGTGGGTTATTCTCCTGAGCGTATCAATCCGGGTGACAAGCAGCATACGATTCGTACGATTACGAAAGTAGCTTCAGGTTGCTGCGCTGAGTCTCTCGAGAATATTGCCAAAGTATACGAACTAGTGGTTGATGCCGGTGTTCACCGCGCCGCTTCCATCAAAGTTGCCGAGGCAGCGAAAGTAATTGAGAACACGCAGCGTGATGTCAACATCGCCCTGATCAACGAGTTGTCAATTATCCTGAATCGCCTAGGTGTGAACACGTACGATGTACTTGAAGCCGCTCGCACAAAATGGAATTTCTTGCCATTTATGCCAGGTTTGGTGGGCGGACATTGCATTGGTGTTGATCCCTACTACCTCACTTACAAAGCAAAAAACTTAGGCTACCACGCCAAAGTGATCAACTCAGGTCGCTACGTGAATGACAGCATGGGATTTTATGTAGGTAAGCAAACGGTAAAAAGAATTCTCGAACAAGGAAAGAATATCCTTGAAGGACGCGTTCTTGTCATGGGTGTTACGTTCAAGGAAGATGTTGCCGACATTCGTAATTCTAAGGTTCTTGATGTGATTAAAGAGCTTGAGTCGTTTAGCATGCGCGTTGATCTAATCGATCCTCACGCTAGTCCGAAAGAATTCAAGCAGGAGTACGACATGGAAGTAAAGCGTACTGCTGAAAAAGGGATCTATGATGCCGTAATTCTTGCCGTAAACCATGAGGAGTACCGCCACATGACGGAAGCCGACATCACGGAGTACATGAATGATGACAAAGGGGTTCTTATCGACATCAAAGGCATGTACCGCGACAAAATTAAGAACCTAGTTTACTGGAGCTTGTAAGTGTATGAGTAAGAAAATACTAATAACTGGAGGAGCTGGATTCATCGGCTCGCATGTCGTTCGAACTTTCGTGGGCAATCATCCTGAGTACAGTATTTTCAACCTCGATGCACTCACTTATGCAGGGAATTTAGAAAACCTTGCCGACCTAGATAAACATCCTGGCTATACCTTCATCAAGGGAGATATTTGTGACAGTCAGCTGCTCGAGGAAATCTTCGTCAAGCATGCCATCACCGATGTCATTCACCTTGCTGCCGAAAGCCATGTAGACCGTAGCATAGAGGATCCGCTTGCCTTTATCAATACGAATATTGTCGGGACCGCCAATTTGCTCAACGCTTGTCGCAAGCATTGGTCGAAAGATCAAAACCACCTGTTCTACCACATTTCAACAGATGAAGTGTACGGATCACTCGGAGCCGAGGGCTTGTTCACCGAAACAACAGCCTACGATCCGCGCAGTCCGTACAGTGCCAGCAAGGCGTCATCGGATCATCTCGTGCGTGCGTACGGACATACCTACGGTTTGCCTTTCGTCATTTCCAATTGCTCGAACAATTACGGGAGCCATCAATTTCC
>JADFAK010000066.1 GCA_015665315.1 Flavobacteriales bacterium | reverse complement strand
GTGAGACGACTATGGGGTGGAAATGGGTACAATGGGATGAGGGTGAATGTGGGGTAGATTAGGGACGGGGGCCTCGCTGCCCCGGCCCTGAAGGGAGGGTGCTGCTGCCACGGCCTTGAAGGGTGCCGCGCGCGGGGGGTATGACGGTAGTTGGGCACTGACAAGGGGTGGTGATTGGGATATGCTAACAGGGCCACTGCCCTAGCCAAGAATGTGAGGACTGTGCAGGTTAGGGTTTGGGACCTTCTTTGAGGAGGGATTCTAGTTCGTTTATGACTACTTCAAGGTTATTTAGGACCATTGAATTTGGATATCTTATTTCACGGATGCCCAGGCTGTTGATGTATTCCGTGCGCTCTGCATCCTTTTCCTTTTGTTCTTTGGAATGGTGGTATTCACCGTCCAACTCTATGGACAATTTCATTTTATGGCAATAAAAGTCCAGAATGTAAAAGGCCAAGGGGTGTTGTCTGCGAAATTTGAAGCCTAGGGGCTTTTGTCTCAGATATTCCCAAAGCTTTGTTTCAGCCTCAGTCATGCCTACGCGAAGCTTATGTGCATTCCGAAAAATATGGGGTGAAGCACCGTTGTGCATGCCTGTTGATTTTAATTCGTCATTGTTCATGGTGGTGCCCCGGCCCTGAAGGGTGACTGCTGCTGCTACTGCTGCTGCTGCTGCTGCTGCTGCTGCTCTGCCCGGAAGAGTGTTTGGGGTTGGTTAAGTTTTTACTAGGTATATGTGGCAATTTGGGGATCATTTTGATTTTCTAGATTATTTTCAAGGTCCTAGTTTGTAGCCGCGCCTATTCAGCTTATGGACGCTTCAATTCGAGTTTAGAGTTGCAAGGTTGGTTGTTGATGGTGAATAACTTTTGGGGTTGGTGATGGTTTGGGGTTGGGTTGTTTGGGGACGGTGCCCTCGTTGCCCCGGCCCTGAAGGGAGACTATCGCTGCCACGGTTCTGGAGGGAGACACGCTGCCACGGTTCTGAAGGGAGACCAACGCGCCGATATTCGTTTCAAGTGTCTTCGCTTGCACACCGCTTTCAAATCGAATACATTTAATCGCGAAACAGCTGTACATTTGCGCTTGTCGCTATTTCAATTGAATGTGCCCCAAATTGTCATGAAAGTCTCTGTAATCATACCTTGTTATAACGTTGAAGCCTTTATTGAGGAATGTATTGAGAGCCTCCGTGGGCAAAATATGCAGGACTTTGAGGTGATATGCGTGAATGACGGTAGTAGCGATCGTACGAAGGAATTGCTGGACCGATTGGGGAATTCGTCGGAGCTTTCGATCAAGGTGATTCACCAAGTGAATAAAGGGGCTTCGAGCGCGCGAAATCATGGTTTGCAACATGCTTCGGGGGAATATATTCAGTTTTTGGATGCTGATGATTTGTTGACTCCTGGCAAACTCGCACATCAATTGCAATTGGTGGCCGAACATGAATCTCCTTGTGTCATTTTTGGGAGTTATCGCAGGGAAGATTTAGAGGGGGATTTGGTCCGCGAGCGTAGGTATACCGATGGAACCCCAAATATCTGGGCGTCGTTGATGCTTACCGATTTAGGGATTACTTCGGCCAACTTATTTCGAGCCGATCTCTTCAAGGAGGACATCCAATGGAACGAAAATCTCGGTAGTTCACAAGAATACGACTTGATGTTTCAAATTTTGAAGAAGCACCAAGACGTTCTTTTTGACCCAGAAGTGAATACGGTCATTCGCGTGCGGGAATCAGGGTCCATATCGCAGACCAACCTCGACCAAAAATGGGAGCGATACGTTCAATTGCGGGTCGATATTATGGCTTATATAAAGGAGAACAAACCTGCCCTGCTGAGCAACGAGCTATACCAAATTCTCTTCGATGCCATACGCATGCTTTATCCCTACCAGCCCACGCGCGCCAAGGAATTTTTCAAATCAGCGATCCCCAAAAACTTTCAACCTCAACTAACCCCTGTCACCGGCAAAAGTTATTTGCAGATGTACAAATTCTTGGGATTTGCAGGCACCGAAAAGCTTCGTTCGCTCATCAGTTCGGAAAAAGCGCATTAGATTTGGGCGTCCGGCAGCAATTCACGATTTTTCGCTTGGCCAAAACGCAGAACCATGACTAGTTTGATCAAAACAACTTTTGCATTTATTGCAGCTCTCACTCTCACTCAATCATCTATAGCTCAGAGTTATACGTCCTATTTCACGGGCAATTCAACCGACACAATTACGAGTCCGCTTGGGGGCATTTGTTTGATGGGAGGGGCTACCGAAGACGATGAGGCTATGAAATGGTTTTTGCACAAGGCAAATGGCGGGGATGTTCTTGTCCTGCGGGCCAGTGGTTCGGATGGCTACAACGATTATTTGTATTCTGAGCTAGGTGTCGATGTCAATTCGGTGGAGACTATTGTGTGCAATTCGGCCGATGCGAGTGTCGATGTATACGTGCTCGACAAGATTGCGAAGGCGGAGGCTATTTGGTTTGCAGGTGGTGATCAATGGGACTATGTGAGTTATTGGCGCGATACGGAGGTGGCCGATCTCGTGAACGAAGGCATCAACGAACGAGGCATTGTCATTGGTGGAACGAGTGCGGGTATGGCGATTCAGGGGTCTTATTACTTCTCTGCACAAGCCGGAACGATCACTTCTTCGGCAGCTCTTGCCAATCCTTTTGCCAATCAGATTATCGTTGATTCCGACCCATTTTTGGCCAATGCACATTTGGAAAACGTGGTAACCGACACGCATTATGATGATCCGGATCGTCGGGGCCGACATATGGTTTTTCTTGCCAGAATGGTGTTCGATGACGGAATTCAGGCCAAAGGAATTGCCTGCGACGAGTACACTGCGGTGTGCATCGAACCTAGCGGGATCGCGCATGTTTATGGCGAATATCCGGGGAGCGACGACAATGCTTATTTTCTTCAAGCCAATTGTGGGCTGACCGACTTTTCTCCTGAGTTGTGCGAACAAAATTCGCCCTTGGACTGGGACTTAGCGGGCCTTGCGGTCAAAGTATATGCGGTTAAAGGCACTTCGGATGGAAGCAATACTTTTGACTTGAACGATTGGCAAACAGGAGTTGGCGGAAGCTGGGAACACTGGTCGGTCGATGAAGGAACCCTCGTCACACAAGCCGGAACCATTGCCGATTGCTCGACGTCGATTGAAATAGTAGAAAGCACTGTCGAAAATGTGAAGATTTATCCCAATCCGACTACCAATTTTGTCGTCGTAGAATTCAACAATCCAGAAAGAGATTCGTGCCAAATCGAGATCAAAGACACCCAAAACCGAGTCGTACAAGTTCTTTCCAATGTCACGTCGGATCGCTGCACCATCAACACCTCAAAACTAGCGGCTGGACATCATTCAATTTTCCTCACGCAAGCAGGAAAGACAAGTTATTTAGGGAGCTTTATTGTTAGGTGATTTTGCACAAGGCAAATGGGCGTTTCAAACAGCTTGGATCACTTCAAGAATATCATCCGAGTCAGAGCTGAGATAGTGACCAATTCTAACGATGTTATTTAAAAGAAGAGCCGAAATACTTTTCGTTGTTAAATTACCTGTGTTCAAGTATACTATTTTGGGAGGAGTTCCATGCATTGCGTTGAGATCAACAAAATCCGAATCGAATGTGACAATCGCAAAATTGTTCGACTTCGCGTATACAAATATTTCCAGATCCGATGAATCTTCTAAGCCCGCGAATCGAACTTGTTGACAGTTTGAAAACCCGTCAGGTAGCATTTTAAGTATGCGTGGAGATATGTTCTGGTCAAATAAAAGGTTCATGAAATAGAAACTAACCTTCTTTCTTTATCGGCAGCATATGCCAAACAAGCATCGATCATCTCGTTCGAAAGTTCTTCAAAATCGGATCTAATCTCCTCCTTGCTCATCCCATTGGAAAGCCAATTCAGAACGTCATAAACGCTTATCCGGGTGCCTTTCACACAAGGTTTTCCGAATCGTTTATCAGCACGCAATTCCAAATACTGTCGATAGTCCATAGTTTAAAGATACGAAGATCCTTTGACAATTTGTACGCCCACCTCTTTACAGATTGAAGAAACTCCGAGTAGTCTTTCTGCTAGATGTATAAACGCTATTCAGCTATGCTTCTTTTCACCACCTACGCTTAATTCTTTCTATTGTCCAGCATGAAATTGTTATTTTTTCTCTTTTCATTTACACTCGAATTGGATTCTTCTGAGGCCCTCGTTTTTCTCAATTCAGGTTAAATTTCGTGCCAAATCGAGATCAAAGACACCCAAAACCGAGTCGTACAAGTTCTTTCCAATGTCACGTCGGATCGCTGCACCATCAACACCTCAAAACTCGCGGCTGGCCACCACACAATTTTCCTCACGCAAGCAGGAAAGGCTAGTTATTTAGGGAGCTTTATTGTTAGGTGATTTTGCACAAGGCAAATGGATCAGTGGTGACGCTTGATTGAGTGCGACGGGGGAAAAGTATTAAAACAAGGCTGAGATCGATCCTACGACATCTTCTTTCATGTCGGTTGTGGGCCTCTGATAGGATCAGCGGTACACGAGGTAGATTGAATTAATAAAATGTTCAGACTGTGCGCTATCGCAGGAAGAATACGATACATGTTCTAATGAACTGCGGGCTTGTCGTGTCCTATTGGAGACTCATTGATGTGCTTTCGATTCTCTTCATGCTGCTGTGAGTTCAATATTCAAATTCAACGCATTTGCAAGCAAGACAAAATTCGACATCTTCAAATCTTCACCATTTTCAATTCGTGAAATGTACGGCCGCTTCTTGCCCACTTTTTTCGCGAGTTGCTCTTGACTTAGCTTTAATTCTTTTCGTCTGGCCTTGAGTATTTCACCAAAGTAGTACGAGAAGGCTTCGTCTCTAAATTCCTCTCGTTTCTTGGTTCCACGCTTTCCGTGTTTCTTATCTAGATATTTGCTTGCGCTTATTGTCTTTGCCATAATGCTCATTTTTCGTTCGTGTAATCCTCCAGCAGACGTTCAGCTTTCTTGAGTGCCTTTGCGTAGTCCTTGCTCGCCTTTTTAACGAAGCCATTCAAGAGGATTACTTTTTTCGCTTCAATGAAGTTCGGATGGTCGATAGCGAATAGAATGATTCTGTATTCGTTTCCCGCTCTGATCCTCATCTCATAGAAGGAGCTCGATTCGATTTTCTTGACGAACTCTTTGCTGACCAATTTGACTTCGAGCATAATTTGCAATACGTAGTCAAACTTTTCGTTAGCTCGTTCGTTCAGCGATTCAATGAACTCCTGGCACTCCGCAGTGATGTCTATATCTCTCACAACGCAAATGTAACGAATAAGTTACATACCACAAAAACACTTTTAGGCAATGGATGGGCTGAATTGAATGAAGCCGGTGAGCAAGTCCTGACACCCCACTCCTATTTACTACCTCATTAGGTAACAAATTAGTTATTGCCCCCAACCCCCTACATCAAACCGTGCTTGAGGTTTTCCCTCACACGACTTACGGACAGACTTTTTCATTGGAATCTCGCACGGTTTTTCGAGCCGGCATACTTCTCGATGTTTGGCAATCCGTACAACTGCAGTCGAATCATTTCGATCAACCAATCATTGGAAAGCATCAAGAAAACTAAAAATGAAATCGACCTCGCGCTGCCTTTTTTCAGTCCAGTTGTCGGCCTTTCTCACAATCGCACAACACAAGAAATTTATTGAATCCCCATAGCGTCCGGGCTGGGCGCTATCGCAGGAAGAGTACAACACTCGCTCTAATGAACTGCGGCCTTACCGCACCTCAATGGACCTTAATTGTTAGCTGCTGGCTTTTTTATTTTTCAATTTCATAAATTCCTGAGTCAGTTACGATAAATGCCCCCAAGTCAGTCTCTTCGTATTGCTGCGTATTTCGGTTTGAACCGTGCCAGTGATTTCGGAGTATGGGTGCCAGTGATTTCGGTTTGAACCGTGCCACTATGATTTGGCTTGATTTCGGTTTAAACCGTGCCACTTTTCGGTTCAAATGAT
>JADFAK010000074.1 GCA_015665315.1 Flavobacteriales bacterium | reverse complement strand
AGGAAGCTATACCGAAGTTCTTAATATCTCGGTAACAGGAGGTGGTTCTTCTGAGCCGGGCATGTTGGGCATGTGTATGCACCCCGATTGGGAGAACAATCCAATTGTTTTTATCGCCTACAACACTGGAAGTGTATGGTCTGGATCCGAAGTACTAAGTGCTTGGGAATGGAATGGAACTTCTTTGGTAAACGAAGAGCTACTTATCGACGATATCGCTGGTGGCGGAATCCACAACGGTTCGCGATTGATTATTACTCCGGACAATAAAATCATGATGTCTACAGGTGACACTGGCGACGGTGGTGATTCTTCACAAGACATCAATTCCCTAAACGGTAAGATGTTGCGCGTGAATCTGGACGGAACGGTTCCTGCCGACAATCCAGATCCTTCTAGTTATGTATGGAGCTTTGGCCACAGAAACTCACAAGGCTTGTGTGTTGGTCCGAATGGCATTATCTACAGCTCGGAGCACGGACAGTCCAACTCGGACGAGTTCAACATCATCGAGCCTAACCGCAACTACGGATGGCCAAATGTTGAAGGTGCTTGCAATACAACTGCTGAGCAGACCTATTGCGCCAACAACAATGTAATGGAGCCATTGAAAGAATGGTCGCCTTGCATCGCTGTGAATGGCATTGAGTATTACAACCACGTGGCGATTCCAGAATGGCAAAACTCGGTATTGTTGTCGGTCCTTGGCGGACTGGGCGGACAATACGAACGTCTTTCAGTTCTTCACATGAATGCCGATGGAACAGCTGTCGAAAGCGAAGATCAATTTTTCTCTTCTTTCAATCAGCGAATTCGTGATATCTGTGTGAACCCAACAACTGGTGCTGTATACGTTGCTTTCAACGGTACGTCTTACCCAGGTTCTGGACCAAACATTATCAAGGAATTTGTGAACCAAGATTACGTAACAAGCTTGGGCGATGAGCCTGCGATTCCAGTTCAATCGATTGTTGTTTACCCGAATCCAGTTGATACGGATGCTACGATTGAATTTTCTGAGGCATTTATCGGAACATCATTTGAAATCCACAGCTACGATGGTAAGATCGTTCACCGTGAAATTCTCGATGGATCTAAGGTGACTATCTCTAGTGCAGATCTCGCTTCCGGTCAGTATTTCGTGAAAGCGACTTCGCATTTGGGAACGATTACACGTTCTTTCATCGTCAAATAAGCATTTGCCTTTATGGCGGAAAAAATAAATTCCCTTTTTAGTAAAGCAGCTCTCTTCATTATGGGCTGCTTTACTTTTACTACCCTTGCGGCTCAGCAGCCTTCGGAAAGAGATATCCGTGGAAAATTGTTGGATGCCGCGACCGAGCTGCCAATTACTGGCGCCGAATTTTTTGTGGGGGAAACCTTGATGGCTAGGACCGACGAGGCGGGAAAGTTCCACTTCCAGAGTGGTCATGGAGCTTGTAAGGTGACTATTCAGCACGTAAATTATTCGGCGGCATATACATTTGGGGAGGTGTACGAAGAGCGTTATCTCATTTATCTTCTTCCCATAACGCACCATCTTGGCTATAGCTATGTCGAAGGAATGGGCACCAAGGACAAGCAGTTAAAGGCTATTGGAAGTATTGCCGTACTTGACAATTCAGACCTCGATGCAGGAGATGGTGCCTCGCTACGACGCGGACTCGAACAAGTGCCTGGTGTGAGTTATGAGGAACGTGGAAATGGTGGTAGTCGGCGGATAAATATTCGAGGAAGTTCGTACCGCTCGCCATTTGCCGTGCGAAATATCAAATTGTACCTCGATGGAATTCCATTGACCAGTCCTGATGGCAGCTCGCCTATCGAATTGATCGAAATCGGTGACATGGCTTCGGCGGAAGTCATCAAAGGTCCTGCGGGAAGTTTGTACGGCTCTGGGAATGGCGGTGTATTGCTCTTCTCTCCCAAGCGCAGTGAACGCGACAGTTTGGGCGGATATGTAGGTCAGAAAACAACTTTGGGCAGTTACGGCTATGTGAAATCGACCTTGTACGGTGGTCATCGCGGACCAAAAACATCGATTCGCGCTTCAGTGGTTCGTCAGCAAACAAACGGCTTTCGGGCGCAAGAAGCCAACGACAAAACCCAGCTTTCGGTATTCGGACAGTTTACCCCAGGAGATCGATTGAATTACAAGCTTGTCGCCATGCACTACGAGGGAAACTGGGAACTTCCCGGCGGACTGAATCAGGCGCAGTGGGACGAGGATCCAACGCAAGCCGTAGAGTTTAGCGAGAATGTGAACGCCAGTGTCAGTCGTAAGCGCGGACTATTCGGCGCGGTGCAGCAGGCGAAGTTGGGAGATCATTTGAGCAATGAAACCTCGGTGTACTTGCACTGGACCAAGAAAATCAATCCCTATGGAACTACTCCATTCTTCAACGGCTACAAAGATGAATCGGCCGAAGGATTTGGGGCGCGAAGTGTATTTCGTTGGGAATATACGGTCCAGGACAAACTGGATATTGTAGCCTCATTTGGAGGGGAATACCAGAACGATTTATGGCAGATCCGGGAGTCGGAAATTACAGACTTCGAGAAAGGAGATACCAAGTACTTTAACGATACGCATAACCTCGCTTCTTTGGCTTTCGCACAAGTGCAAATGGAGTACCTGCCTTGGGGAACGCGATTGGAAATAGGCGCCAGCGCGGGTCAAACTGAATTCCTGAATACAGGCTGGTCGTATGGAGATGAAACGATTCCATTGGATGTGGATATCCGCACCGGATTTTTATTCCTTCCTCGCGTGGGTTTGAGCAAATCCGTTGGTTCCAATATGCTCGTACATGCCTCATGGAGCAAGGGCAACTCGACGCCTACCCTCTTCGACATGGTGAATGTCGAAACGGGAGCATTCGACCTCAATCTCACGCCCGAAAACGGCACAAACACGGAGTTAGGCGTGCGTGGAACCTGGTGGGATGGCCGATTGTACGGGGATATTAGCGCTTACCGCTTGGACATTACAGAGGCTATTGTTCCGAAAGATGAGATCAGTTTTCACAACGTTGGTGCTCTTCGTCAGCACGGCTTCGAGGCCTTGGTTCAATTTACGCCTTGGCAGCGCCAGCAAGGATTCTTGCGCACATTGAGCTACACGGGAGGCTATAGCAATCGGGATTTTCGTTTTGTTGATTATACCTCGGAAGGTGAGAATTTCAAAGATAAGTTGGTCCCTGGAGTCTCTTTGAATTCAGCAACGCAAATGATCACCTTAGACTTGGCCTCAAAAATTCAAGTAAAACTGAGCCACTACTGGTATGATAAGAGTCCGCTAAATGACGACAACAGTGATTGGTCGCCGGCCTACCAGTTGCTACATTTTTCGGCGAGCTACCAATTGAGCATTAAGAAGTTGGAATTCACCTTTTTTGGAGGAGTGAACAATTTAACCGACACAAGTTATTCTTCCTTCATGATGTTAAATGCATTCGGAGGAAAGTATTACAATCCTGCGCCGGACAGACATTTCCACGGAGGACTGAAACTGAATGTGAACTTCTAGCGGTTCTCATTTGCACGCATGTGCCATTCCTATTAAATTGAATTTTATACACCAATACTGATTGCTATGGAAGACTACGTTGCCAGACATATTCAATTTCGGGAAACTATCATTTTGGACGAATGGAAAGTGAAGGTTTATACGATTTCGAAGGATGAGGAATTTGGTCATGAGGCCGTTTACAAACATGTTTTGGACCAATTGCCGGCGTGGTTGGAGCGTAAGAATAGTTTTAATTCGAACCATTACGGACAAGCCTTTTTGATACTACATGCCGCGTCGGAAGGGGTGTTTTCGCTGATTAATTGGTGGTTGGGTGGCTATATGCTCAATATGCATGTCTTTTTATCGAATCCAGACGCCCCCACTTCTATCAAGCAAATTTCGGGTGATGGACTGGGACCTTGTACGTGGGAACTTGAGGTAATCAATCATGAACGTTTGGCGTGGATTAAGCACGTATTGAAGAAGGGAAACAATCCTGATTTTGCTGCTTATTTGTCAGACACTACTACTGTTTGCATGTAATCGACTTGAGCACTGCTTGAATTTAATCTTCTTTCTGGCTGGCAAAGCATATCCGTCACTAGGGAGTATGTAAGTCTTAAAATTTGATTCATTGTTTGTACTCGCGTAGAGTGGAGCCTGCTCCTCTTTTTATTTTGTTGCCGGTAACGGTGTAGCTATGCACCGTACGGATTGTGAGCATGGAATATCAAATTTAGATAATTTTGAATTGGGTCGAAACATGAACTTTAGGTTCAAGCGGTATGGTGCATAGCTGATGCTAGGCTTTCGTACTTTCTTACTCAAGTCGAATTACAATGTCCAGATGTCCTCCAAGTCCGTCATTTATAATTCTTTGTAGTGTGGAAAATCTTATGTCTTTTAGATTTCTTTCCAATTTTGAAATATAGGACTTGTTTGTTCCAGCAAGTTCTGCTAATTGTTCTTGTGTTAATCCTTTTTGAACTCTTGCTTCTTGAATTAAAACACCGAGTTTGAAAGAATCAAATTTGTTTTCAAATTGTTCTCGGGAATCTGTTCCAACTTTTCCAATTTTCTTATCAATAAACTGATCAAGACTTGTAAGATTTTTATCCTTTGTTTTCATAATATTCTCGTTTTATTTTCTCTGCTCTTTCGATTTGTTGTTGAGGTGTTTTTTGAGATTTCTTTTGAAAACCATGTCCAATCACGACAATATTATCAATATCAAAGAAGCAGAATATTCTATAAATGTTGTTTCCAACTTGAACCCTTATCTCATATAAACCAGATGAGTTCTTAATGTGTTTCAAATAGACTTCTGGAATTTGTTCCAATATTTCGATGACACGAAAAGTCCATAATATTTTGTTCTGTACTTTTTCAGTCAGCGTGTCATAAAATTCTTCGAAATAGTCTTTGAAGAAGTAAAGTTCACGTTTCTTAGTCATTAAGCAAAGCTACCAAAAGTAGTCCGATTGGACAACTTTTCGGTAGTTTTTTTTTGCATGAGGCCCGACGTAACCAGCAAATGGAGAGCAGCTCGGCCAAGGCCGTATCTTCTTGACGGCCGTGCGATGGCTTTGTGGGGCTGTTCTCTATCATGCCTTGTTAGCATTATTTTTCTTACTTAATATTTGCTCCACGTATTCAACGAAATCGTCAAACGCTACTTGGTCACGCTTTAGCTGTTGATCTGCAATACTGTAGAATTCGGCAATCGATTTAGAATCCAGGTTCGCAGAAGTATGTAAAAAGTGAATTTGTTCAAGCATGGCTTCAGTCTGAATCTCAAAATATTCGGCTCGTTCGAGGGCGGCTTTATCGCCACTTATTAATCGTGTTCTCTCGGATGAGACCAAATCTGTCGACAAATAAGTCGTGTCGACTGGAATCTTTTTGATCATGCTTTTCCGAACAGTTCCTTTTCCATTACAGTAGGCGCACGGGCCGGGAATCCATTTGAATTCCTTGCCAAGTCTTTTGATATCCTCAGTGTCCATATTCCCCTTTCCAAGGCATCGGGGACATTCAGTTCTAGAAAAATTGAACATACTTGGTTCGTTTCTCAATTAATGCGTAGAGTAGAGCCTGACACCCCCTTTCATATATATCCACCTCGAAAGGTAATAAAATAGTCATCGCCCCCCGGCCCCCTACATCAAACCGTGCCAGAGGTTTTCCTTCACACTCCTTACCGATAGACTTCTTCATTGAGCTTTCGCAAGGGTTTTCAAGCGGGCATATTTCTCTATGTCTAGTAAACCATAAAACTTCACTAGATTCTCATAGGGTCGCTGGCGTAGCTTCCGATGCGCTTTCCTAGATCAAAACCCAAAGGAATCCTAGAAGTCGTCGACTCCATCCTACCCACTCGCGGACCGCCCCTATTCAAGCTCAAAGCCAACCTAAAATTCCTGCAAGAATGACTACTGTGTATTTCGGAGTATCCATGCCACGGATTTCGGAGTATGGGTGCCACTTAAAAAGATCATACAATGTTAGTTATTTTGTTGGTTTAACGATTCCAAAA
>JADFAK010000048.1 GCA_015665315.1 Flavobacteriales bacterium | reverse complement strand
GAAACTGGCGAGTCTGAGACATTGGTGAGCATTATGGACAAGATCAATGTAGTTCCTAACCCATACTATGCCTTTAGTGAGTATGAAACTGGAAAGCTTGATAACCGAATCAAAATCACCAATCTTCCTGAAGAGTGTGTGATCAATATCTACAACGTCAGTGGTACTTTGGTAAGAACCTTCAACAAGGCCGATCCAAAAACATCATTGGATTGGGACTTGAAGAACCAACGTAATGTACCTGTTGCTGGTGGTGTTTACATTATCCACATCAACATACCAGGCGTAGGTGAGAAGATCCTCAAGTGGTTTGGAGTTATGCGTCCTGTAGATTTGGACAGTTTCTAAAAAATGAACGGAAGAAAATACTAGAATATGAAATTAGTATACAGAATAACAGGAGCTTGTTTAGTTGGTTTAGCCATGTTGGCTAGTACAACGGCTTACGCTGGTAACCCTGATCGTGCTGGATCTGCAGGTGTTGGTCAATTGCTTATCAATCCTTGGGCTCGTAGTTCAGGTTTGGCCAATAGCAACATGGCAAGTATCAACGGTATTGAAGCTCAATTCATGAATGTTGCTGGTCTTGCGTTCGTTAAAAAGACCGAAATGATGTTTGTAAACACCAATTACCTCGGTGGGTCAGATATTCATATCAACTCTATCGCCTTAGGGCAGCGAGTTGGTGAGTCTAGTGTGATCGGTATTTCGGTTGCCGCTATGTCATTCGGAAAGCTTGACGTGACTACAGCCGATCTTCCTGAAGGTGGAATTGGTGATTTCAGTCCAGTATACGCGAATATCGGTGTCTCGTACGCAAAGGAATTCTCAAATAGTATTTTCGGTGGTATTACCATGAGAATACTTTCTGAATCAATTTCAAACGTAAAGGCACAAGGTGTTTCTTTTGACGCCGGTATCCGATATGTAACAGGAGAAAGAGATCATATCAAATTTGGTATTGCCTTGAAAAACGTTGGACCTCCAATGCGCTTCAAAGGCGATGGTCTTACTGTTACTGGAATTATGTCGAATGGTACTTCATTGACTGTTGAGCAGCGTTCTGACAAATATGAGTTGCCTTCATTGATCAACATTGGTTTGGCTTATGATTTTCTCTTAAGCGAAAAGATGAGATTGACCACTACAGGAAACTTTACTTCTAATTCATTCACCAACGACCAATTTGGTTTCGGAGCTGAATTTAGCTTCAATGAGATGTTCCTTCTACGCGGAGGATATCTTTGGGAGAATGGTTTGACGAACAGCGATGAGAGAATGAATGCGCTTACTGGCCCTTCTGCTGGTCTTAGCCTTCAACTTCCTTTTGGCGAGAATAAGTCAGAGCTAGGATTAGATTATTCATATCGTGTGACGAACCCATTTAATGGTATTCACTCTATTGGAGTGCATTTGAGCCTCTAAGACCGATATTTTTATAACTTTGTTTATCTTTGAGAAAGCCCTTTAATAGGGTTTTCTCTTTTTTTTTCATAAAACATAAGCGCTTCGAAAACAGTTAAGCTTGGAGAAGCCCCATCAATATGTCACAGTTTAGTTACTATACCGAAGAAGGGCTTAAGAAACTCAAAGATGAAATACAACATCTAAAGAGTGTAGAACGCCCTAGAATCACTGCCCAGATAGCTGAGGCACGTGACAAAGGCGACTTGTCTGAGAACGCCGAGTACGACGCTGCCAAGGAAGCGCAAGGTATGCTCGAAGCTCGTATTGCTAAGATGAATACCATATTGGCCAACGCACGATTGATTGATGAATCACAAGTTGACGACAGTCGTGCCTTTATTCTATCTCGTGTTCGCATCAAAAATTTGAACAACAATGCCGAACTGGAATACAGATTGGTAGCCGAAAATGAAGCCAACCTAGCCGAGAAGAAAATCTCAGTTGACTCTCCCATTGGTAAAGGTTTGCTCGGCAAAGAAGTCGGCGAAATTGCCGAAGTGAAAGTTCCAGCTGGTATCATCAAATTCGAAATTCTCGAAATCAACAGATAAGCTATGGCAACCTTGTTTTCACGTATAGTTGCTGGTGAGATCCCTTGCCATAAAATTGCGGAAAACGATGAGTTTCTGGCTTTCTTGGATATCATGCCACTGGCCGAAGGCCATACACTCGTAATTCCAAAAAAGGAGGTCGACTATTTCTTTGATCTCGACGAAGGATCCTTGAGCCGCATCAACCTATTTGCGAAAGAAGTTGCCATCAAAATCAAGAAGGCCATTCCTTGCAAACGAATTGGCGTTGCCATCATTGGTCTTGAAGTTCCTCATGCCCACGTTCATCTCGTTCCATTAAACAAGGTAAGTGATATTAACTTTGAAAGAGAAAAATTAGTTGTTACGCCCGAAGAATTGGCAGCTACGGCCAAAGCCATTTGCGCTAGCTAAAAATTCTATTTATTGATGAGTGCGGTCCATACACTCGACTTCCCATCATCTTGACGAGTCCATATCGGACGTACCGCTCCACCTACTGCATCGATATTGTTGTAATCGCCCAAAAAGACACTCGATTTAGGAGTAAATGGAGAATCGCTAATCACTTCGTTCGTGAAAGTCTTGCCCCCATCTTTCGAGACGGCTAAAACCACGTCCGTTTGATTGTCATTGTAGTTCCTGCGATCGTAGAAAACAATGTAGATAACCCCGGTGATAGGATCTACATCCATCCAGGTAAAAAACTGATGGCGATTGGGACCGTCTGTATTTACACGCACTGCTTCCGACCACGTTGTTCCTTGGTCCGACGAAGAAATGAGCCACACGTCCGTATCGGCCGTGCCATTCCTTTGATCCGTGTAATTGATGTAAATCGTGCCTGAATAGTCACTGTCCGACACATCACAGCACGTCACGGGCATCCCATTGCAACGCGACACGCCTGGAATATCTTGAACCCAACCTCCAATGATTTCTCCGGCTTTAATGTCTTTATCTAACCATGACTTGCCGCCATCCATTGATCGGTCAAACCAAATGGTCTCGCCCATGGCCCATGCTACGAAAACTTCGTTGTTCTTTCCACAGGCCGGAACTGCACCCTCGACCGTGTCATCGTCATCCACACAATCCCCAGCGATTTGATTGATCCGCTTGGCCGGACTCCATTTGTTGGCCCGTCGATTCGTACACGAAAACATGACGTTGGAACTATCCCCTGCCTGCCTCGAATCGTATTTGTCAAATTGTGTCCACGTAGCATATACACGCTTACTATTCAAGCTACACGCAGCCCATTCTTTGTCCTGGTCTTTGGCGCCGTTGTATCCTATCGATGAGCCGTCAGACCAGTTGTCCCCTTTGTCTCGGGAGCGCTGACAAACAATTCGATCGAGCCATTCTTCACTTGCCCAGTTGAGTCCGGTGGGGTCAGACAAGTGTAGGTAGTAGAAATCTCCTTTGTTATTGGCTACCACGCAGGGATCGCCGTAGACGCCGTATTTACTTTCTAGCTTATCTACATCCCAAGTAAGCCCACCGTCCAGTGAGACATACACTTTGTCCAAGATAGCCCCACCAACGATGTTGTCAGGATTCTTTGGATTGATGGCGATACTAGGTTCACAAGGTGGGTAGGAGAAAAGGTCGCTTTGATGATCAATTCGAACATTCTGATAGGCCGACTGCGCTCCTACTGTTTGCGAAAGCGCAAAAAATGCACCCAGTATCGAAAGTCTATTTAACCAACTGGGCATAGTCTTTGGCGAAATAAGTGAGAATTGCATCGGCTCCCGCTCGACGAATACTAAGCAACATTTCGGGCATCGCTTTGTTGTAATCCAGCCAACCGTTCATGCAGGCAGCTTTTAGCATGGCGTATTCTCCACTTACGTTGTACGCCGTAATAGGTAGTGTCGATGTTTCTTTGAGCACATGGATTACGTCCAAGTAGCACAGGGCTGGTTTGACCATGAGGAAATCAGCGCCTTCTTCTTCATCGAGCATGGCCTCACGAATAGCCTCCATCTTATTGGCAGGATCCATTTGGTAGGTCTTCTTATCGCCCGACTTCGGAGCGGAGTCCAAGGCATCGCGGAAAGGACCGTAAAACGCGCTTGCGTACTTGGCGGTATACGACATAATGCTCACATTCGAATAGCCGGCATTATCCACGGCCCGACGAATAGATCCGATACGGCCATCCATCATGTCGCTTGGTCCGAGAATATCAATTCCCGCCTGAGCCTGCGCCACCGACATTCTATTGAGCACTTCTAGCGTAGGGTCATTTATAATCTCCCCGTTTTCTACGATACCATCGTGTCCATCACTGCTGTACGGATCCATGGCGACATCACTCATCAGACAAGCATCTGGAAGGGCTTGCTTGATTTTGCGAATAGTGTCGAGGTAGTAATTATCATCGGCCCAACTGTGGGAAGCCATTTTGTCCTTGAGCTCTTCAGCAACTGCAGGAAACAGCACGAAATTACTTATCCCGAGATTCATGCACTCTTCAATCTCCTTGATCACCATGTCGGTAGACCAACGATACATACCTGGCATCGAAGAAATCTCACTTTTCACCCCTTGTCCGTTCTCCAAAAACAGCGGAAATATCAAGTTCTCTACTCCCAGATGAGTCTCCCTCATCATTCCTCTCACCGCTTCGTTCTTGCGATTTCTTCTCGGTCTTGAAAGCATATTATTTCTGTTCTAGCGATCTTACTTTCACTTCAATTTCCTTCAGCTTGGCATCAAGTTCTTTTTGAATATCCAAGATCTCTTGGTCACTCAACTTGGCCAATCGGGCTTCTTCCGCATGGTCGTGTTCATGGGCTTCACCTTCTTCATGGAAACAATGCCCTGGAATTTCAACCAATTCATTGTCCCAATCACTTAACTCTCCTTGTAGACCTCTGATAATGTTCCCTGCATTGGCGAGGGCAACCATCGTGCTCGAATCACCTGATTCCTCAACCATTTCGACAAAAGCCTCGTAGCGCTGGTATTGTACATCCAACATACCGTTTAGTTCAGTATGAACGGCCTTCATGTTTTGATGAATGCTAATCGCTTCTTTTATCTGAGCACTATCTTCTTTTTCTTGGCAGGCGACCAATGCTATGGCGACCAGGGCACTAAGGATTAATTTTTTCATTCTCTTCTTTCTTTTTATTGGGTGGAACGGGATCGTAGCCCGAAGTTCCCCATGGATGACATTTTGAAATTCGTTTCATTCCCAGCCAAATTCCTTTCACAACTCCCCATGTTTCTATCGCTTCAATGGTGTAATTTGAACATGTGGGTTCATGTCTGCAATTTTGACCAATTAGGGGAGAAATGACCCATTGATAAATTCTAACTGGGAATATAGCTATCTTTCTTAGCACAAGGCAAATGTAGAACTATACACGACGCGTTATCATTTGCGCGCATGCGTCATCAAAGGTACTAAATGGACGAGGGAGAACAATTATAGGGCTTCTTAAAAAATCCAATTTTCTTGAATCATCAAAAGGGAGGCTCCCACTGCAATGCCGCTGAGGAAACGTTTCCATTCTCGGTGTGACACGCGAAAAAACTGGGTAGCGACTAGTGAGGCAAGCAAAACAATGATGACCACTGGAATTTGACCCACCTCAACACCCAAGTTAAAAGCGACCAAATCCATCACAATATTGGTTTCATCGCCTACCATGCGAAAGAAATTGCTGAAGCCCAATCCGTGAATCAATCCAAAGGACAAAGTGACTACATAGGACCAAACTGCCCCTTTGTCACCCTTCCTGAACAAATTCGAAATGGCCGTGATAAGAATAGTCACTGGAATGAGAAATTCAATCCAATCGGAACGAAAGCGCACCAAATCAAGTCCGGCAATGACCAAAGTAATCGCGTGGCCTATGGTAAATGCCGTGACAAGCACCAAGAGCCTTTTCCAATTTTTAGCCTCGTAAAAAGCTGTGAGTGCGACAAGAAACAAGATGTGATCTACCCCTTGAATATCAAGGATATGAGCAAAGCCCTCGAGAAATGTGTCGCCAAATGAATGCATGAAAATCTAGAAGTCCTATAGAGCGATTGAATAGGTGTTGCCGCCAACTGAAACGGTAACCGTACCATTGCATTCGCCTCCGCCAAAGTCAATGATCCGT
>JADFAK010000013.1 GCA_015665315.1 Flavobacteriales bacterium | reverse complement strand
CCCGCACCCTTCAAGGCCGTGGCAGCAGCACCCTCCCTTCAGGGCCGGGGCAGCGAGGCCCCCGTCCCTAATCTACCCCACATTCACCCTCATCCCATTGTACCCATTTCCACCCCATAGTCGTCTCACCCAAAAACTTCATTATCTTAACAAAAAAGAATTGCGCGCGGCACCCTTCAGGGCCAGGGCAGTGTTGGTCTCCCTCCAGAACCGTGGCAGCGATAGTCTCCCTCCAGAACCGTGGCAGCGTAAGTCTCCCTCCAGAACCGCGGAGCGTAAGCCTCCCTTCAGGGCCGGGGCAGCTATCCCGCTCGCGCCACTAAGAAAACCTTAAAAACAACCCACACTCCCGACCAATTAGGTAATTTTGCCGTCTCAAAAAGTTGGAAGATGATTTCAGTAGATAATTTGGCAGTGGAATTCAGTGGCTCGACACTGTTCAGTGATGTGAATTTTGTGATTAACCCTACCGATAAGATCGCCCTCATGGGGAAGAACGGTGCAGGGAAATCAACTATGATGAAGATTATCGCTGGCGCGCAAACAGCCACCCGAGGTCACGTAAGAGCTCCGAAAGAAGCGGTGATTGCTTACCTGCCGCAGCACTTGCTTACCGAAGATGATTGTACCGTTTTTGAGGAAACGTCAAAAGCTTTCAAACTTGTCGTGGACATGAAAAAGGAGATGGATGAATTAAACCATGCTCTTGAAACACGCACCGACTACGAGAGCGATGAGTACATGGCCATCATCGAAAAAGTAACCGAACTGGGAGAGACTTTTTACCAGCTCGAAGATGTCAATTACGACGCCGAAGTGGAAAAGGCACTCAAAGGTTTGGGGTTCAAACAAGATGATTTTACCCGACCTACCAGCGAATTTAGTGGTGGATGGCGTATGCGAATTGAGCTTGCCAAAATCCTGCTGCAAAAGCCTGATTTGATTCTCCTTGATGAGCCTACCAACCACATCGATATAGAATCGGTCATTTGGCTCGAGGATTTTCTCACCAACAAGGCCAATGCCGTCATGGTCATTTCCCACGACCGCGCTTTCATCGACAACATCACCAATCGTACGATCGAAGTGACCATGGGCCGGATCTACGACTACAAAGCCAATTACTCGCATTACGTCCAGTTGCGCGAGGAACGTCGAGGTTCGCAGATTAAAGCCTACCAAGAGCAGCAAAAGTTTATTGCCGACAACAAAGCATTCATCGAACGATTCAAAGGCACTTATTCGAAAACCAACCAAGTGTCGTCGCGCGAACGAATGCTCGAGAAATTGGTGCCCATCGAAGTAGACGAAGTAGATACATCAGCTTTAAAGCTTCGGTTCCCTCCAGCTCCTCGATCAGGGGATTATCCTGTGACTGTTACTGATGTGAGCAAGGTCTACGGCGATCATGTGGTATTCAAAGACGCCAGCATGTCCATCTCAAGAGGGGAGAAGGTGTCCTTCGTCGGACGAAATGGCGAGGGAAAGTCGACCATGATCAAGGCTATTTTAGGTGAAATTGATGTGGACGGACAATGCGAATTGGGACACAATGTCAAAGTGGGCTACTTCGCGCAAAACCAGGCTTCTCTGTTGGATCCAGAACTTACGGTTTTTCAAACGGTCGATGAGGTGGCAACAGGTGATATTCGTACCCAAATCAAAAATATCCTGGGCCGATTCATGTTCAGCGGTGACGATATTGACAAGAAAGTGAGCGTATTGTCGGGAGGGGAGAAGACCCGACTAGCCATGGTGAAACTGCTGCTCGAGCCAGTCAACTTATTGATTCTCGATGAGCCGACCAATCACTTGGACTTGAAGTCGAAAGACGTACTCAAAGAAGCGCTTTCTTCATTCGATGGCACGCTTATTCTCGTTTCCCACGACCGTGATTTCCTCCAAGGATTGTCTGAAAAAGTATTTGAATTCAAAGACCAGCGCGTCATCGAACATTTCGAAACCATCGACGCTTTCCTCGAAAGAAATCGAATCAAGAGTATTGCGGAGATCAATTTGATGCAGTAGAGCTTAACCAGTGCACTTGGCTATTCCCAACCTCAATACTCACACTCCCACTCAATACTGACCTTCAAGTCATTCAAAGCGTGTCTTTCCGAATGACCATTTCAGTTGAAAATAGAGCCAAAGCAAAAATTTATCTCTTCCTCTTTTCACTTCCTCTTATCTCTATTTCCCAACCTCAATACTCGCACTCGCACTCGTTCTGACCTTCAAGTCATTCAATGCGTGTCTTTCCGAATGACCATTTCAGTTGAAAATAGAGTCAAAGCAAAAATTTATCTCTTCCTCTTTTCACTTCCTCTTATCTCTATTTCCCAACCTCAATACTCACACTCCCACTCAATACTGACCTTCAAGTCATTCAATGCGTGTCTTTCCGAATGACCACTTCAGTTGAAAATAGAGCCAAAGCAAAAATTTATCTCTTCCTCTTTTCACTTCCTCTTATCTCTATTTCCCAACCTCAATACTCGCACTCGCACTCGCACTCGCACTCGTTCTGACCTTCAAGTCATTCAATGCGTGTCTTTCCGAATGACCACTTCAGTTGAAAATAGAGCCAAATCAAAAATTTATCTCTTCCTCTTTTCGCTTCCTCTTATCTCTATTTCCCAATCTCATACCACAAATGATCCCCTCCATCTCCATCGTATTCCCCAGTTTTATACTGTATCATGCCTGATTTTTCCAGCACTCGTTGCGAACCAATATTTTCCACCATCGCTATGGCAATAATTCGTTCGAGTTTCAGCGTCTTAAATCCATAGTTGAGCAAGGCCAGCGAAGCTTCCGTACCAATGCCTTTGTTCCAATATTCAGGCAAAAACCGAAAGCCTAAATCCGTCTCTCCGAGTTCGGGTAAGAACTTGAGTCCTGCAAATCCAATCACCTTATTTTCAGACTTATACACAACAGCCAGTCGACCATAACCATGGTTGGAGTAGTCGGCATGAATCACGTTTCGGATAATGTCCAGCGCCTCTTCCGGGGATCCTAAGATCGGGTCGCCCGTGTACCTTGAAACTTCTTCATTTGATCCATAAGCATACACAGCCATGTAATCATCTTCAGTGAATTGTCGTAAAATTAGTCGGTCGGTTTCGATGATCATGGGGTTCCGTTTATTGAATTCAACAACTTAGATGGCAATTTCAATAATTTCTTCGCACAAGGCAAATGCTATGCTACCGAACGAGTGACACCTAGGTCGATGGAGGGAACAAAAAGACAAGTTTCAGTTTAGGAGCCAACAGTCAAGCTCAACAACTTACCATCTAAAAACGACCCTTCCTGCAAGGCTTGGGGTGAAGTGCTTTGAACGAAGTTCTGATAATTGTGACGGCTGCAAGACATTTGCGCTAGCTAAAAAAAACAATGCATAGCGAAACCAGAAATTAATAAGCAATGGGCGTGCTAGGCGTCTATCGATGTGAATTTTTTTCCACCTAGAATGTAGATCATCCAACTAAAAGAACTGAGGAAAATGGCGCGCTGCCAAAGGCCCATTAGATCTGGAAAGGTGAACATGAGAATGGATAATCCCGTGGCCGAAATGCCCATGAAAATCGAAAATGTTCGGTCTTTTAACTCGGTGCAAATGAATGCAGTGGAAATCGCCAAAAGGGTAAAAGAAAAGCCCGTGCTGCTTGCAAAAACACTGTGCCACTGATCTTCGATTGCGTTAAATGCGATGCCCTCAACGATCGGTCGGTGTTGAAAAAGGGCGGCTAGAACGAGCGAAAGACCAAAGCAAATAAGTACAATTCGATGAAAGACAAATCCTCGAAATGGTAGCCAACCGCTCAAAATGCTCGAAATTCCCAAAAATGCAAACGTGACGTTCATCATCCATGCATTTGGCGCGTGCTGTGCTCCCAAATGACTGGTCGTATTGCGCAGAATGGAGTAGGACTCAACGCTAAAAAAGGGAAGGATAAACATGACGCCTGTCAAGCAGATAAAGGCCAGGGTGAGATATGTGAGCCTTGAATGCAAAGTCGTATGTGTCGTCAATTCAACTACCAGCGAATAACAACCTTTCCATTCGAAATTTCAACCCCTGATGGATCTGATTCCTGAATGACGATAGTACTCTGCGGCTGAATTTTCTTGTCCGATCGTGAGGCGAATTTCAACTTGTAGCTTCCTTTTTTCTCGACAATCTTGTAAACTACAGATACGGGTTTATTGGTCTTCGATTGATCTGTCCCAGGGTTGGCCAATTGGAGGTTTTTGCGCGTGATATCGGCTATGCTTTCGTCTTCAAATACAATCTTAGCGTTGATGTAATCCTTGTCGGTATTCAATATTTGAATGTTACTTGTTGGCTCCTCGTTCATGGTCCGACCGTTCAAGATCAAGGTGAATTTCAGTCCGTCCTCCGAATAGATTTCAAGGTCATGGGAAATTTGAGCAACAGCCGAAAATGTCAATACGGCAGCAGCGAGAGTAAGGAGTAATTTTTTCATGGTAGTGTTTTAAATGTTGGTTCTTCGAAGATAGACTAAAACGGATTGACTAAAAATCACCCACGTTAGGGTCTCCGAAGAAGCAGGAATTTGCCAGAATATGGATCGACGCTTGCCTGAAGAGCTGAATGGGATCGCTTGTGAATATGTCCGGTTGAATCTTGCCTCCATACGCATTTCCATGTCGGTCATAATCAACGCTTGAAGTAATGTAAATGCAGGCGCTATCGCTTAAATAGCAGGGAGTTAAGCCAGTTGTTACGCCGTAGGTGGGCTCACCAATTGTACACACCTCATCGTTGTCTTTGAATGCCAGGACCAACACTTCGCCAGCACTAGCGGTTTCAGGGCCGATAAGCACGGAAATTAGTCGTTGATCGTCAAAGGAGTACGCACTATCAGCCAGCTCAATATGCTCATAGGGATCGGCGACATGCGTGCGTTTCATATAGAAATAGTCGCTTCTCTTTCCCGAATAATCAACGGAGTAGGCTTTAATTCCTTCCCCAATTAGCGGACCCAAGCCAGCCAGCATGGCATAGGGATTTCCCCCTGTGTTGTCGCGCAAATCAATGATCCAGCCTTTTGGAAAACGATTGTGGAGGTGGTGAAGGAGGGATTGCAGACTGTCAACATAATTATCTGCCGATACCGAGTCGATTCCGGAAAAACCGCGAATTTCGACGTAAGCAATGTTATTCTCTATGATCTTCCCCACAAAAGGATAAGGGTCAGGCACAAAATCAGGATGCCCCTGTTCAAGCTGGTTTTGCTCGTGCGGACGAAGGAGAAAACTGTGTCGATCGATGCCAATAACGGCGTTTTTCAGCATAGAATGTAGGTCTGCCTGTGTGGTGGAATCGGTAAGCTGTGCCAGTGCAGCTTGGCGAACCGAATCGAAGGGATAGGTTGCATGTATCGAATAAAACTCAATGCTGTCAAATGCTTGGTGGAGGTAGCTTTCCAGCGGGCTTCGAGAACAAGGAGTTTCACAAGCGACAAGCGCAAATGCAAGTCCGCCCACGGCCCAGAAAAACACCCATGCCGACTCCACCTTCCTCATGCTTGCATAATCATTTAAAATGAGCGTGGTACACCTCAAATGAAGCGGCCAATTTTTCGATTTTTTCCTTGGCCTGTTCTTGGGTTTCGGCCTCTTCCAATTCATCGATCATGGCCATGTGTGGATGAAGCCAATTGTGCAATTGATCATGGCTTTCACCTTCCATGGTGCAGCTTTTAATTAATTGCCAGTTTTGCTTTTCTAGCTTATCGGCCAAAGCATGAAAATCCGTATCTCCATTGGCCAAGTATGTCTGCAAAATCGCATTCCCTTCCTCAATAAAAGGCGTCATCTCCTCGTTGACTTTCCACTTTTCACCGTTGTTCAAGCGAAGCAAATGCGCGTCTGGATCAGAGCCACAGGCCATAAGCAAGATTGTGGCAATCAAGAGCAATAGATTTTTCATGACAATAGATTTGAATAGCTAAGATATTACTCCCAAAGCATATATTTTACTGAACATGACGTGATTGTTCTCAACTTATTGGAATAGAGCAAGAGTAAGAGAAAAGAGTAAGAGATAAGTGGACGGCGGTATATCTCAAGACTCACACTCGCACTCACACTGGCCTTCAATTTAAGTTTCAACAGTCGTTTCCTTCCAACTTCTACCAGTTCAGTCGATGACCAATTCCCTGTAGCGCATTCTTGAAAATTAAGAGCAAGAGTAAGAGAAAAGAGGAAGAGATAAGTGTACGGCTGTATTTCTCAAGACTCACACTCACACT
>JADFAK010000191.1 GCA_015665315.1 Flavobacteriales bacterium | reverse complement strand
GAAGTGCTTCAGAAAATTATGGCGGCACGCGGACAAGCAGATAGAGCTGCGAATGGCGGAAATGGTGTTGTTGATTGTGAGGATACCTATCGCATTCCAGTCGTTTGGTACGTTGTACACAATGGTTCGCAAGGATTCGTTTCGGAACAACGCATTTTGGCCAATATGAATGTATTGAATAGTCACTACCAAGGTTCGGGAATTGAATTTTGCTTGGCGACTCAATACAACGGTAGCGCCATCCCTACTCCAGCGGTATCCGGCGGAGTCACGTCTGTTTCACAAAGCAGCTCGAACCCTGGTATTATGTGGGTCGACCATCCGTATTTGGCGGCAACGTATCAAGGAGCGACTAGTCCGCAACACCCTATGCTCACCGGACTTTCAGTTCTTCCAGAAGATCGATATTTAAGAATATTCGTTGTTCCAGATGCCCATCAAGGTGCGGGTTGGACTTATTTACCGGGATTTGCTCCTGCCAACCAGGACGGAATTTTCATGTCGCATTACACAATTGGTGATGTGACAACTTGCGTAGGAAATTGCTATGCAGGCTACGAATGGGGACATGTACTTACGCACGAAGCGGGTCACTACCTCAACCTATTGCACATTTTTGACGGCGGTTGTTCAGGTGGATTGTCTACCGACTGCAAAACTGCAGGTGACCAAGTATGTGACACACCTCCTACAGTTGGAGGTGGTGGAGGCGGTTGTGTAGGGCCGATTAACTCGTGTTCCAACGATGTGCCCGACCTACCAGACCTATTGAATAACCACATGGACTATTGGGAAGACGCTTGCCGAACAGATTTCACGCAAGGACAGTATTTCCGAATGCGAATGGCTTGTTATACCTACCGTTCTTTGATGACATCTGACGCCAACCAAACCTATACAGGTACCTTGTGTCAAGCGCCGACATGGAGTTGTGATTTGAACCCTGATTTTACTTCAACCGTAGACACCGACGACTGTGATATCATTTTTACTGACACGAGCAGTCCGGGTGGAAGCTCTACTATCGCTTGTTACTTGTGGGATTTTGGTGATGGATCGACCTCAATGGATCCGAATCCAACACATTCATATGCCCAACCGGGTACCTATACCGTGTGCTTGACGGTTACGGGATACGATTCTTCAAGTCAGGAATATTGCGAGTGTTGTATTTGTTACGACGTTGTAGTAGCCTGTACAAATCCGCCATGTGATGCCGATGCGTGCGTGAATGCCACCTTGATAGGGCCCTTGCAATACCAGTTCGACGCCTTGTGTTCCTCAACCAATGGAACGACCACCTACTTGTGGGATTTTGGCGATTCGACACCCACTTCTACTTCACCGAATCCGCAGCATACTTATGCCAACCATGGTTCGTACTTTGTTCATTTAACCATTACGGTTACGGTCAACGGAGTTACTTGTACAGATGATACGTGGTACTGGATTACTGTTTCACAAGCGTGTGCCCCTGTAGCCAATTTCACAGCAACACCTAATGGCGATTGCTCGATCTCATTCAACAATACGAGCACAACGGGTTGGCCCTACATGATGATGAACAGCATTTGGGATTTTGGTGATGGTTCGCCTACTGCCAACTCATATTCTGCAAATCACACCTACTTATCACCGGGAACATACACGGTTTGTCTGACCATCACCGTTTCCGACGGTGTTACGACTTGCACAGATACGATTTGTCAGCAAATCACCGTAAGCTGCTCAGGCGATGCGTGTTATGCCGAGCCCGACTTCACGATAACAGATTTGGGAAGTTGCAAATTTCAATTTGACGATTTCACGGGAATCTACAATAGCACGCAGATAGTACAATGGGATTGGACTTTTGGAGATGGCAACATCGGATCCGGAACCCCAGTTATTCATCAATATGCTGCGAACGGTGTGTACCAGGTTTGTCTGACCATCACTTGCGCCGATGTCATGGGTAATTTCTGCACTTATACTATCTGCAAACTGATAGAAGTAAACTGCACGGGAACCAATTGTGTTCCGAATGCTCAATTCACCCTTTTGGCTACCTCGCTCTGTTGCTGGGATTTTGCGGCCATCGATCAAAGCGGTAATTCTCAATCATGTTCTAGTTGGGATGTAACGGATGCACTTGGAAACCTTGTGTTCTCAACAACTGGATATAGCGGCACGTTTTGTCCGACTGAAAACGGGACCTACACGATATGCTACACGGCCTGTTGCATCAACAGCGATGGATCGACGAATACAGCAACGCATTGTGAAACGATTGATGTGACCTGTTTCTGCACACCGAATGCCGACTTCACGATAGTAGATCTTGGTGATTGCTGCTACGATTTCATCGCTCTGGGAGCAGACCCCAATGCCGATCAATGTTCGACTTGGACCATTTTCGACAGCCTTGGTGGCGTGACTGCTACTAGCACTGGGCTGACTTTTGCACAGTGCTTTGCGATCTCTGGCACCTACCAGGTATGCTTTGAAACCTGCTGTACAAATGCCGATGGCACGGTGACTTACGCACAGACTTGTCAGTTCTTAGAAGTAGAATGTGGCTGCCCTGAACCGTGCGAATTGGCACCTCGATTTATATGGCAGATGCACCCAATCACACAAGCCAATGGATGTTGCATGGACTTTTACGATCTATCTATCCCTGGTTTAAGTTCGACGATCACGGGTTACTTCTGGGATTTTGGAGATGGCAACACAAGCACGAATCCAAATCCATCGCATTGCTACACCACACCGAACATATATAATGTATGTCTGACCATAAGTGGATTCAGTCCTGAGGGGCAGTGTGAGGAGACATTTTGCTGGCAAGCAATCTGCGACTGCATGGACACTTGTCCTGGAGATTTGAGCGGAGACGGGTTTGTCGATCTTACCGATTTGCTCTTGTTCCTAGGTACGTATGGGAACACTTGTCCGTAGACATTTGACGCAAGAATGACGAGCGGGGATCGAAAGCGACCCCTGCTTTTCATTTGCGCGAAGTCGCTAAATAAGGAAATCTACCAAATAATAATTCAAGCCGACCGAATTCTCAATTGCTCGAAAACGGCGGTTAAGTAGCCCCAACTTTACCATACCAATAATATTAGTGTTAACCAATATCTCAAACGCCATGATTTTAAAAAGATTATCTCTTTGGGCATTCATGCTCACAACGATTTCCTGTTGTCTGTGGACAACCGGAGTCTACGCCGATCCCGGCGGAACACCAGGATACAACCTGGAAGAAACTATTCAGGGCGGTCCGTGTATGACCGACTTTTCAGTGACCGACTTAGGTGATTGCTGTTACCGTTTTGAAGACTTGACTCCCGGTGGTGGAGATCCAGGCTGTCAGATGTGGGATGTATTCGACCCATTCGGAAACCCGATTATCGGGGGTATGCCAGGTCCTTTCTTGGATTTTTGCTTTCCAGCGAGCGGAGTATACGTCGTGTGTTTCACCGACTGTTGTGTACTTGCCGATGGAACTTTGATCCAGGATCAAATCTGCAAAGACATTGAAATCAACTGCGAGGGATGTGTTCCCGACGCACATTTCAGTGTTACAGATATGGGCGACTGTTGTTATCACTTCGAAGATTTGACTCCGGAGTCTGATCCGAACGACCCATGTGATCGTTGGGACATTTATGATGCAGGTGGAAATATCATCGGAAGCCACGTAGGTGAGTTTTTCGATTTCTGTTTTCCTATGTCGGGTGTTTACCAAATATGTTACTACGATTGCTGTATTAACACGGATGGTTCTATCATTGACCACTTGCATTGTATCGACCTAGAGGTTGATTGCGGTGGTTGCGAAGTTGACCCGCTATTCACAATTTCTGATCTAGGAGATTGCTGCTATCATTTTGAGGATTTGACGCCAGATCCAGACGGAACAAATTGCCAAGCTTGGGACATTACAAATGCTTCGGGTGTTGTCGTTTCTAGTGGTTTTGGTCCGGCTCATACTTACTGCTTTTTGACTAGCGGTACCTATACTATTTGCTATACCGATTGTTGTATTCAGCCTGATGGCACGATGACTACAGCTACACATTGTGAGACGCTTGACGTACAGTGTCAATGTCAGCCTTATGATATCGTTGGCGGACCGCTTCTAAATGCAATTACCTATATGGACTGCATTAGCACAACAATGATCTTCTCTATCTCTCCTTCGGACGGGTATTGCATTGACTTTGTTTTCAACGGAATCACTTACACCGCTGTTTTTGATCCAGTTGCCTTGACTTATTCTGTCAACTTCGATACTCCATGTCCTGGAGATTATGAAGGTGAGGTAATTATTTACTGTTGTGATAATCCAGCAGTAGCTGTTTCTCAATTCGTACCGTTTACAATTGACAATGATTGTTGTTGTACACCGGATGCTAATTTCAGCATTACTGATTTAGGCGACTGCTGCTACCATTTTGAAGATTTGACTCCAGATCCATTTGGAAACAACTGTTCGCAATGGGAAGTAACTGATGCCTTCGGAAACATCATCCTAACTGGACATTTCGGTCAGTTCCTTGACCATTGTTTCCCAACAGGAACCTATACTATATGTTATACCGATTGCTGTACACAAGCCGATGGCACTCAAGTTTTCGCAACTCATTGTGAAACGATTGAAGTGGACTGCGGTTGTGATGTGGATGCTCTTTTCAGTATTACTGATCTAGGAGACTGCTGCTATCACTTTGAAGATATGACTCCAGATCCAGATGGTAATAACTGTTCTCAATGGGAGATGACTGATGCTGCAGGAAACATTGTTGTTACTGGTGTATTCGGTCCGTTCTTCGATCACTGCTTTTTAGCAAACGGAGTATATACAATTTGTTATACGGATTGCTGTACGCAACCAGACGGAACGATCATTTATGCTACGCACTGCGAGACTATTGAAGTTGAATGTGCATGTACTCCTGATCCAAACTTCACTGCCACTCCGTCAGGAGACTGCTGCTACCATTTTGAAGATTTGAATCCAGCGGATGCTATTGATCCATGTGACCTATGGGAAATTTTTGACAACCTAGGCAATGTGATTGCAACCGCCCCAGGTGGACCCTTCGATTTTTGCTTCCCTGGAAGTGGAACGTACGTGGTTTGTTATACTGACTGTTGTTTAAATGCCGACGGAACATTCGTTTCATTGACGCACTGCATCGACATCCAAGTTGATTGCTGTACACCAGACGCTACATTCACTGTTGATCCTACGGACGACTGTTGTTATGTATTTGCCGATTTGACGCCAGAGCCTGATAGCCCTACTGATCCTTGTGATAACTGGGAGATCTTTGATGCTCTTGGCAACTTGATCGCTACTTCTACTGGTGACATCTTTACGTACTGCTTCCAGACTTCTGGTATGTATGTGATTTGCCACACTGATTGTTGTGTGAACGCTGATGGTACGATTACACAGGACAAGCATTGCATCGATCTACTTGTCGATTGTGGATGTACTCCTGACCCAATATTCTCAGCCGAGCCGACTGCAGATTGTTGCTACCATTTTGAGGATTTGACTCCTGAATTTGATCCAAATGATCCGTGTGACCTGTGGGAGATCTATGACTCGATTGGCAATATTATCGCTAGCGCAAATGGTGAGTTCTTCGACTTCTGCTTCCCTGGAACTGGAGTGTACGTTGTATGCTATACCGATTGCTGTATCCATCCTGATGGAACGATTACACAATTGACGCACTGCATCGACATCCAAGTTGATTGCTGTACACCAGACGCTACTTTCACTGTTGATCCTACGGACGACTGTTGTTATGTATTTGCCGATTTGACACCAGAGCCAGACGATTCAACTGATCCTTGTGATAATTGGGAGATCTTTGATGCTCTTGGCAACTTGATCGCTACATCTACTGGTGACATCTTTACGTACTGCTTCCAGACTTCTGGTATGTATGTGATTTGCCACACTGATTGTTGTGTGAACGCTGATGGTACGATTACGCAGGACAAGCATTGCATCGATCTACTTGTAGATTGTGGATGTACTCCTGACCCAATATTCTCAGCCGAGCCGACTGCAGATTGTTGCTACCATTTTGAGGACTTGACTCCTGAACTAGATCCAAACGATCCTTGTGACCTGTGGGAGATCTATGACTCGATTGGCAATATTATCGCTAGCGCAAATGGTGAGTTCCTTGACTTCTGCTTCCCTGGAACTGGAGTGTACGTTGTATGCTATACCGATTGCTGTATCCATCCTGATGGAACGATTACACAATTGACGCACTGCATCGACATCCAAGTTGATTGCTGTACACCAGACG
>JADFAK010000100.1 GCA_015665315.1 Flavobacteriales bacterium | reverse complement strand
AAGTCGGCAATCGCCTCATTCCTTACCGATTGGATTTTTCGCCACACTTTCTCCCGGTGAGCGCGATCGGTCTTTTGTAGCTCCGAAGCTGCTTTGGGCATGGTCCATTTCTCACCATCCATTTCAACTTCCATAGCCCCAATGCGAGCACCGTATTCTTGAGATAATTGAGAAATTTCACTTTGAATAGCAATGTTTACTTCCCGAAAAAGCTCAATTTCCTTCCGTATTTGACGAAGATATATTTCATAGGCTCTCCCGGTTAGCGATTCCGCAAATGGCGATCCTGCGAGCTTCACATTGAATGCATTGCTAAAAGGTGAGATCTTTGGCTGGATCTCACTCACAAACCACTGGTACGATTCGGTCAGCTTTTCATCTTTGGTGTTGATGGTCATCTGAATGTAGCGCCAAGCGGCGTCCTCTTCGATGAAAGCTTCCATTTCACTCAAATCCAACAACCATTTTTCCAAACTTGGCAAGTCTGTAATAGACCTGTCTTGCAGATTAATGAGCCACGATTCAAGATCCTCCCAACTGGTAATCTCTAAGTCGGAAGGAAGAAATGAGCGCACAGGCGTCGACCGAATTGTCATGTGTTTTATTCTTTTTCGCTTGATTACGATCCCTCTTCCTCAGCGGCACTCTCAGTTGTTGCTTCTTCAATGATTTCGGCATCCTCTATGGCAGATGTTTCGCCCAAAAGACCCAATTGAGCAAGCGTATTGTACCATTGAAACAATTTTCTCAAGTCCGAATCATACACGCGATCCTCATCATAGGCCGGCATTACTTCCGTCATATATGCTCTTAGCTCTGAGGCTTTCGCTTTGTGGTCTATTGCAACCTTGCCACCAGTATGATCGCTGATCATTTGAAAAACTTCCACCAAGGGAATGTCCTCCTCATACGTGTAGATACTTATGTCCTCCAACGAACTGATTTTGTGTGCTGCATGCACAGGCATACGCTTTCCGTCTGCAAGCGACTGAACAATAACGTTAGATCTTGAGCTGGCTAGCAACTTATACAATCCAGGTTTTCCTGAAATTGAAAGAATGTCTTTAATATTCATAGTAAGTATCAAATTGAAGCGGCAAAAATAGAAAGATTAAACTGCTTTAACGCGCTAGTTTTATTCGTTACGAAATAATTAGTGCTAATAATTCTGAATTTCATCCCAAGTGGGAATGTGCTCAACGAATTCCCACGACATAGAAGCGTGATCAATCTTGGCGCAATAGTGGTCCTTTCCATTGGTAATTACCAGAAATGGAACTTTCAATGCCATATTGTATCGCGCTGCCTGCTCAAAAGTGGAGGTCGCCAGTTTAATTTTAGTCGATTTACACTCAACTATCATGACCGGTGAGCGTTTCGAATTGTAGACGACTATGTCGGCCCGTTTTTTTTGTCCGTTGATAGTCAATCCAATCTCCAAAGCTAATAAGCCCGTTGAGTACTCGAAATCTCGAAGTAAGAACATCACGAAATGCTGGCGAACCCACTCTTCTGGAGTACAAAGCAACCACTTTCCACGAACCTCATCGAAGATCTCATGTCCCTTGTCCACAGGTCGTAGTTTAAATGGATATGGAGGAAGGTTCAGGGGCTGGAGAATTTCGCTCATCTTTAAATTTGGAAAGACAAACTTTCATAACTCAAGGGAATAAAGCAAATGAAAACGAAAGAAGATATTGTAAAGAATTGGCTGCCACGATATACTGGCGTCGAACTGGAGGATTTTGGTGAATATATTCTACTTACCAATTTTGACAATTATGTCGTCAAATTCGCCGATTGGAAAGAAGTCGAAATCAAAGGATTGACCAAAGCCATGAGCAGTGCCACCTGCGACGGTGTGACCATGATTAATTTCGGTATGGGAAGCGCCAATGCCGCGACCATCATGGATCTTCTTTCGGCCATTAACCCCAAGGCGGTACTTTTTCTGGGAAAATGCGGCGGACTCAAAGCGAAGTATGAACTTGGTGATTTAATTCTTCCTCTCGCCGGTATCAGAGGCGAAGGTGCGTCCAATGACTATTTCCCAACAGAAGTGCCAGCCCTGCCTGCATTTACATTGCAACGTGCTGTTTCCTCCATGATCCGAGATCACAAAATGGATTACTGGACTGGAACTGTTTACACGACCAACCGAAGAGTTTGGGAGCACGACGAAGTTTTTAAAGAGTATCTCAAAGATATTCGAGCCACTGCAGTGGACATGGAAACTGCGACCCTGTTTTCCGTAGGCTTCAAAAATAAAATCCCCACGGGGGCTCTTTTACTCGTAAGCGATCAACCAATGACTCCTCAAGGGGTGAAGACTGAAGAAAGTGACCAACAAATCACTGAGAATTTTGTTGATTTGCATCTGAAGATTGGTATCGATGCTTTGCAAGAAATTAAAAACAACGGCCGATCTGTAAGACACCTGAAATGGTAAGATTGCTGTGGATCATAAAAGGATAATTCGAGACATTCAAGGAGGGAAAGTAGCACCGGTGTATGCCTTGATGGGGGATGAACCCTATTTTGTTGATGCTATTTCCGATTATTTTGAGGAGAGTTACTTGTCCGAAGAGGAAAAAGGATTCAACCTCTCAATTGCCTACGGACGAGATTCTGACCTCGAGAATATTGTGTCCGTGTGCAAAGGATTTCCCATGATCGGGTCCAAACAATTGGTCCTTGTCAAGGAGGCACAAGATCTCAAAGAGTGGAAGAAGTCAGATTCACTCCTCGTTCTCGAAAACTACCTGCAAAATCCCCAGCCTTCAACCGTCTTAGTCTTTGCATTCAAGAACAAATCCCTCGACAAGCGACTTAAAGTAGGTAAGCTCATCGATAAAGTTGGGGTCGTCTTCAAAGCTGATCGCATCAAGGAAGCAAAACTTCCTGAGTGGATTGAGCATTATGTCGTTGATAAAGGCTGCAAAATCGACCGACAAGCTTGCGTTCTCTTGGCCCAATATCTAGGTTCGGATCTAAGTAAACTGGTCAATGCCCTCTCCAAGTTGATGATCGTCGTTCCAAAAGAAAAGTCGATTTCTACTTCAGCAATCGAGAAAAATATTGGCATCAGTAAGGATTACAATGTCTTTGAGTTACAAAAAGCCATGTCGGTGCTCGATGTTGTGACCTGTAACCAAATCATCTCCTACTTCGCAGCCAACCCCAAGGCCAACCCAATCCAAATGGTGTTGCCCATCCTGTATAGTTTCTTTTCGAAGTTGTTGGTGTATCAAAATCTGAAGGACCGCAGTCAAGCCAATGCCGCGAAGAAAATGGGGGTTTCTCCATTCGGTCTTGGCGACTACGCAAAAGCCGCTAGGGGTTATGATGCTCGTAAGACGGAAAGAATCATTGGTTATATCCGAGAGGCCGATCGAAAGTCCAAAGGCCGAAACAATTACGGCATCTCGCACGAATTCTTATTGAAGGAGTTGGTATTCAAGATTCTACATTGAGAATTGTCCCCTTTTATGGCTTTTTTTAATCAGCTTTTCAAGCAAATGTTAGTTTGTCCCAAGATTCGATAGCCTCGTCTTGCTTATCATCGAGCGCGCCTTTGTACTTTTGCGCCCATGAAATTGGAAAATGATCTCATCCTAAGAGCTGCAAGAGGCGAGGAAGTCGAAAGAACCCCCGTTTGGCTAATGCGTCAGGCAGGTCGAATATTGCCAGAGTATCGTGCTGTGAGAAGTGGCATGCGCGACTTTCGTGAATTGGTAGAAACCCCTGAAAAGGCCTGCGAAGTCACACTACAACCTGTTGATCTTTTAGGAGTAGATGCAGCCATCATCTTTTCTGATATTTTGGTTATCCCTGATGCTATGGGCTTGCCTTACGCCATGGTGCCTGGAACGGGGCCTGTTTTTGAGCAGACAATCAAGTCGGCCAAGGATGTTGATGCTTTGGCTATCCCTGATCCGGAAACGGAACTGAAGTATGTCTTGGACGCCATTCGCATGACTAAAAAGGAACTGAATAATCGAGTTCCGCTCATCGGTTTCGCTGGGGCACCTTGGACTATTTTTTCATACATGATCGAAGGTGGAGGTAGTAAAACCTTCTCCAAGGCTAGGAAGTTTTTAGTGACCGAACCCGTTTTGGCACACCAATTGCTTAGTAAGATCACAGAATCAACAATCAACTACTTGAACGCCCAAATTGACGCCGGCGCAGATATGGTTCAAGTATTTGATAGTTGGGCAGGTGTTCTCAGTCCGAGCCTTTACGCCGAATTTGGAACACCGTATTTAAAGAGAATTTGTGATGAGGTAACTCGCGTTCCCAAAACATTGTTCGCCAAAGGAGCCTATTTTGCTTTGAAAGATTTAGCTAGCTTGAACTGCAATACAATAGGTCTCGACTGGCAAATGGATGTGCAAAATGCCCGTGAATTAACTCCTGGGAAAACCTTACAAGGCAATTTAGACCCTGTGGTTTTATACGGAGATGAAGCCAGCATTGTCCGCCAAACAGAAGCCATGCTTCAACGCTTTGGTGTTCGCCGGCATATTGCTAACTTGGGCCACGGTGTTTACCCTGATACTGAACCTGAAAAAGTCAAGGTTTTTATTGAAACCATAAAAGAATACAAACACACAGAATTATGAGAAAGGTATTATTACTCTTGATGACCGTATGGATGCTCCCGCAACTTCAAGCACAGGATGAAAATCTTGTTCCTAACCCGGGATTCGAGAATGCAGATACAAAAAGATTGAAGAACGCAGGCGAAATGGACCTGTATATTCAAGATTGGTTTTCAGCCACCAAAGCTCCTGCCGATTTACTTTCAACAGGAATGAAGTCGCCAAAAGTGAATCTTCCAGAAAATATTTACGGTGTCCAAAGCGCCCATGGTGGAGATAACTGCGTGGGCTTTAGAGCTTATAGCAAAGACAAAAAAACGACGCGTACCTATGTGTCGGTTAAGTTGAACGAAAAGCTAGAGAAGGATCAGCAGTATTGCATGAAATTCAACATTAGCCTCGGAGACCTTTCAAAATATGCCGTTTCAGATATCGGTATGTACGTGTCTGACAGAAAAGTCATCCAGCCAAATACAGGTGCGATGGTCAAGGAGGCACAAATTAAGCACAAGGCAAATAAGGTGATGAACGTAATGGACGGATGGGAGACTATTTGCGGAACCTTCATTGGCACAGGTCAAGAAGAGTACATCATCATTGGATGCTTTGAATCTGATGCTGCCATCACCATCGAAAAAACAAAAAAGCCAAAAGGGATTACTGGAACACTTCGGTATGAAGCCTTTTATTTTCTAGATGACGTTGAAGTTTATCCAATCGAAGCGAAGTCTCAGTGCATTTGCTCTAGAGAAGATGAGTTGGCTCCCGATTTGATTTATTCTGTATCTGTCGTTGTAGGCGATGACTGGGGACCTTCGGATCACGTGAAGAACTCTACAGTGTATTATGCCTTCCTCAAAAGCGATGTGAATGCGATTGGTAAGCGTGACTTGACGTCGATGGTGAAGATTCTAAAAGATAATCCTTCGCTGAAAATCGAGATCGTTGGTCACTCAGACAATGATGAGGCCGATGAAGCACGAATCAATTCACGATACAAAGATCTGGCGCTCCAGAGAGCTCAAAACATTGCCGACTATTTGACAGCTCAAGGTATAAATGCCTCGAGACTGTCTGTGTCTTCGGCAGACAATACGAAACCGGCGAATACACGTCCTACTCCTATGAGTAAGGCTCAGAATCGTCGAGTTCAATTTATTGTAAAATAAGATCACTGCATGAAAGAAGCCATCTCGCACCTTGTCGAGATGGCTTTTTGCTGCAATATTCCCCCCGTCTGATTGCGTTAACTAGACAGAGTGAGCTAAAATTGAACTTCGGTCTTTTGAAATTATTTCCCTCAAATATTCTCCCCATTCGTTCCATGCTACAAGCAGTGTTTCTGTACACACTTGTTTCATCATTTGCCTTGTGCGCAACTGGTCAAAATCTCGTTACAAACGGAGGCTTTGAGGAGAATACCTACTGTCCTACCAACTTCAATCAACAGACCTTGAATAATATTCGATCTTGGAGACAGGCGACGGAAGGGACTCCCGATTATTTTCATGCTTGCAGTAAAGCCGCTGGTGTGCCCGATAATGTATTTGGTCAACAACCCGCGCAAGATGGTGAAGCCTACGCTGGGCTAGTTACGTTTACTCCTTCCAAGAGAAATTACAGAGAATACTTGCAAGCCGAATTGAGCCGACCACTTTCGGCAGGGGAGATGGTGTGCCTCGAATATTACATTTGTGCGGCTGAGAAAGCTTGGTTTGTTACCGATGGTATTGGAGCTTACTTTTCTTCGGATAGGATTCAAGGAAATGATCAACTTACTCTTCCGTATTTGGGGCAGATTGAAAATCCGCGATTGAATGTTGTGGACAATGTCAATTCGTGGACAAAGATTTCAGATACCTATGTC
>JADFAK010000076.1 GCA_015665315.1 Flavobacteriales bacterium | reverse complement strand
ATCGGTAGGACTGCAATTGACTCTATCACCTATAACGCCATGATCGTAGTTTGAGAAAAGCATAGTACTTTGTTAGTGGCTGCAGTACGCATGATAGAAGACACTCCATCTATTGACCTTTCGTCACTTTTGCTTGATCAAAAGTAACCAAAAATCAAGGCTGGTGAATATGATTCTAGTTGACTTCACGATTCATCTGCGCTACGGAAGTAAAACTCGGAAACGCTATTAACGTAGCTCACTTCGTTCCCTCCGATAGCTGACCTCAAACACCTACTTCCGCTTTACGCTCCGATGAATCGAGTCAACACGAATCTCATTCAAAGGCCGGTCCTTTTTGTAGAGTGAAATTTAGTCTTTCACGGAACTGAGCCAGTAGAGGAACTATCTCTACGACAGCCGAGCCTTTTTGAAATTGAAAATGGAAAATTCAAAATGAAAAATTGGGTTTATCCCTTGGGTGACTTTTCTAGTTGGGATGAGCTTTTGTCGACTGGTCGTTTACTTTCGATTGTCCGGTCCTTGTAGAGTTAGAGTTTGTCTTACGACCAAAACCGACCCAGTATGGGTCGCATCTTTATAACTGCAAGTCGAAGATACAACCTGACCCAGTATGGGTCACACCTACCACCGATTGTTAATCTTAATCCTTCACTTTCCGTCACTTTTGCTTGATCAGTCTCGACTAAGAAACTCAACTTTTACAAGAAATGTGATATGTACTCCAGTTTCTTTGCTCGACTGCCTCTTTAAATCATGTCGTCAAAATGAGGTCCTTGAGCGAAGCGATTCTGACGCACTTTCGCCTGTCGGTAAATGTCACATCGCGCCGTCGAAATGAGTCAACACGAATCTTATTCAAAGGCCGGACCTTTCTAAATTATAAATTGAAAATTCAGAATGAAAAATTGGCTTGATCCCTTGGGTGACTTTTCTAGTTGGGATGAGCTTTTGTTGAAAAGGGGAAGGCCAGATTTTTCCTCTGCTGCTGTACTTGACCATTTGCCGAATGGCTGAGGAAAAATGGAAGGATCGAAGGAAAACATCTAATCCAATTATTTAGGCCGATTGTGTTTCAAAGAATTACCTTGCGTGGTTGAGCCTTGTGCTGATACTAACTGCTATGACGAATCCTTTCCTATGATCACATTCTTTCGAAAAATACGACAGCGACTGCTGACCGAAAACAAACTCACCAGGTACCTGATTTATGCCATTGGGGAGATTACCTTGGTTATGATCGGGATCTTGCTGGCCTTGCAGGTAAACAACTGGAATGAAGGGCGCAAGCAGCAAGCGGCACTCGAAGCCATTTATCGGATTACTCAAGAGGATCTGAGAAATGACATCGTCGAAATAGAGGCTTTTGTGAAGAACTACGAAGAAACAAGAAAGCCCGTGTTTGAGGACGTGCTGCATGGCGAACTCACCCCCAAAGATTGGATGTCCAATCAGCATTACAGAAATGTTTTGGGAGGTTTTAAAGATTTCAATCTCAATCTGCGCGGATTCGAACTGCTCAAAGCACGTCCCAACCAGTCGGCCAATATGGGACAAAACCTGGTGTCAAAAATCAACTTATTTTACAACAAACATATCGTCGAGATTGAAGTGGGACTTCAAGAAATGGCTGGGGTATTCTCGAACAATATGATGGAAATGGGGCAGTTCGATTGGTTTTCAGACTATGTGCTGGAAGTAGATCAAGAAGGTTTCATCGATTACGTTTTGTATAATCCAAAGGCAAAAAACAACGTTGCCTTGTATTCAGTCGTCTATGGAATATATGCCAAAGAATTGACGAATTTCAAGACCAATGGAGAGGCCTTGATTTTGGAGATTGATGAACATTTTGATTAAAATTTTGGATTTAATTAGAGCAAGAGGAAGTGAAAAGAGGAAGAGATAAATTGATTATCAGTGCAAGAAATTTTGGATCACTTATACGCCTAAGGGAAGCAGGTATCGACGACGAAACTTCACTTTTACCGCTTAATCGAAAGCATGCTCTAGTTTCTTTGCCCGACCAACCAGTTACTTGATCGACTGATTATCGACACTTTGAAAAGCCACTATTAAAACCATAGGTCATCGAGCAACGTGATTTCGAATAAATGATCAAACCCAACAATTTACTAAGGTCTATTTCCTTTCCCTAAAAACTCAATCTAGTTAAACATGAGATTACGAATTATTCTTTTATTACCAGCTTTTCTACTGGTTCAGGCCAACCTACAAGGCCAAGTTTCAACGTATGGTAGTACTACAGAAACCCATGAGGTGACCTCAAAGGCGAATAAGGAATACAGCTTAAAAATCACCTTACCGACCAACTACAGCTCCGATAAATCCTATAAAACACTCTACTACCTAGACAGTTGGTGGTTGTCTGAAATGATACAGGGGTCCTATGCTGTGCTGAATTTATCGAACAAAGTCGATGATGTCATTTTGGTAGGGATTTCGGTCAAAGGCGCGCTCAAAGACTGGAACGTGCATAGGACTTTGGACTTCACGCCATCTGACTACGACCTGTCGGTTATGAAATTCACGATGCACGCCGGTACGGGCGAAAATAGCATAGAGCTTAATCCTGAAACCACAGGCGAAGCTTCCATATTCCTCGAATTTCTTGAAACCAAAGCCATTCCTTTTGTCGAAGATAAGTATCCCAATGTCACGAAGGATAGAGGTCTACTGGGGCACTCGTATGGCGGATTGTTTGCCTTCTACACTCTTCAGCAAAAACCGCAATTATTTTCCGACTACATCATGATCTCCCCTTCGCTGTGGTGGAATAAACCCGAAATGATCAACGAAGCTCGGTTTGCCAACTTTCTCGCAGACCAAAACCATGCCTCTGTTCACTTCTCATACGGCGGCAGCGAATCCAAGCTGATCGTCAGCCCTTGTTTGCAAGCACACGAAATACTCACCGCCGCCAATAAGGAAAATTTCGACTACCAATTCACGCAATACGAAAATGCCGACCACCACTCTATTTTATCGCAGGCGATTTATGATGGGATTTTGTTTTTGTACCATGAATAGCGCTTGGGTGGTTAATTGATTTTAGAAATCTGATACACTTTAGGGCTTTCGAAATCGAAATGGTAAATCGAAATGGAAATGGACATTTGGTGGATTTATCGCAATATGGCTTTACCCACTTATCTCTTGCTCTATTTCAATATTTTCGAAAAACACACACTATTCTCCACCCCCTCATAAGGCCCGTAATTATCCATTACCAAGTACCCGTTTTTCCGATAAAGCGCTATAGCCTCGGGCTGACGCTTGCCGGTCTCCAAGATGCATTTCGAAAAGCCTAGCTCCCTCGTCCAAGTCTCTAGTTCATCTAGTATTTGAGTCGCAATGCCCGTTCCTCTGTATTGCGGTACGACGTACATGCGCTTGATCTCCATAGCCTCGTCTTCGAATTGCTTGATGGCTCCACACGCAATAGGCAGGTCGTTGTCGTACATCACCACTACGTTTTTCAAGGCCTGAACCGTGTTGAATTGGGCGTAAAAATCATGATCCTTCCCATCGCGAGCTGCTAAGTCGGCGTCGAGCTGTTTTACGAGCTTTATGAAGTCGGCATTCTTGGAATCGGTTCTTAACATCTACTGGGATTAGCGACGAGCGCAAATTATTAAAAAGAGGAAGAGGATGAGATAAAATTATTGCTCTATCGTCAAAAAGCCATTTCCAAAAGGTTTACCTCCTACTTTTCTTGTCCATTCAACAGTACATCTCAACAAAGACCTTGATCTTCTCCTTGATTCGAAACTAAAAAGTAATTTTAAGCATGGAACAGGATGTCAGATGGGAATTCCGATTTTCAAATTTTGTCAAAGCACTCGAAAAACTCTCCCAAGCGGTGGAGTATGTTGATCAGAAGATGAGCTTGAAAAAAGCGATCGAACAAAGCAAGAAAGCGGGAACTGTACTGGATAAAATCGTCAAAGACGGATTGATTCAGCGTTTTAAATACACCCATGAATTGGCTTGGAACGTCATGAAGGACTATGTCGCGTATCAAGGAAATGCTAACATCGGTGGTAGCCGAGACTCCACAAGAGAGGCTTTTCAATTGCATTTGATTTCAGATGGGCAAGTGTGGATGGATATGATAGGGAGTCGAAATAAAACTTCGCACACATACAATGAGAAAACGGCTGATGAAATCTTTTCCAAGATACTAAATGACTACTATCCAGCTTTTGTCGCTTTTCAGGACACGATGCAAGCCAAACTAAGCGCCGATCAGTGAAAGCTATAACAACATGAAGAATTCAGGTTTAAAACCGGAAGATATCGCTAAAATCAAAGCGGTTTTCGCGAAATACAAACAGGTAGACAAGGTCCTAATCTACGGCTCACGCGCGATGGGCAACTATAAACCTGCTTCCGATATTGATCTCTGCTTAAAAGGAAATGAAGTCGATTTTAGTCTGCAATTGAAAATCGAATTTGACCTAGATGATTTAATGCTACCGCTCAAATTTGACATATCCATTTACCATCAGCTTTCAAATCCTGAATTTATTGATCACATTGACAGACAAGGAAAAGTTTTTTATAATAGAGCATGAGCAAGTGTTTAGTCAATAGATTTTAGAAATAGAATTTTGGACTTTCGAAATGGAAATTGGTCGCTCTAATGCAATACGCCTAGCCCCACTTATCTCTTCCTCTTTTCTCTTCCTCTTGCTCTATTTCAAATCGTCAGATTTTGAAATCCCCAAAGTTGGAATTTTCACAATCTCGAAGGTCGCCGAAGCAAGTTGAACCTTATCACCGCTCTCCCGAATGCGCTTGCCCATTTCCTCGTGCAGTAAGTTCTTCGTAAATCGGCGTTTCTTGTAGTCCACAATATACCTCAGGTTGAACTGAATCCAATTGTCATTCATCGTAATCGCCAACGTGGGCTCCACTTGCGCGTCCTCGATGTAGTACTTCTCCACCACTCCCTTCCATTGGGCCATCGACTCTTGCACATAGCCCGAAAGCTGCTCCTGCGCCACGTCGATCATAATCTTCTTGGCCAATTCGATGTCGGAGCCATACCGAATAGGCAAGTTAAACTCGTCCCATACGAAGGGGAAGTCTTGCGAGTAGTTGTAGACCGGACCTTTGAAGACAAAGGCGTTGCTCAATTTGACAATCCGACCGCTATAGTTATCGCTCGACACCCACTCGCCTATTTCCATCATGGTCGTGTAGATACTATCGATGTCTATGACGTCGCCCTTGATGCCGTGCAGTTCGATCCTATCGCCGGGCTTGTACACCCGCACAAAGAAGATGTAGAAGGAGCCTGCTATGCTTAGAATAAGCTCTTGAAGCGTGATGGTGATGCCGGCGGTGAGCAGACCGACAGCCAAACCGAAATCTTTGATATTACCCGTAAAGTAGGAAATCGTGATCAAGGCTACCAGAATGTATCCAATAACCTCAATACCCTTTTGTGCCTTGTACTTCGCCGCATTGTCGACGAGCTTCCTTTTCATCCAACGCCTGAGCCAAGCGATGAGAATCAATACCAGACCAATCCACATTAAAAACTTAATGACATTGGTGGCCATCGGATGATCAATCAGCCATTGTTGGATGTTTTCGATTAGTTCCATTTTAATTCAATCAGTACAATTCCCGTGTTAACGCTTACCTCGCTTATCCTTCGCCTCCTCGACTTTACTAATAAAGCTTTCTCGCTCCTCAAAATCAACCCAACGCAATTGGAAATCAATCGACCTATTGTTGGCGTGAAACGAAAAAACCTTTTTGATCGAGAATACAAAGAGCGCGCAATAAATGACCGCCACAAGAATGGACACGTTGAACACCATTTGCACCGAATCCTGACCAATATGCACTTCGCCAAACAACCATTTGATCAATTCGGCATTAAATAAATAATGGTTGAGCAAGAAAATCGATCCGTTGATAAGCAGAAACCACAATACCGCCTTCCGCAAAAAGCCAAATTGCCGAATCGTGCGCAATTCGCAGTACGTGAGCTCCTCCAACATAATGCTCTTGATACTACTGCCCAAAAAACTCTTATTCATTTCCCGCAATCTATGCGTCGTGAGCAATTGCTGCTTGTTCTTCGACTCCCACAGAATCTGCTCGTTTTCTATTAATTTCATCTTGTTAATCTTCTTCAAATCTAAGTCCTTCGAAAGCACCCTTCACTTCAATTCTATTTCCTGGTCCTTCGAACAGCATAAAGCTACCATTAAAAAAGAGAATGACTATCCGTAAAGTAGCACCAATATTAACCAATGTCTTCCGTTTATGCGTGAAATCGTAGGTGTTTCACAAAATCTAGCCAAAGGAATTCCGTACCCACAGCACGGGATGTCATGATGAGGGTTCTCGGCTACCGATATTTTGTCCCTACGGGACAGGAGGTAGGTCGAAAAAGCAATCTTAGTCAATATTCTCAATTGGCAGCTCGCGTTTATAGTCAGAATTGCCGCATCTACAAAACTTCCACGCGATTATGACGGGATGAAAACCATGATTCGCGATATTCGG
>JADFAK010000210.1 GCA_015665315.1 Flavobacteriales bacterium | reverse complement strand
GAAACCTCTGGATTGGAACTGCCGACCATGGATTGCTTGTCATTCACTCGAATATTATCCAAAATCAATATTACAATTTGGTACCAACCGAAAACAGGAGCATTGCTTGTTGGGGTAGCTTCGAATTTGAAGGCCTGCTCTTCGCTCTAACCGGAGAGGGTGTCAAAGAGATGTCGAGTCGAAGCAAGCCCCATCCCATTGAATTATTAACGCGGCAAAAAAAACTAACCTCGTCTTGCGAAGCAATCGATTTTGTTCTGCTCGGATCGGCAACCGAAGGAATTTTAAAGTACGTAGACGGACAACTCATTGCCGCTTATAACAACCCGGGGAATGTTTTAGACAATACGGTTCTGCAAATTCTTGCAAATGAAAAGGGCTATTTGGCGTGCACAAAATACGCCTTCATACAACTTGACTCATCTGGAACCTTTTTGAAAAGCATCCCCTATTCCACTCTAGGAATTGGGGGTTATGTTATGTCCATCGATAATCAGGACGAATATTACATTGTATCGGCTATATCGGGAGCTTATAAGCTGAGTAGGGACTTTCATATTCTCGAAGGTATGACGGCTGAAGAGGAACAAATCATCAGTTCGTCAACAACCTACCAAGGAACCCAATACTACGCCTCGTACGGTGGCGGACTCATGGTTTCACATGGCGACACGCTAGTGCCTATATCCTTTCTTGGATCCAATTTACTCGAAATCGAAAATCAGGCCGATTCCATTCTTTGGATCACTTCGACCACGGCTTCTTACAGATTGGATGGAAAAAATAATCGTCCGTACACCAATGAAAACGGGTTTCCAATTCTGGAGAATAGTCAAAACGGAATGCAGAATTTCGGAGATGGAGACTTCATGCTCTGTGGAATTAACGGAGCTTTCAAATTCAATGACAGCATAGTCGGTAAACCCATCCTCACTCCACAGATCCTCCTCAAAAATCAAGGCGCCACTATTTTCCCAGGGCAGCCGATAGAAATTTCGGCAGAAGCTGGGTCGGTGAATATTCAAATGCTCCCTGTCTCCCTTTTAGATAAGAACATCTTCGAATATGCATACCAAGTAAACGAATTATCGGCCCCTTTTGAAGCCGGTGATTACATCAACTTCGATGTCCAACCAGGCGAAACGCTCCTGACCATTGTCGTTAAAAACAAGTCTACTCATCGCACACAAGAATACACCTGGACTTTGGATCGATTGATTCCGTTTTGGCTCACCATCTGGTTTAAGCTGATCATTGCCCTGACGGTTATTTTGATCATTATCGGTCTCATCGGATTGGTTCGTTTTATTCAGACCAGGAAAATGCTCCGACGCGAGCAAGCCGATCGCAAGGTGAACGACGAGCGACTGCGTATTTCAGCTGAGCTCCACGATAACATTGGCGCCCGTTTGACGCATATTATTTCTTCGCTCGACATCGAATTGTACAAGAATAAAGGAGATTCAACGCAGATTGGGATGATCAACAGTTTCGCCCGGGACACGATGAGTCAGCTCCGTGAAACGATCTGGGCCGTGAGTGATCGAACGATTTTTTTCTCCGAATTCGTGGGGCGGGCCGAACAGTATTGTATTCAATGCAACACCCTTGCTTCAAGTGAGATCACATTCGAGGCAGCTTCTTACAATGACTTTGAGCTCAACCCTGTTCAAACGATCAACTTATACCGTATCATACAGGAGGCCATTAACAATGCCGTCAAGTATGCTGAGGCCTCAACGATAGCTGTGCGCATCAAGGGAACAGGCGACGAAATTGAAATTCTTGTTTCGGATGATGGAATAGGCATGGATTTGAGTTTGCCAAAGTATGGAACGGGCATTCGAGGAATGGAACAACGTGCAAAGGAAGCCGGGGCGACCATGACCATGAATTCTTCTCTTGGTGAAGGAACGAGCATTCAACTTATTATTTCGTCAAAATAGGTCCTTTGTCCTATTGCCAGTAGCGAGATTGCACTGCATATTTGTACCATGGTTAAAATCGCTCTTGCCGAAGACAATAGTTTTTTGGCAAATTCTCTGATCAACAAGCTGGGGCTCTTTGATGAATTCAAAGTGAAGTTTCATGCCTTGAATGGTGAGGATTTACTTTCGAAATTGGAAAGCGATTCCAACATCGATGTTATTCTCATGGATATTCAGATGCCAGTTATGGACGGCATAGAAGCGACCCAAGAAGTAAGCAAGCGCTTTCCTCACATAAAGACCATTATGCTCACAGTCTTGGACAGCGAGCAGCACATCTATTCGGCCATTCAAGCGGGGGCCATAGGTTACCTCATCAAAGAAAGTTCACCACAAGATTTGTTCGACAGCGTGCATGAAATTCTGAATGGTGGTGCGCCTTTGTCACCTTCCATAGCGCGTAAAGCCCTGCGTATCATCCAAAATCCGCAGAACATCAATCAACCTCAAGAGGATTTTGACCTGTCGAAAAGAGAGCTAGAGGTTTTGAAACAATTGTGCAAAGGATTGAACTACAACCAAATTTCATCCAATCTGATCATCAGTCCGTTTACAGTGCGCCGACATATCGAAAACATCTACAAAAAGATGGAAGTTCACAACAAATCGGAAGCCTTGCAAAAAGCCTACGAGCATCGATTGGTCTAGGACAATTTTACTATTTACAGACTTCCGGTCCGTCCGCCATCTACAGGTACATTGATCCCATTGATATAGCTCGCTGCGGGCGACGCTAAAAAGGCCACGGCATTGGCTACTTCTTCAGGGCGTGCGATACGCTTCATCGGACTTGCATTGGCCATTTGCTGCTGGATAGCGTCAAAATCACCACCCGTTTTTTCTGCCTTGGTCTCTATGATGGACTTCAATCTGACTGTATCCGTAGCCCCAGGAAGGACATTGTTGACCGTAATATTGAATTGTCCGAGTTCATTGGCCAGAGTCTTGGCCCAACTTGCAACGGCGCCTCGCACGGTATTGGACACACCCAGATTTGCCAAAGGCTGCTTCACTGAAGTTGAAATAATATTGACGATTCTTCCGTAGCCTGCTTCCTTCATGCCCGGCACAAGGGCCTTGGCTAGGATGTGGTTGCATACCAGGTGGTTGTTAAACGCAATTCTAAATTCCTCAATATCAGCGTCAATTGCTTGTCCGCCCGGAGGGCCTCCAGTATTGTTGATAAGGATATTGGCCCGATTGTCTTTGGCCCATGCGTCGATGGCATCGGATAATTCTTGGGGATGAGAGAAATCGGCTACGATGTAGCTATGTCCGGCCGGATGCTGTTTTTCGAGATTTGCACACATCGCTTTGAGCTTTTCCTCGTTCCGCGCTACGGCGACTATTTTGGCTCCGAGCGAAGCCAATTCATTTGCGCATGCTAAACCAATTCCTTGTGTACTTCCACAAACAACGGCCGTTTTTCCTTTCAAATTCAAATCCATGCGGCAAAGATACGGTTCACATTGAAGTCAAAAAGGAAAATTCGAGGATACTTCTCAGTCCGATTGAAAGCACTTTGTTCCGTGCGATGCGCGCATACTGCGCTTTCACTTTATAGAAATATTCAGATCTCGTCCCAATCCCATTTCGATCAATCGATGAAAAGTGGAGAGTTGAATATCGCTCATACCTCGTTCAATTCGAGAAATGTAACTCTTCTTGGTCCCCGTTTTATCCGCCAGTTCTTCTTGTGTGAGATTTGCTTCCTTCCGAGCTTCTTTCAGCATTACCCCTAGCCGAAAAGCCAGAGAATCGGCTTCGTATTTATCTCTTTCTTCAGTTCCTTTCTGACCGTACTTCTCACCCAACAGATCTTCGAAATCGGTAATATTCTTTTGACTATCCATAACGTTCTTTTAGGTATTCCTTTTTCAATTTTTCAGCTAGTTTTATCTCTTTGATAGGCGTCTTTTGTGTTTTCTTCGTCATTGAATTGACCAGTACAACTAGATTGCCTTTGTCGAAAAAACAGAAGATTCGGACATTTGTATTATTTGCATTCACTCTTACCTCATAAATACCGTCAGTACCAGTCAGGAACTTTAAAAATGACTTTGGAACACGTTGCTCAAAACGAATCAAGTCCAACGCATATTCAATTTTTTCCTGCACCCTTGGATTCTGCTCCTGATAGAATTCCCTGAAGTACTTTTTGTAGATGACAATCTTCCTAACCACTGTTCAAAGTTAACTAATTAGTGTACTTTTTACAACTATTTCTTTGTGCCTGATCAATTTTCCCAAATCAAGACGATACAACTCTTGCCACATCGTTGATCGGGCTACCTGTCTAAACAGACATACCTCCCGATCCTAGATCAGTTTAGACTGACTAATTCACAAGGCATCACTCATCATTTCTCATTGAACCCGTTTTAGGGCAACCCAAACGCGATATATTCGTATGAAGAGATTAAATAAGTAACTATGGAACTCAACAGACATTTTCTTGTTTCGCTTATGGCGATATGTATGATTGGCTTAGGCAGTTGTTCCGACAAAGCAGGATCGATAGAGGGTGATGGACGCGAACTTGGTCATGACGATTCACTTTTCGTGATTACAGAGCCGGGATTCGAGATGAGCATCGTTTTGCCGAAAACCTTGATTGCCGACGAGCCAGCTCACATTGATTATGACGAGAGTTTGGGTCATTTGGAAATAAGCATTGGCGACAATTTCAACTTGCAAGTGATTGATGATGTGATTGATGTTGAAGCAGAGAAAAGTGAGATGCAAAATGATCAATTTATGACATTCACATTCCACAATGTGGGAGCAAAGCAGTACGACTATCAATCGACTTTGCCCGACGGAAAAGTGCACGCTCATCATTACATGGGGCATCACGAAATTGGCGGATCGCCTTATTTTATACGAACCTCACCGGACGGAGAATTCACCGCGATGCAGCTCGATCGCATGAAGAAAGCCATCGCCTCGATTCAGAAAAAATGATTTGTTACCTTTATCAGTAGATTGGATCACTATACAACCACAATTCAATGATAAACCGCATAGCTTTATTCTTGTGTCTCTTGACAATAGGCTTCACCACGAGCGCTGTTGACATGGTGCTCAAAGGAGTGTATCAAGGCAAAGACATTTACGTTAAAAACCCATTTGGGGGTGAAGGTGTTGGATTCTGTGTATACCAAGTTTTGGTGAACGGAGAAATCACCTCTGACGAAGTAAATTCCAGCGCATTTGCGATTGACCTTGGTCAGTTTAACCTCGAAATCGGCGCACCTTTGGAAGTGATTATTCGTTCCAAGGACGATTGCACGCCCAAAGTAATTAATCCAGAATCCATCCATCCGCAATCGACTTTCGAAATGGGTGGAATGACCATTGAACACAGCGGGAAATTGGCCTGGACCACCAGCAAGGAATCAGGGATCCTACCTTATGTCGTTGAACAGTTTAAGTGGAACAAATGGGTGGCTGTGAGTGAAGTCATTGGCCGTGGGTCGGACATCGAGAACTCCTACTCTACTTCAGTGCGCCTCGTGAAAGGACAGAATCTTTTCCGCGTAAAACAGGAAGACAGTGAGGGCATTCGTTACTCGGAGCCCGTGAGCATTTCGGCCGACGTGGAAGATGCCGAGTTGCTGCGAACCAAGATTTTCGACAAGATTGAGTTTTCACGCCCTACCGATTTCGAACTTTACAGTGAATATGGGGAACTTGTAGCTGCGGGCTACGGGCCGTTTATCGACACCGCAGAGCTCAAACCGGGGAGATACTACGTAAATTTTGGATCACATTTTGGTTCGGTCGTCACCAAGAAATAGCCCACATCTTATTGAATTGCCTTAATTTCGGTGCATGAATAAAATCGAGCACCTTGGCATTGCTGTGAAAGATCTTGCAGCTTCGAATGAAATTTTTACCGATCTACTGGGAACTCCACCTTACAAGGAAGAAGTCGTAGAATCGGAAGGGGTGATCACCTCCTTCTTTAAAATCGGGGAAAGTAAAATCGAACTTTTACAGGCCACCCACGACCAAAGTCCGATTCACAACTTCATCGAGAAACGCGGCGAAGGAATGCACCACATCGCATTTGCAGTAGAGGACATTCATGCCGAAATTAAACGGTTGATGGACAAAGGATACAGGATGATTCACGAGAAGCCCAAGCAAGGTGCCGACGGGAAAATCATTGCTTTTATGCATCCGAAATCAAGCAATGGGGTGCTGGTTGAGTTGTGCCAGGATGCCGACAAATAATCAATTGCGGTACTTCTTTCCCATCTTCTTGTCCCACAACTGATGGCCCGTTTTCCCGCTACCTTTTCCGGTACAGTCGACCAATTTTTTCTTGTCCAACAACAGAAATCGGATGGAAAAAATGATAGGCCGGTAACGTGAATTGAAATACTGGAGCGTCGACTTGCCATCGTCAAAAGCCACGATATTGAGTATGGGCGTTTCAATGGAAGGAATCACAAACAAGTTCTGGCGCAGTCGAAACCCAAACCCCAAACGATAATGCAGTTGAACCAAAAGATCGTTGGGATACATAATATTCATACCCGTCGTTGGGCCTGGGTAAGTATTGGAATTGAAAAACTTGTAATCGACGTTTAGTCCGACCGAGTTCATGACAAAATTCCTGTCTTGTATTTGAATAATATTGCTCACATTGAAATGCCCGGAGA
>JADFAK010000151.1 GCA_015665315.1 Flavobacteriales bacterium | reverse complement strand
CCAATCGCTACTCGGCCACAACAATTCCAAGACAACAGAACTTTACACGCATATTGCAATAAATCACATTAAAACGATTAAAAATTTGCTAGATTAGTCCGAACCTACAAAAGGTATATGTGCAATACACATATTAGCACGGATTGTGCAATACGCATATACGGTTGTTGTAGCCAATTAAAAAAAATCCAGAACAGCATAATACAATTCTGGATTTAGTAAAGAAAGTCAAACTCCACTAAAGCAGAGGCTGAATAGACCGAGCTGTATCCAAAACAGTCTGTTCAAAAGGAAGCGGTTTCCAATTAAAAACCTGTTTGGTTTGAGAAATATCAGCACTTACCTCTGCATCAACAAATGGCAACATGCCCTTCATTTCTCTATTAAATAGACTCATAAACTTAACCATAAAACTTGGTGCTTTTCTTGGACTCGCTTTTTTAAATCCATTTTCTTTCAATATGGAAGCGACACCAACAAAAGAGTATAGTTTTTCGGAGGTAACAATAAAACGTTCTCCATTGGATTTCATGTTTTCCATAGCAGCTACATGTATTTTAGCAATATCTCTTACATCTGACATTACATAATGTGCATTCGGTTGCATGGGCATTTTTCCTGTAATCATATCCTTTATCATGCTCATGGAAGCACCAGTAAGATTGCCAGTTAATGTTGGCCCGTAAATTGGACCTGGATTGACTACCGTCAATTCCATTTTATCGCCAGTGGTTTGATTATTGTAAAAATCCCAAGCGGCTCTCTCGGCTAAGGTTTTACTTTTCATGTACACAGATACCTTATCCGTCTTAGCATTAGTCCAACTCTTTTGGGTCAGATGATTTTTCTTTTTATCACCTGCCATTGCTACGGTCGAAGAAGTCAAAACGACCTTTTTAACGCCTGCTTTTTTCGCTGCTTTCAATGCCCTAAGTGTTCCTTCTACCGCAGGTTTAATCATTTCATTTTCGTCCTTTGGCTCGGCAATTACAAATGGAGAAGCAACATGCAATACATAATCACAACCTTCCATTGCTTTGTCCCAACCATTGTCTCTTAGTAAATCAAGCTCACAAAATTCTAAGTTGTTTTTGGTATCAATTATTTTTGCAATGCCTTTACGAACTTCTTGCTCTTTAGAAAGATTACGTACCGAACCTCTTACCGTATATCCATTTTTCAATAGTTCAACAGCACAATGCTGTCCAACAAAGCCAGAAATTCCTGTTAATAATACTCTTTTACTCATGATTTCAACTTTTTAATTAAAAATTATTACTTTTGTTTTGCAAGCAAAGGTACGATAATACTTTTGTTTTGCAAGTAATTTTAGAGTTAATTTCATTTTGCAAGTAATAATGTTTTTTTTCGTATCTTTACATTTTGACCAGAGTTTTAAAAAATGGTACCAAAATTTAGATGTAATTGTGTAATCACTTCTGCCCTTGATGTTTTGGGAGACAGGTGGATGTTGGTTATTGTAAAGCAGATGCTTATCGAGGGCAAGGAAACCTTCAAAGATTTTACTGAAAGTGAAGAAGCTATTGCGACCAATATTCTTTCAACCAAACTCAAACTGCTGGAAGAATTTGGCATTATCATAAAAACAAAACGACCAAATAATAAAAAGACCAATCTCTATCTCTTAACTGAAAAAGGATTGGCATTAACTCCAATTCTTGTGGAACTTGGAACTTGGAGTGATAGTTATCTAAGAGACGTTCACCCGAACATTGTAAATGGTGATGTTATAGAATTCCTAAGAAAAGACAAAGTAGGTTTTGCAAAGGAATTGGAAAAAAAATATAGAAAAAAACTGGCTACAACAATTAGGCTCCAATGAGGTGCGGTAAGGCCGCAGTTCATTAGAGCGACTGTTGTACTCTTCCTGTGGTAGCGCCCAGCCCAGACGCTATGTGTATTCAATAAATTTCTTGTGTTGTTTGATTGTGTCAGAGGCCTTCAGCCGGTCGGAAAGAAGGTGGTATTGAGTCGATTGCAAACTTGTTTTCTTGATGTTTTTCGATTTTTTGTCGATCAAAATGGGTTTTCCTTCTGTTTTACGAAGTGCGCAGGCATGGACATCCCGCATCCGCATCATTGATATGTTGCAGCGTGTAGTCATTCTTGCAGGAAGTTTAGGTTGGCTTTGAGCTTGAATAGGGGTGGTCCGCGAGTGGGTAGGATGGAGTCGACGACTTCCAGGATTCCTTTGGGGCATTTGGGACAGGCGTCGGGGTTGATTTTTAGCTTTTCCAGCGCGATGGTTTTCCAAGACACCTTTACCTTTTCCCACTTTTCTAGGCCGAGATCTGTTTTGGCTAGATTCAGTTCCTTGGCTTTGTTTTTGGACGCCAAGATTCCGTAGTGCCTGATTCTCACAAAGCCTTTTGGTAGTATGTGCTGGCAAAATCGCCTCAAGAACTCACAGGCCTCCATGGTCGTCTGCTTTTTTATGCCTGCTTGCCTGTAGTCTTTGTAATGAAAGCAGACTTTTTTATTGTCCACGCTGATGAGGCGATGGTTGGAGATGGCTACTTTGTGCGTATATCTGGCCAAGTATTCAATGACTGTCGCTGGAGATGAAAACGGTCTTTTGGCATAGACGATCCATGTTTTGCTAAAAACCGCTTTGGCAACGTCTTGAGGAACAAGTACTCCTGCCGCTCGAAGGTGAGCCATGAATTTGGCGCGGTAGATCTTGCTCATCGCTTTTTGCGGAAAAAGGTATTTGCCCTTGTGGCGGTTGTTCTTCCACTTTCCTTTTGACGTAATACCTCCACTAGGAACGATGCAATGCACATGAGGGTGCAGCCATAGCTGTTGCCCCCAGGTGTGGAGTATGGCCACCATGCCGGGTTTTGCGCCCAAGTATTTTGGATCGCCAGAAAGCGTTTTTACCGTGTTCCAAGCAGCGTTAAATAGTGCGTTGTACACTTCCTTTGGGTGTTTTAGTGCCAACGGACGAAGCTCTTCGGGCAAGGTAAAGACCATGTGAAAGTAGGTGACAGGAAGCAACTCGGCCTCGCGCTGAACGATCCACTTTTCCCTGTTTATGGCCTGACATTTTGGGCAATGGCGATTCCGGCAGCTATTGTAAAAATACCGCTTGTGTCCGCATGTCGTGCAGCTGCATACATGTCCGCCCAAAGACGCCGTCCTACACCTCGCAATAGCATCCAGCGTTTTTATTACTTGAAAACGTTGGGGGTGCTTTTCTAAAAACGCTGTGCCGTAAAGTTGGACTACTTCCGAAAGTTCATGCCGAGGCTTCACTTCTTGCTCTCGTCCTGATAAAGCCTATCAAAAGGGCTGTGCGCATTTGTTCGATGCACTTTGGCCACGTGCAAGTAGACCATGGTCGTTTGGATGCTTGCATGTCCCAACAGTTCTTTGATCGTGACAATGTCCACGCCCTCTTCCAGTAAATGTGTGGCGTAGCTATGTCGCAAGGAATGGACGCTTACCTCTTTGATGATTTGGGCTTTTACTAGGGCCAGACGAAAGCTTTGTTGGACAGCAGAGGTTCCCAATGGCATTCCTTTTTCTTTTCCGTTGAACAAGTAGGTTATGGGTTTTGAGCTCAAAAGATATTTGCGCAAGCCGCTAAGAATCAAAGAGCTCAAAGGGACAAAACGATCGCGGCTCCCCTTGCTTTTAACCACCCGAAGTTGCATGCGATCACCATCGATATCGCTGATTTTCAAATTGCAGACCTCACTCACGCGAAGACCAGCCGAATAGATAAGCGCCAACAGCACGCGTTGTTTTAGTCGTTGGGGAGCAATAAAAAGGCGTTTGAGTTCGTCCCTCGACAGCACAACGGGAACCTTTCTGTCGTTCTTGATGGTGGGCAGTCTAAGAACACGATCTTCCAAATCGTACAAGCGAAAGAAGAAGCGCAGTCCGTACACCGCATGTTTAAAATAAGTGCTACTGGCCTTTTTCTCTTTGGCCAGTTGAAAGAGGAACTCATTGACCTCGTCGGGATCCAGGTCAAGCAGGGACTTTTTGAAATAAAGACTCACCTTGGCCACCGCTCTGGAGTAATTGAACAAAGTGCTCGAGGAGTATCCTCCAATGGTCATTTGCTCCTCGAACTTGGCAAAATGCGCAGTAAACCCTGGCACTTCGCGCTTGGCTCGTGCAATAAGCGTTTTGGGGGAATCGGAGCCTAATTTGCGCCCACGGATACTTTTTTTAAAATCGTACTCATAATTTTATAGTTTTATGAGCGTATACTCGACCAAGGGCGAAGAGGTTCTTTAGCTACCGCAGGTTGAGTGCAACATTGTATATAGCAAATAGGGCGTTCGGTGGTTAACCAAAGGTTAGTGCTATTTAAAAACACCGCCAAATCGTTGATTTGGCTTTTAAAATGAATAAGATAAAAACAAAATACAACGCTTTGGCTCAGTGCAAACTTGAAAGATTATCGCTTTCTACTGCCCTACTTGCCATATGCTAACCGTTGGCAATAATAAATATGGAATTAAAAAAAGCAATAAAAACAGCGATAAACAATGTCTATGAGGAAGGTCTTACTGATATTTTCCCTAGACCATTTGAAGTTGATTTACTTGATAACGTTCCTTTTAAAAATTCTATCTACGAAGAAATTAAATCGGCAGTTTCTAAAGCTATCGAGAAGGAAACTATTGAAAACGGAAATGGTTTAACTACGTTAAAAGTACATCCATTATGTCATGTGCTTTACCCTAAAAAAGAAGCCTTTGACTTTAGGAAATGTGCATTAATAGAGCCAATGGACACGTTAAAATACTTGGTTTTGACACTTCTATTAGGTGATGTAATTGAAAAGAGCAGAATTAACAAAACCGATAATCGAATATTCTCATACCGTTTTAGTGTTCAAGAAGAAGGCAAGAAATTATTTGACCCAAAATATAATTTCAAAACATTTAATGAGCATGCTAATAATAGAATAAAAGAAGACTCCGTAAACATTCTTGTAAAAACGGATATATCTAACTTCTATGACCGCTTAAATTTACATCGACTTGAATCCGTTCTCTTATCTCTACCGATCAATAAAAATGTAGTCAAACTTATCAATGAATTACTTCTTTTTTGGGCAAATAGAGATTCATATGGTTTACCCGTTGGTTCTAATCCTAGTAGGATTTTAGCTGAGGCAGCACTAATTGATATTGATAAATACCTCCTTTCTCATAAGGTTGATTTCTGTCGATTTGTTGATGATTATAGGTTTTTTGCACCAGACTCTAAGACTGCTCATTACTGGTTGTCATTGTTAGTTGAAAGATTATCTATTGAAGGCTTATATATAAATCAAGGAAAAACCTCCTTAGAAGATGTATCTGAGCTTGGGAAAGAACCTTCTTCAAAAGCTGTCCAAGAAGAAGAGGAAGAGTTTATTAATTTTGGATATAACTACTCAGGAACAGTCCCAACTGAATTTATTATTCCTTCAGAAATTGAAATTGGAAAAATTAAGGAAAAATCTGAAAAGGAAATTATTGAGAGTATCGAAAACGAAAAGATTATATCCCCTAAGAACTTTAAAGAATATTGTAATTTACTCGTTGTAAAAGAGCTTTTTCCAAAATTTAAAGATCTACCACTCCATTTAAAAAGATTCCCTCAATTCAATCCATATGTTGTGGATTTACTGATTAAAAATTCAGATAAAATTCCCAAGAAAATAAAAGAATCTATTAGAAAAGACTTTAGCAAACTATTGGAAGAAACACATTATTTACCTGAATATATTTCAATTGCTGCTGTTAATCTGTTGTCTTCAGAAGGTTATGAAAATCAAGAAGTATTATTCTCATACTTCAGGGAGTTAAGACGGAATGCTGGCGCATATATTGGTAGGTCTACATTAGAGGCATTGGAAAAAATAATTTCTAGAGGGCAAGTACTAGAAATTAGACAATATTATGGACGTGCAGATTTTTGGGAAAAAAGACAAATCGTAAAAATTGTTGACAGAAAATTACATTTGGAAGAAAAAAATGCTTGGTTTAAAAACATTAAAATGAATGATTCATCAGATTTGTTTTTAATCGGAGCAATAAGGAAAAAATAAAAAACTATTGCCAACAATTAGGCTCCAATGAGGTGCGGTAAGGCCGCAGTTCATTAGAGCGAGTGTTGTACTCTTCCTGTGGTAGCGCCCAGCCTGGACGCTATGGGTATTCAATAAATTTCGTGTGTTGCTTGATTGTGTCAGAGGCCTTCAACCGGTCGGAAATAAGGTGGCGATGAGTCGATTGCAGTCTTATTTCTTGGTTGCTTTTCAATGTTTTGTCGGTCAAAAATGGCTCGGCTTCTGTTTTACGAAGTGCGCAGACGTGGACATCCCGCATCCGCATCATTGATATGTTGTAGCGAGTGGTCATTCTTGAAAAAGTTTAGGTTGGCTTTGAGCTTGTATAAGGGCGGTCCGCGAGTGGGTAGGATGGAGTCGACGACTTCCAGGATTCCTTTGGGGCATTTTGGACAGGCGTCGGGGTTGATTTTTAGTTTTTCCAGTGCGATGGTTTTCCAAGAGGTTGCTGTCGCATACAATGCTTTAAGCTAAAAGATGGTCATTTGCTCCTCGAACTTGGCAAAATGCGCAGTATGTGTATTTCGGAGTATCCATGCCACGGATTTCGGAGTATGGGTGCCACTTAAAAAGATCATACAATGTTAGTTATTTTGTTGGTTTAACGATTCCAAAATGGCTTTTCTTAATGAAGCCCCTTTGA
>JADFAK010000028.1 GCA_015665315.1 Flavobacteriales bacterium | reverse complement strand
AACTGAATCCGATGATAGCTCGAAGAAATGGTCTGCGCCAATAATTTTGATGTGAGGGTTTTGGCAATGCCGGGCAGACCTTCAACCAAGCAGTGTCCGCCGACAAACATGGCAGCCAACAGCATGTCGACAAGGTTGTCTTGTCCCACGACCACTTTCCCTATTTCTTCACGTACACGTCTTACATGTTCCTGTAGCGGACGTACATCGACATGCTGCGCTTGCGTTAAAGGTTCTTCTTTGACGGGTGTTTCGGCTGCTTGCTCCTTGGGTGGATCCGTGGATTCGGTATGCGCAGTGTGTTCAGATGCGCTTGCTGAATGTTGCGCTTCATTCGGTTCCAAATTGTTCTCTGGAAGATCTTTTTCCTCGTTGTTCATTTGCAATTTGTATAAAAGTGATTGAGGTCGTGATGTAGTTGTGCCAAGTTCTCGTCGCTAACTTTGAACTCGACGCGGCAGTTTTTAAATGCGGTAAACAGGCGTTTAACGTGTTCCGAATCAATGTTTGACTTCAAAGCCAATTGATCGAGAATCTTTTGATTTTGTTCGTCGTCGCGATGAATGGAAAGCCCGTATCGTTCCCTCAAAAATGACTTGAAAAGTTGAATTTCCAACAGTCCGATCCGACGATGGTCGTTTTTCTGTAGATATAATTCGGCGATTGCCGTGCTGTATTCGATCGAAGTGTTCTCATTCGGATTAATAACCCGAAGGGCATTTTGCGCTCGTCGCGCCCCTAAAAGAAGGTAAAGCATGGCACCTAATAGTAACAGATACCACGCGTATTTCAAGGCGGGCTGACTCAAAATAAACACCAAAGCGCCCTGTGTCGTGCCTGCCGGCATGTCCGATCCGAGGGATTGAAATTGATGATTCACGACGTCCCAATAGATGTTTCCATTGCCCAATTTCTCAAAAACTTGCTGCTGGTATTTTTGATTGTCTTTTTCCAATAAATAGTAATTCGCGAAAATCTCCGGATTGGAATGGAATGTAAAACTGCCCTTGCCTAAATGACCTTCAAAGAAATTCATATAGTCGCCCTGGAAATAACCGCTGCGCACGTCCTCAGCGAGATCGGTGGGTAAAATGGCATCGAAATAGGCCCAGGAATGCGTGCGGAATTTGCTGTTCACGACGTATTTAAATGTCGACTGTGCGAGCAATGCATCACGGCTGTACGTAGTGTCAGAAAAGATTTCGGCCTGGATCATGTCCGATTGGTGGCGTTCAATGTACTCGTATTCGTATGGAATGATCGTAATCTCACCGTCAACCTCGTATTCGGTATAGGGCTCGTAATCTTCGTAGGGATCGAGAAACAATTCCAAAAGCTGACGAGGAACACGGTTACTGATTATGTAAGCTTGTCCGCCCTCTTCCACAAATTTAATCAAATGGTCAATCTCGGCCGAGTCGGCGAAAAACGCTTTTCCTACAAAAACATAGTTCGAATTTTGAGGAATTTCATCGAGATTCAATGAGTCTTGCAGGGAGCCCTCTATCGTAACAAATCCAGTTGAATCAACCTCTGCTTGGAGCATTTGCGCTAGCACATAAGAACCATAAGGCGTCTTGTCGGCAGGGTCAAAACTCAAAATCCAGGTATCCGAATCTGCTCGATTTAGTACGAAGACGGTCAGGAGCAAAATGGCGCCAACAGCGATTAGGGCAATCCTCGTCTTGCTATTCATGTGGAGAATTTAGCGCGTTCATGAATTCCTTAAACGAGGGCTCGAGAGCTTCGAATTGCTGCACCGAAAGGCTTATGTCACCATACCATACGTATTCGTAATTTATTGTAAGACGTTGAAAATGAGGGTTTTTTGGATGGCTCGATAGTTCGCGTATATAATCTCGGTTGGTCTTGTCTCGCTTCCATTGAATGAGGGCAAGATGATCCAATTGTTGAATGACTTTCAAGTAATACAGTCTCACAGCGGCGCGATAATCCTCTTGGCTCAGCGCGGTGCGCAAATAATCATCCAGGTCCATCTCCTTTAAATTCTCCTCCAATTCTTCAAAACTATAATCGCGTCTGGCACCAATTTTTGATTTGCCTGAAGCTCCCCTTTTGTCGACCGCTTTAATGATGAGGAAAATGATAAGAGCCAGTAGAATCGCCATGATGAGATACAATAGCCAATCGCCTCCTGTGAATGAAAATCCAGAGCCGGAAATATGTCGTTCAACGGGCGCGTCAGGATCTTGAACGGGTCCATATTTCAAACCGTCAGTCGCCTGGTCCCAATTTTCTTGAGGAAAAGGGAGGGTGTCTTGAGCGACAAGCGCAAATGTTGCAAGGCCCAAAACGATGAAGGCTAGAATCCTATTGAGCTTCTCGGTCCAGTCCATAGGATAATTTTCTCAATTGAATTTGTGAAATACGTTCTTTCAAGTCGCTGGCAGTCTGCACTTCTCTGGCCGAGTGATAAAACAAGTGATACCCAATGATAAACTGACTGAACAAGAAAATCAAACAGAAGAATGAAGCCCAACAGTACACGACCCACGGAATGAGGTAGGCCCAAGATAAGTCGCTGCTCACGTTCAGCTCGATAAAGGCTCCTACATAGTCCCAAAGTGTGCTGCTAATTAAGAACATACCCATCCAAGGAATGGCCAGCAAAACCAAGGTGCAGCCGTACAGAGCCAAAAATCGATTTTTTAGCAATTTCCCGACCTGTCCCAGCGACTTGAATATGTGTTGATTCTGGTGGATGCTCGACGCGTATACCAAGAGGAGTATGGGCCAAAGGGTCGCGGAGAGGATAAAGCTCAAGAAGCCGCTAAGCCAAAGTGGAGCAAGGAGCAGAGCCGCGATGATCACGCTGGAAATTGCATGTTGCTTGATGAAGGAAATATAGGAGCTAGTTGGCCCCATTGATCTAAGTGCGGCCCAACTAATGGAAACCAACATCGCACCCAGTCCAATTATGTACAGCATGAAAATGGCTGGATTGGTCTGAAATCCAAAGAAATTACTGACATCGTCCCAGATCCAGATCATGCCAATGAGGAAATCAGAATCCCACTCGTACATACCTAGAAACTCGCCCAATCCGTCCCCCAGAATCAATGTGAGTCCGCCCGTAAGAAAAATGCTGAGCGCCAGCGTGAGTTGCGAGATAAATCGAATATTTTTTCCGAAAAGGGTAAAGACCTCGGTGAAAATCTGGGTAGATGATTTGATTTCGTTCCACTTGATGTCGGTGTTGATTGGAGCCCTCAATTCCTCTTTGTTCTCTTCTTCGAGGTTTCCATTTCGAAACAAGTACCACGGATAAATTACGAAGTAGAACAAGATGAAAGAAAAAGACAAGAAGATAATTCCGCCACGTAACTCGAAAGGTAGGTCGGTAAGTCGGGTGGCAAACGACTCAATAAAGGCAGCCAATAAAAGCAGAATAGAAACGGCAATCATGATGGTCATCGAACGCCGAGCCGATAAGATTAGGGCCTGAAATCGTGTGAGGACACCGGGAAATAATAGCCCTGAGGCGAGTACGAGGCCCGCACATCCTGAAAGCACTAGCAAAGAGAGTTCAAGTGTGCCATGTAGCATGACGGTGAAGAAAGCTTGGTCGATCAGACCGTTATGGTGAAAAAACTGAAAGAAAGCACCAATTCGAGTCCCTTCCATGAGCAGACTGAACACAGTCCCCACACCCGCGAGAATACCGGTAATGTAATCGCGGAAACACACGCGAATGTTGTTTTCGGCGATCATTAAAAACATATCAATGGGATCCTGCTTGTACACGGCCATCGGGTCATCCTTGGCAATGTTCTCCTCGGTCATCGAAATATAGTCGGCTCCCATCATGATCTCCGCATAGTCGGGATGGTGAACTCCCGAGAAAAACCCCAGTATAAACGCACCTGCAAAGAGGGAAAAGGAGATGAGAAGAGCGATGCGGCTATGCCACATGGCCGAAGGAATGCTGTGCGTCCAAAAGTGAACAAAACCCTTGGAGTCGCTTTTTCTTGATTTGTAAATCGATTGATAAATCTGTTGAGCAAATCCGTTGAGGTAGACACGGACCGATCGATTTCCGTAGTGTGTGCGTGAAAAACTGAGGTCGTCGGTGATTTCTACAAAAACTTGGCTTAGCTTTCCGGGATCAGATTTTTCCTGAGCCAGAACACTTTCAAATTCGCGCCACTTTTCTTTGTTTTGATCTATGAAGTCCGTTTCCCGCATATGCACTCTCACCTGGAGGTCTAAAGCGAAGATAAAAGAATAAACGATCCATGAGGACAATCGAAATACGAACCACACAAAACGCTACGATCTCTTACGAGTTGGCTGGCTTGTCTCTGCGCGTGTTCGCCTTTTTTCTGGATGCCCTTATTCTTGGCAGTATTGCATGGCTATTATATGCCATTTCTTTATTCCTCCCCGGAATGTACACGGGTAAGCTGATGCAATTCATTCTGATCTCACCGTTTGTGGCCTTTTACACCTTGGTGAGTGAAATTGTATTGGATGGGCAGACAATCGGCAAGAAGGCGTTGAAAATAAGAGTGGTTAAGTTGAACGGAAAACGTGTCCAACCTTTCGACTTTGTGTTGCGGTGGGCATTTCGAATGGTTGATATTTGGATGTCATTGGGAGCGCTGACAGCGATTCTTATTTCGTCGACGGATAACGGTCAGCGATTAGGCGGGATCGTGTCAAACACGACGGTCATCCGACTCGTGCCTGAAATGCGGGTAAGTTTGGAAGACTTGCTTAAGATCAACCGACTTGGGGATTACGAACCTACTTACTTGGGGATTAAAAATTTCAAGGAGCAAGATATGCTGCTCATTAAGCATACGCTTGATCGATTCAAGAAATTCAACAATGAAGCCCACCGAGAGGCGGTCAAGGACTTGGCGACCATTGTAGCCCAGCGGCTGGAGATGGAAACGATCCCGGAAGATAGTGTGGCCTTCCTCCGTGCGACGGTGAAGGACTATATTGTTCTCACGCGTTAGGAGCACAAATGGAGCCAAGGGCTTCCCGCATGGCGCTTTCACTCACTTCTTGCCCATAAACGGCTTCTCCGATCGAATCGAGAAGAACAAATCGGCAGGTATCACCTTGGTTTTTCTTGTCATGTTTTACCAGGCTTAGGACTGCGTCCAAATCTTGTTGAAGGAGAACGAGGTCGCCAAAATGGCTTTGGATCAAGTTTGTAGTCCGCTCATATTCCGATTGGTCCAATTTGTTGAGTTTTCTAGACAAATACAGCGCAGCCAGCATGCCTAGGGCCACGGCCTCTCCGTGGAGTAGAGGTTTGGCAGATTCAAAGGCGTGTGTTTCAATCGCATGTCCAAGCGTATGACCAAAGTTCAGTTTTTGTCTTTCACCTCGTTCCGTGAAATCCTTGTCGACGATGGCACATTTAATGGCCAGACTTTTAGAAAGGGAATCGCTTAGTAACCCCGGTTCTAGATGGTCAAGTGCTTCGAGTTCGGCAAATAGCTGGGCGTCGGCTATCAGCGCATGTTTAATGGTTTCGGCAAATCCAGATCTTAAATCGGTCGTAGAAAGAGTTTGTAGAAAGTTGGGCCAGATAAAGACAGCCTGGGCGGGGGTGAAGGTTCCAATTTGGTTTTTAAGTCCATTGAAGTTCACACCCGTTTTTCCTCCGATTGCCGCATCGACCATAGCAAGGTAGGTGGTGGGAATATGGATGAAGTCAATACCTCTCTTGTACACGGAAGCGACAAATCCCCCTAGGTCGGTGATCATACCACCTCCTAAGTTGATCAACAAGCTCGCGCGATCCATTCCCTCCGACAACAATTCACTCCATAACCCGTGGCTTATATCAAGATCCTTCGAGTCTTCACCTGCTGGAACCTCAAGGAGATACACGTCATGCAGTTTTTCCATGCCAGCAATTACAGGCCAACAATGCTCCAAGGTATTTGAGTCGGTCAGAACCACCACTTGGGAGTATCCTTGAATCGACTTGTTGAGTTGCAGCTCAAAGTCGGCGAAATCATTTGGAATGACAATGTTCGTGTGCATGGGAGGTAAAGTTGCATAAAAAAAGCGCAGACTATGCAGACTGCGCTTTGTTAACTTGGTGGTGCCACCTGGATTTGAACCAGGGACACATGGATTTTCAGTCCATTGCTCTACCAACTGAGCTATGGCACCAAATTGGAGGCGCAAATTTAATGATATTTACCTGATTGGAACAAGTGTTTAGTGATTTGCTTGAAAAAAAAGTTCTTAGGCGGAAGAAAATTGAATCCTAGACAAGAGAATGCGAAGAATATCAGTGCTTTAGAAAGAGGAATAAAAAAGGCCAAGCATGAAGCTTGGCCTTAAATATTGTTTGTTTTTGACTTAGTCAATGTCGATATCGGCATCTCCGAAGCTGCATCGGACGGTAATTAGCCCGGGCGAACCGCCAGATCCAATTCTTGCTTTAACAGATTTCGAGGTGAAATCTTCTTTTTCAGAAGAGATCTTGGCTGAGTTGGGAAGTTCGACGTCACCAAACGATGAATAGGCGTCAATTTCGTAGTTAGCTCCAGCGTCCAGTTCAATTTTTACTGATCCAAAGTCGTTCTGAATCTTCAGATTTCGGCATGTACTAGAGATATGATCGATTTCTAGATCGCCGTAGTTGCATGAAAGATCGGCATCGCCTGTAATTCGATTGATATCGAGGTTTCCGAATTCAACTTTTACCTCACCACCTCCAAGGTTACCGATCTCTCCGTCACCAAAAGCTACCTTGACTTCATTTTCTGCATG
>JADFAK010000140.1 GCA_015665315.1 Flavobacteriales bacterium | reverse complement strand
TTTGGAACAAGGAGCTACCGAAGCCGTTATGCGTGGAGTGCATGATTTCAGAGCAGCTGTGCGTTATTTCAGAAAAAATGTAGCCGAAGATGGCAACAGTTATAACATTGATCCGGACCAGATTTATAGCGCTGGTGTATCGGCCGGGGGTTTTATCACCTTGCATGCAGCTTACATGGATGATGTCGCTGAGATTCCCGCTAGTATCGATCAAACTGCCGCAGGCTTAACTGGCGGACTTGAGGGCGACAGCGGAAACCCTGGGTATTCTTCAGATGTAGTCGCTTTAGTGAACGTCGCTGGAGCGATCAAGGACACCACTTGGATCAACGAGGGAGACGAGCCAGTATGTAATTTTCACGGTACAGGAGATTCTGTCGTTCCATTTGACGCTGCCATGCTGCTCATGCTTGGTATCGATGTGACCGAAGTAGATGGAAGCAACGCCATTGCCCAGCAGGCAGACATCAAAGGAGTGACCAACTGTTTTGAGATTTACGAAGGACAGGGACACGTGCCACATGTCGACAATGCATTTTACTACGACACGACGCGTGTTATTATGTCGAACTTCTTTTCGCACTTCGTATGTCCAGATATCGAATTGGACTGCGGCTATCGCGAAATGTCGATCGTAACCGGGCTTGAAGAAAATGTGGCCAACAATCACGTACTGCTAAGTCCGAATCCAGCGACCGATCAATTCACCATATCTTCTAGTTTACCAGCACAATCAACTGTGGTATTGACCTCGATGCAAGGACGAATTGTCAAGCAAGTTCAGCTGGGAAACACGCGTCAAATATCCTGTAACGATCTAGCCCCCGGTGTGTACTTGGGAACTATTTACGGTGAGGGTGACCGACAACAATTTAAATTGGTTGTGTCGGGGAATTAATTCCCGTTGATTTCGCGAACGCTTTGAATTTCTGGAACGGCGGCTTTGATAGCTCCTTCGACTCCGGCCTTCATGGTCATGCTGCTCATGGAGCAATTGCAACACGCTCCATGTAGCTCGACCAATGCCGTCATGTCGTCAGTGATTTCGACCAAGGTGATATCACCGCCATCAGCTTCTAGATAAGACCGAATCCCATCGAGGGAGGCTTTTACGCGTTGGAAAATTTCTTGATTGGACATTTCCTGTTATTGGACTGTGATTTTCACCGTTTCGGTAGGAGGTAAAGAAGCATTTCGTTTCTCTACCTGCTCTACAAATTTACCAATAAATTCAGTAAATGCTTTTGAGCTAAGTGTATTGTCCTGCAACACGGCTGGTCGGCCTACATCGCCCGATTCACGGATGCTTTGAACAATAGGGATTTGAGCCAAGCAGGGAACTCCCAATTTCTCGGCCAGCTGCACGGCACCGTCTTTTCCGAAAATATAGTACTTATTGTCGGGCAATTCTTCGGGCGTAAACCAAGCCATATTTTCCACCAAGCCAAGAACCGGAACATTGATATTCGGCATTTGGAACATGGCTATTCCTTTTCTTGCATCGGCCAAGGCTACTTCCTGAGGTGTGCTCACGACAACTGCTCCAGTGAGCGGAAGTGCCTGCACAATACTCAAGTGCACATCACCTGTCCCAGGAGGAAGATCGATCACCATATAGTCCAGATCACCCCACCACGCATCGTTCAATAGCTGGTTCAAGGCTTTCGTAGCCATGGCACCTCGCCATACGATGGGCTGATTGGTATCTGCAAAAAATCCGATCGACAAGGTTTTTACCCCGTAGCTTTCTATGGGCTCGATATACTGCTTGCCATTGATCTCGACAATCTTTGGCTTGGCGTTGACCAGGTCAAACATGGTAGGTACCGACGGACCGTACAAATCGGCGTCAATCATACCCACGGAGTAGCCCTGCTGAGCCAAGCCCACGGCCAAATTGGCGGCGATGGTCGATTTTCCTACTCCACCCTTCCCTGAGGCGACGGCCACGATGTTTTTAACGCCGGGGAGTACTTTTCGCAGACTGGCATTTTCACCTGAAGATTCGATTGGAACGGCTTTTACTTCGCACTGGACATCGGAACCCAATACGCGCTCAATCGCAAATTCACATGCTTCTTCCATGCGCTTTCTACCATGCATCGCCGGATTGGCCGTCTGCACTTCCAAAGTCACTCGCTTGCCCTCAATGACAATATTTTGCACCAAGTTGAGCTCGACAACTGACTTCTTCAAATCTGGTTCAATGACATTGGCCAAAGCCTCTAATACTTTCTCTTTCGTTAACTCCATTATAGTGCCAGTTCAAGGGCTGGATCCCAGTGTAATTCGTTAAATCCTATGATTTGATCGCCATCTAGCTTTACGCCTTCAGCTTCCAATCGCTCACCCATGCTAAAAGGCGTTTCAAAATGCGATTTTCCAGTGAGTAATCCTGCGCGATTTACCACTCGATGTGCAGGAACATCATCCTTTCCCGCACACGCGTTCATCGCCCAACCCACCATTCTCGCCGATCCACCGCTACCAATATACTTCGCAATCGCACCGTAGCTAGTTACTCGTCCGCGAGGAACCAAGCGCACCACCTCGTACACATCTTCAAAGAAATTGGTCGTTTTTGCGCTGTACTGGGTCATACGGTAAATCGAATGTATTTTATTTTCTCGCCTTCATCGGCAAACTTCTTCTCGTAGTAGGTGCGAATTGACATAATCTTTTGCCATTCTTCGGTAAGTCCAGTCACAAAACTACCATATACATCGTTGGTATGTGTCTCGATTGTATATCCATGTTCTTGTAGCTGCTCCAGGGTCCATTCATACAAACCAGTATTGTCGGTCTTGACGTGAATTGTTCCTCCCGGCTTGAGATACTTCTTGTACCGATCGATAAATTTCGGTCCTGTAAGTCGGTGTTTCTCTTCTCGCGGTTGCGGATCGGAAAAAGTGAGCCAGATTTCGTCGATTTCTCCTTCGTTGAAGAAAGTCCCGGCAAACTCAATGCGGGTTCTCAAAAAGGCCACATTGGTGAGTCCTTCTTCGACCGAAGTCTTGGCCCCTCTCCAAAAACGATGGCCCTTGATGTCGATCCCCAGAAAATTCCGATGGGGAAACATGCGTGCTAGCCCCACGGTGTACTCCCCTTTCCCACAGCCCAGTTCGAGCGTAATTGGATTGTCATTCCCGAAAACATCCTTGTGCCACGTGCCTCCCAAATCCGATTCCCCACTCAAAGCGACCTCCGTTGGTGGCTGAAGTACGAAATCATAGGTGGCAATTTCATCCCACTTTCTTAATTTATCCTTTCCCATGCTATTCTATGGCCACACTTTCACGATTGTGTGGTGAATTAGAGTACAAAATTAAGGAATACTAGGTGACCATTACCAGCATTGTGTTCAATGCTCATTTTTTATTGCAGCCTACCACATAATTACATTTCTTTACGAAGTGGAAAAGAAGCCTCGTATACTTATTGCTCCCTTGGATTGGGGATTGGGACATACTACGCGAGTCATTCCGATCATTCGAAAAATAAGTGCGATCGGTGCCTTCCCCGTTGTAGCTGGGAATATGTCACAAATTGAGTTTTTACGCGGCTATTTCCCCGACGCCGAATATCGCTTGCTGGACGGCTACGACGTGAGCTACGGCAACAATGTGACACTCGATATTGCTTTGCAGTTTAGGTCTTTGCTTCAATCGGTTAAGCGCGAGCGCAAATGGCTAGCAGCCAATATGGAAAATTTCAAGGTCAAAGCCATCATTTCCGACAACCGTTACGGTCTGCACCATCCCGATGTTCCCTCCATTTTCATCACCCACCAAGTTCAAATCGCCGGACCCAAAATAGCCCAGGGAATCCTCGACCTTCTATCGAAAAAGCATCTTGCGATGTTCAATCAAATTTGGGTTCCCGATTTCAAAGGACCCACGGGATTGGCCGGCAAGTTGAGCAATTCCAAAGACAAGCGTGTCTCTTACCTGGGGCCATTGAGCCGCTTCGATCGCGTTTCGGAGGAAAAGACTGCTGCCCATTCTGTCAAGATTTTCGGCATTGTGAGCGGACCAGAAGAACAGCGTACCCTGTTTGAGAACGAACTCATAGAACTCTTCCAACGCGACGGCCGCGAAGCTGTGATCGCACGTGGTAACGGGAATTTGATGTCAAAAACCATCGGCAATATTGAGCTCGTCTCCCACGTATCGGATGATCTTTTTCAGTCCTATGTACGCGACGCCGAAATTGTGATTTGTCGGTCGGGCTACTCCACCATCATGGACCTTGCTCATTTGAAGCGGAAGGCGATAATTGTTCCTACGCCGGGTCAGGGCGAACAAGAATACTTGGCCAAGTTGTTGAGCGATCAACATGGATTTAAGGTAGTCAATCAGGGCCAACTGAAAAACTTGAAGCTAGCCGAGGAATCGCATTTGCCCTCGTGGCAGCTTATTGAAAAAAGTGAAAATCTGGAGCTTGAAGAATTATTGGGAAGCCTTATTCGGCAATGAGAACTCGCTGCTGCACCTTTTGACCATCCTTGGTGAGCGATAGGAAATACATCCCCGCAGGCAGTTTTTCAACATCAAGTGAGCGGTTATTCTTACTGGTTTCAAGGACTAGCGATTCACGCAAATGCAATTTCCCCATATTATCTAGCACCTCTAGTTGCCACTCACCAAGCTCGTAGGTATTGAATTCGAAATTGACAACGTTCTTCGCCGGATTCCCCAAAATGACGAGCTCATGACTATCGACCTCCGCATCTTTTCCCACGACGACAAAGTACGCGCGGTCCTCAGGCGACAAGCCGCTCAAATCGGCCGACCCCCCGTGCAAGCGAATGAGGCACTTGAATCTTTTGTCAGCCACATGCGAATCCACGTAAGCGCCATCTTCGAAAATGATTTTACCACCTTCAAAAACATCTATTTCTGTCCATTGTTCTCCATGCAGCCAAGGGGAATCGAAAAGTACAATCCCATTATTAACGGTCATCGTTGCATTGCTTTCAACCGTCACACGACTCCCATCATCAAATGCAATAAATCCTTCTCCCAGGGTGCCACATACAAAATGGGAGCTTTCGGCGACTATTAAATCAGAATCGAATTTAAAGCGAATACATGATTTATGGCTAAAATTGATCTTCCCACTTTTATGAACGTATGACATGGAAGGTAGCATTACCACATCGATGTAAGGTATCATGCACAATTCAGCACCGTTGTTCTCTATAGTAAGTTCATGTCGCAGACTATCAGATCCTTCGCACAAACCGGGTCTTAGATTTGTGAAAGGTTCAAAAATCAAACTGGTTTGTGAGTATAGGTACACAATTATTTCTGTCTGTTCAACTACGTTGGGCACAGGATAAATATCAAAATAGCTTATCGCATCTTGAGAAGGAAATCCATCTTCTTGGTTGTAGGGCACAACAATGTTATTGTGCTCCCAATCTTCAAAGATGTAATATGGATTGCCATTCCCAAAATCCAAAATATTGACTGAGTCCAAATAAACAGCGGCCCACATCATATTTTGGTAATCTGGAGAATAAACATCAATAATCGAATTTTCTTCAACAACAAGTTTTATTACAAAGTTGCGCAGTTTTGAAAACTCAGGATATTCGTAGGTAACGCACATTTCAACATCGGCATCATATCCAGTACCATCATAATTGGCTACATATTCACGGGTTATGAATGTAGTGTCAGTCATGGGCACATCTACTTCTAACAACATACCGCTGCAAAAACCATCGTTGCAATAATCCACGTTGTCAACTAGGATATTGCTATTGGGAAAATTCAATGCATATTTCCACAACGTATTTGGTTCAATCGGAGCAATGGTATCGATATTTGCTTTGATGAATACTGGTCTTGACGCATCCAATTGCGCACTATTAAATCGAAGTCTGTAAGACACGTATTCTGCATCAATGCACACGGTTGAGTCTCGCGGTCCATCCCACGTATTATCCAAAGTCTGGTATATCGCCCAATTGGGGATAGTCATCACCTCATCACCACCATAGCACGGTTGGAGTTCTGGTTCAGAAAAATTGGGAATGACTTGAGCATGCGCAAATGAGCACAGCAATAATAGAGCAGGCAGGAGAGATTTCATAGGTAGGGTTTTGGTGCATTCAATACAAGCGTATTCATTTTTACCCTAAATGGCATTTGCCTTGTGCGAAAAGGAAAATAAAAATCGACATCTTGCACTCATGCTTCAACCTCCTTCCGACGAATTTTTCATGAAAATGGCCCTCAAAGAGGCGCAAACGGCCTATGACGCCGATGAAGTGCCGGTGGGTGCCGTGGTTGTTATGAACGGCCAAATCATCGCACGTGGCTACAACCTCACCGAGCGACTGAACGACTTCACGGCGCATGCCGAGATGCAAGCCTATACCTCTGCTTCGGAGTTTTTAGGAGGCAAGCATTTGGAAAAATGTACGTTGTACGTTACGCTTGAGCCTTGTATTATGTGTGCGGGGGCGGCTTACAATACTCGCATTGGGAAGATTGTATTCGGGGCCTATGATTTGAAACGTGGTTTCGGCCTATTTCGCTCGGGTGACATCCCGCCAGTTGTGCATCCAAAGACGACCGTTATTGGCGGAGTGATGGAAGCGGAATGCCGAGAGCTCTTGAGTTCGTTTTTTGAGGGGAAGCGGAAGTCGAACTAACAAATAAGGCTATGTTCAGGAATTTAGCAGGGCCAAGTTTATTGGTCCTTTTGCCTCTTTGAATTCCCTACTTTTGCACTGTTCTCTAACTAGAGCATCATGTCTTTCGAGATTACAAAAGAACTCATCCAAAAAATTGAGTCGGACGTTGAAAATGGTCACGACAACGCTGTAACC
>JADFAK010000192.1 GCA_015665315.1 Flavobacteriales bacterium | reverse complement strand
TTGAAATGGATGGTGAGAAATGGACCATGCCCAAAGCAGCTTCGGAGCTACAAAAGACCGATCGCGCTCACCGGGAGAAAGTGTGGCGAAAAATCCAATCGGTAAGGAATGAGGCGATTGCCGACTTGGACAAACTTTTTACTTCACTTCGGGACAAGCGACATCAGGTGGCACAAAATTCGGGTTTTGACAATTTTCGAGACTACAAATTTGAAGCCATGGGTCGCTTTGATTACTCGAAGGAAGACTGCTTTGACTTTCATGCTAGCATTGCCCAGGAGATAAAGCCAATTGTAACCGGTTTTCTCGAAACGCGGAAGAAAGACCTTGGCCTGAATAAACTGCGACCATGGGATCTAGCGGTGGACCCTAAGCAGAACAGTCCGCTTCAACCCTTTGAAACTGCGGAAGAATTACTCACAAAAAGTGTAAAGGTATTTGGACTTATTGATCCCTACTTCGGTGATTGTCTGCATACCATGAATGAGATGGGCTACTTGGATTTGGCTTCAAAAGATGGCAAAGCACCGGGAGGCTACAACTATCCACTCTATGAGTCGGGCGTTCCGTTTATTTTCATGAATGCCGTGGGTACGCAGCGTGACATGGTTACCATGATGCACGAAGGAGGTCATGCAGTTCACTCATTTTTAACGAAAGACTTACCGATAACCGCCTTTAAGAGTTGTCCGAGTGAAGTAGCTGAGTTGGCATCCATGAGTATGGAATTGTTGTCGATGGATCATTGGGACGTATTTTATCCGAATGCGACGGAGTTAAAACGTGCGAAGCAGGATCATTTGGAGGACATACTTTCCGTGTTGCCATGGATCGCTATTGTAGACAAGTTTCAGCATTGGATTTATTCGAATCCGACGCATACCGAAAGTGATCGAAAGCAAGAGTGGCTGCGCATTCACAAGGAATTTAGCAGTGATCTTGTGGATTACACAGACATCGAAGATGCCTTGTCATATATGTGGCAAAAACAACTTCATATTTACGAAGTACCTTTCTATTACATTGAATACGGAATGGCTCAGCTTGGAGCGATTGCTATTTGGCGTAACTACAAGTTGGACCCGAAAAAGGCGATCGCAGATTATAAAAAGGCACTCACATTGGGTTACACAGCATCGATACCAGAAATATATGAGGCTGCCGGAATCCGCTTTGATTTCTCGAGTGAGAATGTAAAGGAATTGGCGCGATTTGTAAGAGAAGAGCTTGAGAAGCTAGGCAGTTAGAAGTCCAAGGTAAGCTGACCGAACTCATTGACCTCTGGCAAATTGAGCTTGGCCACTCCCACTCCAAGAAGCCGAATTGGTTTCTCCAAATCACATCCACGCAGCAATTCCACGACAATTTCGCCGATCGTATTTTCATTTGACACGTATTCGTCGATTGTCTTATTTCGGTTGAAAGTGGTAAAATCAGCATCACGAAACTTCAACGTAATCGTTCTTCCTTTCAATTCTTGTTTTTGGAGTCGGCGGGCCACTTCGCTGGACAATTTCTTCAAATGTTCAATCATATGTGTACGTTCAGTAAGGTCAACATTGAACGTCGTCTCGGCACTCACTGATTTCGGATTGCGCATGGATCGGACAGGTCTCTTGTCTACACCACGGCAAATCGAAAAATAGTAAGCACCGACCTTACCGAACATACGCACGAGTTCTGGCCTAGTATACTTTTGGAGATCGGCTCCACATTGAATCCCGTAGCCTGACATTTTCTCGGCGGTCACCTTTCCTATTCCAAAGAACTTTTTAATGGGCAGTTGGGCAATAAAATCATCAATTTGATGCGGTGCAATCAAGGTGATTCCGTCGGGCTTGTTGACATCGGAAGCTACCTTGGCGAGAAACTTATTTACCGAAACTCCTGCAGACGCGGTGAGATGTGTTTTATCGAAAATTTCTTTTCGAATTCTGTGCGCGATGAGCGTCGCCGATTTCAGATCAGCTTTATTGGTTGTAACATCAAGAAAGGCTTCATCCAGCGAGAGAGGTTCAACGAGATCGGTATACGAATGAAAGATTTCTCGAATCTCACGGGATACAGACTTGTAGACGTCGAATCTATGTGGGACAAAAATGAGATCGGGGCATAAACGGCTTGCGGTTTTGGAAGGCATGGCTGAATAGACGCCGAATTTTCTCGCCTCGTAGCTAGCGGCCGCGATCACTCCGCGATCATGGCTCCCACCGACGACAACTGGTTTACCTTTGAGGCTAGGATTATCGCGTTGTTCAACGGAAGCGAAAAAAGCGTCCATATCGACATGGATGATTTTACGCTGGCGTACTTCCATGGCTGACGACTAATATTTCTTCAGTCGGTCTAGATCTCGCTTAATCTCTTTAGACTTGATGTCCTCGCGTTTATCGTGCAGCTTCTTTCCTTTCGCAAGGGCAAAATCCAATTTGGCCCATCCTTTGTCGTTGATAAATAGACGAGTTGGCACAATCGTGAATCCAACATCCTTGGACTTTTTGATGATTTTATTGAGCTCGGTACGATTGAGTAATAACTTGCGCACCCTTCGAGGTTCGTGATCAAAGTAGCTAGCATTTTGGTACTCGGCGATGTACATATTGAAAATGAAGAGCTCATTCCCTTGAATCTTACAATAGGCCTCTTGAATGCTGGCTTTACCGACACGTATCGATTTGATTTCAGATCCTTGTAAGAGAATGCCTGCGCTAAAGCTGTCTTCTAAGAAGTACTGGTAACTGGCTTTTTTATTTTTTATCTCGACCGACACGAATCTGATTGTTTGGGGGTGTAAAGGTGCTAAAAAAGAGGAGAGAGATCAACATTGATCTAAAATCAAGTCGAAAAAAAACGACCTTCATGTAGGAAGGTCGTCAATAGCTTATGCTTTCATTTATTTACCACGAAGCTTTCAGAGAAGCTTCAAGAACGGGTTACTTTACTGCAGTGTTTCACTCGTCCAGCGCGCAATTTACAAAATTGATTTTACAATTCAATATTCTGCTTCATTTTCGCCCGACGAATTTAGTCTCACCAAAGATAAATCCTTCATAAAATACGTCAAAATAGAAAAAGACCCATTATTTTCGGGCCAATCAAATCAATCAATTTAAGGAGATGGAACCAATTGAAAAGACGGAGACGCTAAAAGTTGAACGCGATAATGGAGTTGTAAAAATCACGTTAAATAGGCCCACATTGCTGAACAGTTTCAATCGTGAGATGGCCCTTGCGTTTCAAGACATACTGGATGAGTGCGAACAAGATGCAGAAGTTCGATGCATATTAATTACGGGGGAAGGCAAGGCTTTTTGTGCAGGCCAAGACTTGGCCGAGGCCATCGACTTAGAAGGACCTGATTTGACGACAATTGTTTCAGAACATTACAATCCGATTATCATTCGAATTCGTTCAATAGAAAAACCGATAATCTCGGCGGTCAATGGTGTAGCTGCGGGGGCGGGGGCGAATATTGCTTTGGCCTGTGATATTTGTGTTGCAAGCGAGCGAGCTTCCTTTATTCAGGCGTTTAGCAAGATTGGTTTGATTCCAGATAGTGGAGGGACTTACTTCCTTCCTAGGATTATCGGTTTTCAGCGTGCAACAGCCTTGATGATGTTGGGGGACAAAGTCGGTGCCGAAGAAGCCAAGTCGATGGGTATGATATATGACTATTTTTCTAGCGAGGAATTTGAAGAAAAATCTATGGGACTTGCTAAGAAATTGGCTTCAATGCCAACAAAAGGACTTGGTTTAACGAAGCGGGCATTGAATCAGAGTCTGCCGAATACTTTGGGAGAACAATTGGCTTTAGAAGGTGAATTACAGACTACAGCTGGTCAGACCGAAGATTACCAGGAGGGAGTAAACTCCTTTTTGGAGAAGAGAAAACCAATATTCAAGGGCAAATAGGCTTAATATATCTCGATCAATTTAACGACGTCGCGCCCCAACTCTTCGTTTAAAAGGCTAATCAAACGTGGTTTCTCGAAACTAAACTCCTCTTTTAGCACGCCTGAATTGAGCCAAATCTTGAGGGTTCCGTTGTAGAGTTTAAGTTCTCTGGTTTTTCCCGAAATCATGGGCCCCATGACTTTATTCCAAGCGAGCTTGACACCAGCTTCGTTGACACCTCTATCGAGCCGATATACTTTGAGCATATCGTCAATGACCGTTTTCAGTGTTTGCTCATTGGAATTTCTTTTTCTCATGACTTATTCGAATTTGAAGCGCTAACTGTTCCATTCTCCACATCAAAAACCTTTACTTCGGTATCAATTTTGGCAAAAAGCTCTGGTACTCTCCGTGCGTGTGTATCCGTGATAAAAGTTTGTCCAAATTGATGTTGACTCACGAGTTTCATCAAATGAGCTACCCGTTTATCATCAATTTTGTCAAAGATATCATCCAGCAGGAGGATAGGTGTCACCCCTGTAGAGCTCTTAATATATTCAAACTGAGCCAATTTTAAGGCAATCAGAAAAGACTTTTGTTGTCCTTGCGAACCAAATTTCTTTACCGGAAACCCATTGATAGAAAATTCGAGATCGTCCTTATGAATGCCTTTTGTTGTCCGCTGCGCCCTTCGATCGGAGTCTATTGAATCTTTCACAAGCTCTTCAAAGGATGCTTCTGACAACATACTATTGTAGTCTAATTTTGCTACTTCGGCATCTCCACTTATCTCCGAATATATGCTCTCGACTAGTGGTCTGAATTCTCGAATAAACTCTTTTCTTATTTCAAACAGGGGGGCACCGTACTCGACCAGTTGATCTGTCCATATTGCCAAACTCTCTGCATCGAACCTTCTCTCTACAGCGAAATGTTTGAGTAGATTATTTCTTTGAAGTAGAACGCGGTTATAGGAGATTAGTCCATTGAGGTAGGAGCGATTGTATTGAGAAATGATACCATCCATGAATTTCCTTCTCACCTCACTTCCCTCGCTAATTAAGTCGGCATCGACTGGCGAAATAATAACTGCAGGAAAAAGACCAATATGATCTGCTAGGCGGTCATAATCCTTCCCATTCCGTTTGAATACTTTCTTCTGGCCCGGTTTAACTGCACAGTGTATTTTGTGTTCATCGTTGTATTTATCGAACACACCAGAAATGGAAAAAAAAGCAGTATCTCTCTTGACATTTTGGGAATCAATTGAATTGAAATAACTCTTGCACAAGGATAAATAGTGAATAGCATCCAACAAATTTGTTTTGCCAGAGCCATTGTCTCCTAAAAAACAATTTACGCCAGGACAGAACTTTATTTCAGCATCATCGTAATTTTTAAAATTCACGAGTGATAATTGGTTCAATATGAGATCGGGCTTTTTCAAATCAGGAGGACAAAGTTATGCCATAAGCACCATGAATGTTACGAAAAAGGCAGTAAGATATCACCAAGAAGTGGCTCCTAGTAAGACCTAGTTGATTCTCAGTATGCATTTGCATCAGTTTCAGACTGGTCGAATGAAAAAAAAAGTTATTTTTGCACTCCTAAATACGCACACAATGGCCAAGAAACAACAAGAAGAGACAATCGTTGACGTCCAAGAGATATACACTAAAACAGAGATGTATGTCGATAAGAACAGAAAGATGCTTACTGCTATCCTCGGAGGTATTGCGCTAGCTTTCTGTGCATTTTTTGGATATCAATACTTGGTAGTTAAGCCAAATGAGCTGGAAGCACGTGAGAGCATCTGGAAAGCTGAGATTTATTTTCAGTCAGATTCGCTGGATTTGGCTATGGCTGGTGACGGAGTATATCTAGGTTTCGAAGATGTGGCCGCACAGTACGGCAATACGTCGGCTGGAAAATTGGCGAATTACTACATGGGTATTATTCACCGCGACCAAGGAGAATACGAATTGGCTATTGAGAATTTCAAGAAATGTGATTTTGACGATGATGTTTTGGGCGTTATCGCACTTGGCAACATTGGCGACTTGTATGTTGAACTGAATGATCTAGAATCTGGATTGGAATGGTTAAACAAGGCGGCGGCTGAAGCTAAAGGTTCAGCGTCTAAGTCATATTCCGCCCCTTTGTACATGTTAAAGGCTGGAATCGTGCAAATGGAATTGGGAAATAACTCTGAAGCGAAGAAGATATTTGACGCGATCACAGAAGGGTATCCTGACGCCACTGAGTACGAAAAAGCAGCGAAGTACGGTGCTATGTTATATCAGTATTGATCCAACTACTTAATGGCGACAAGCCTAACGAATTTATCATCATTTGATCGTTCTACTCTCCCTGAGGCATTCTCTATGCGAATTGGCGTAGTCGTGTCGGAGTGGAACGGTGAAATCACACAAAACCTGCTAAAAGGCTGTAAAGAAGCATTGCAAGAGGCAGGACTTCCTGAGAATAACCTTACAATCATTAATGTTCCAGGCGCCTTTGAATTGCCTATTGGTGCGCAAGTATTGTTGGAGTCATCTTCATATGACGCCATCATCTGTTTAGGTTGTGTAATAAGGGGAGAAACATCCCATTTCGATTTTGTATGTGCAGGTTGTGCCAATGGAATTCAGAATGTCTCATTGAAGTATGGCAAACCAGTTATTTTTGGAGTTCTCACTGACGACACCATAGAGCAAAGCAAAGCACGTTCTGGAGGCCAACATGGCAACAAGGGTGTTGAAGCTGCTGTATCAGCACTAAAAATGGCTCAAGTCCAACGCACATCAGCAGATGGCGGTTGGTATTTGTAGCCCTCTTTTCCCTTTCAAATTTCAAGAATAAAGAACTCCCCGTTTTTGGGTAAGCCTTCGGCCTCACCCGTCTTGACTGACTGTTTTTGTTGCTTTAGGTTTGGCGTCTATGAGGATAACGAATTTACAAAAGCAGCGGGATATGTTTTCACTTCTAGCTCGTTGGCAAGAGA
>JADFAK010000126.1 GCA_015665315.1 Flavobacteriales bacterium | reverse complement strand
ATTGACGCACTGCATCGACATCCAAGTTGATTGCTGTACACCAGACGCTACTTTCACTGTTGATCCTACGGACGACTGTTGTTATGTATTTGCCGATTTGACACCTGAGCCAGACGATTCAACTGATCCTTGTGATAACTGGGAGATCTTTGATGCTCTTGGCAACTTGATCGCTACTTCTACTGGTGACATCTTTACGTACTGCTTCCAGACTTCTGGTATGTATGTGATTTGCCACACTGATTGTTGTGTGAACGCTGATGGTACGATTACACAGGACACGCATTGCATCGACCTAGTTGTTGATTGTGGTTGTGAAGTTCCTGATTTCATCTCATTCACCTACTTCGGTTCATGGGGACCTGACTGTGAGTCTGGATTCTGTCTAGATCAAGTGCTTGATCCTGTGAAGTATTGTTCTACATGGTACTGGGGAGATGGCACGCAAAGCGACCATCCAGTAAATGTATGTCCAGTTCACAACTATGCGTGTGACGGCATCTACGATGTATGTGTTGATGTTTACTGCTGTGAGGATCCTAGCGTTCGTGTAACGTCTTGTCAGACTGTCGAGATTGATTGCGAGTGCAACCTTCCTTCGAATGTTGACTTCAACATCTTGGTCAATACTGATGATTGTTCGATTGGAACATTTATCAACCTTCCAGATGTGCCTTGCCCAGATGAAATCTGCTGGACTTGGGATATGGGAGACGGTACTGTGTTGATCGGTGGAAACAACGTGAACCATACATACCCTACTAGCGGAACATATACTGTTTGCTTGAATGTGTTCTGTTGTGATGATCCGACTATTGGATACACTGTTTGCCATGATGTCACTGTGAACTGCTGTGTAGTTCCTGACTTCATCTCATTCACGTACTTCGGTTCTTGGGGACCTGACTGCGAGTCTGGATTCTGTCTAGATCAAGTGCTTGACCCTACTCAATACTGTTCTACATGGTACTGGGGAGATGGTACGCAAAGCGATCATCCTGTAGACGTATGTCCAGTTCACAACTATGCGTGTGACGGTATCTACGATGTATGTGTTGATGTTTACTGCTGTGAGGATCCTAGCGTTCGTGTAACGTCTTGTCAGACTGTCGAGATTGATTGCGAGTGCAACCTTCCTACGGATGTCGACTTCAACATCTTGGTCAATACCGATGATTGTTCGATTGGAACATTTATCAACCTTCCGAACGTGACTTGCCCAGATGAAGTATGCTGGACTTGGGACATGGGAGACGGTACTGTGTTGATCGGTGGAAACAACGTGAACCATACCTACGCTACTAGTGGAACCTATACTGTTTGCTTGAATGTGTTCTGTTGTGATGATCCGACTATCGGATACACTGTTTGTCATGATGTTACTGTGGACTGCTGTGTAGTTCCTGACTTCATCTCATTCACGTACTTCGGAACTTCTGGAGCCAACTGTCAAGCGGGATTCTGCTTAGATCAGATTCTTGATCCTACGAAGTACTGTTCTACATGGTACTGGGGTGATGGAACGCAAAGCGACCATCCTGTAGATGAATGTCCTGTGCACAACTACCTATGTGACGGTGTCTATGAGGTATGTGTAGATGTATATTGCTGTGAGGATCCAAGTGTACGTGTTACATCTTGCCAAGCAATTGACGTTGACTGTGAGTGCAACTTGCCTGCTGACGTAGACTTCAACGTTCTTTTGAATGCTGATGACTGCTCGGTAAGCGCCTTCATCCTAATGCCAAATGTCACTTGTCCTGACGAAATATGCTGGACTTGGGATCTTGGAGATGGAACAACTCAGGTTGGCGGAACTTCAGTGAATCATACGTACGCAATGAGCGGAACATACACGATTTGCTTGAACGTTTACTGTTGTGATGAGCCACTAGTTGGATATGTTGTATGCCATGATGTGACAGTTGACTGTCCGCCATGCCACCTACCTTCGTTCGTTGACTTCGATTACACTGTTGACGCATGTACTGTTACAGTGACAGGAATCGAGTCTGACGATTACGATGGCAACCTATGTTACAGCTGGAATTGGGGCGATGGAACACTGGATACTCCAGGACAAATGGCAACGCATACTTACGCTGCTTCTGGCACGTATATCATTTGCTATACTGTTTACTGTTGTGAGGATCCAAGTGTATCGATCACTGTATGTCATGAGGTTACTGTAGAGTGTCCTGGTGATTGTCCTAAGCCATGTGAACTTCATTCGCGCTTCTTGTGGGAAATGTTCCCTATCACACAAGCCGATGGATGTTGTATGCAGTTCTTCGATGTGAGTGTACCTGGTGCTTTCACAACGATTACTAGCTGGCACTGGGATTTCGGTGATGGAAACACAAGTACGTCACAAAATCCATTGCATTGTTATGATACCCCAGGATCACACACTGTTTGTCTCACTATAACAGGTGTAAGTCCAGATGGAATATGCGAAGACGTATTCTGTTGGGAAGTCATATGTGATTGCGAGGACACATGTCCAGGTGATTTGAGTGGAGATGGTCATGTCGATCTTACCGACCTCCTTCTCTTCCTCGGAACATACGGTCAAATATGTCCTTAATAGTAAAATGTTGAGTGGAGATCAATCGGTGTCCTGTAATAGGTATTGATTGAGGAAAGGCCCTGGTGAGAACCGGGGCCTTTTTATTTACTCTTTTTTTTTAGCCGCTGGCAAATGCCCAGCCGGGTACGCCCAAGCATCTTCCTTCTCGCTGAATTAGCTCGTACAGTTCACGATTTCTAAGTTGATCGCACTCCTGCTATAAATCACATAAAGTTGAAGAAATAAGTAACCAACGAAGTAGCTCCTATCTCGGGATATGGATTGAAAATGTACTACCCTCACCCAACTTAGACTTGAGTTGGATTTCACCTCCCAACTTGCTCACAACACGTTTGACCGTGGCCAATCCAATGCCATTTCCCTGAACACCGAATCGATCGGCAAGAGCTGCAGTCTCAAACACATTGAATACTCTTTCCATGTCCGCCTCCCCAATTCCTGGTCCGTTGTCCGACACATCAAGGATATAGTCATCACCTTTCAAGCCAATTTCTACAGTCACTACAGTGGGATCCTTATCTCCATATTTAATCGCATTCCCCACTAAATTGATAAGTAACTGTTCCAGAATTGTCTGGTTTATTCGGATAAACTGTAAGTCTGTAATAAAACGTACTTGTTTGTTGGCTTCGTACGATAGCATGCCCGACATCGACTTCTCAAGCGATGCAATTTCCACGTCCACTTTATTGTCTATCATGAGAGATTCGGTATGCGAATATTCGAGCAAACCATCTACCAGCTGCATCAACTGACTACTTGAATCTGCTATGAGACCAACAACTTCATTTCCCTTTTCACCAAGCACATGCTCATGTCCGAGCTTGAGCAATCTAGTAAGTGCTTGAATATTCCCAAGCGGAGATTTGATATCATGGGCAGCGACAGTAGCAAACCGTTCTAAATCCCGATTCCGCTGCCCGAGAACTTTCAAGGTAGATTCAAGCTCCAAACTCTTTAGGCGCAAGGTCATTAAGTTCATTACCTGCTTGGCCAATGCGCGCAACGATCGAACTTGACTCTCACCAAGCACCTTGGGCTCATTGTCAATTACACACAAGGTCCCCATGGGCAGTCCGCTCTCGTTGACAAGCGGGACGCCGGCATAGAAAATCACATGTGGATTCCCCGTCACAAGCGGATTGTCATGAAAACGTTCATCCAAACGAGCGTCTTGAACAATAAAAACATCGCTATCATTGGTAATAGCGTGCGAACAAAACGCATACTCCTTTGGGGTCTCAGTAACATCCAATCCATGATGCGACTTGAACCATTGTCGGCGTTCATCTAGCAAACTCACCAAAGAGATAGGTGTACCGCAGATTTGGGCGGCAATTGCTGTTAGACTATCGTAATCTTCTTCGGGCAAGGTGTCAAGAATTGAATAGGACTTCAATTCTCTTATTCGTTCTTTTTCGAATGCGTGCGGGCGCGACTCAATCATGGAAGGAAGTTGATTTGAATATCATTGTGGAGGCTTACTTCAGGCCTTTAAAGTAGGATTAATTTTGACAACCCAAGAATCAGAATACCCTACTCACTGGCGTACAATCAGTAAAGAGGCCCTTGTAGGTCATGTCTGGAATGCCTACCAGGTCCACAAAAATGGTCAATTTCCTCGGCTCATTCCGAGGAATTCTCATAGCCACGACCGAATGCTCATTGATCCCTACCGAATAATCATTTGCGCTTGTCGCTGGCCTTTCTCGCCTTAAGTTTATCACAGGATTCAACGAAATCTCAAACGCTACAGAAATGAAATAGTCTGATGGGCTATAGCATTTTTCAATTCAACTAATATCTAGGTGCTTACGAAAAAGGTGGACAATGGTCTGCCTTTTTCTATTGGTGTGTTTTTAGCCGCTGGCAAATGATTAGCTTTTTGCCGAAGAATAATCCACGACGAAGCATGGCATGTTTCTCCTTTATTTCGAACCGAAAATAGACCCCCGAGTTCCAATCAATTTCTATCTTCTTGTAGGACAATCCTTGAATTGAGCTTTTTTTATGCTTGCCTTCTTTGAGGGATCGTTAAATTTACATTTCACGAATATCTCGAAATTGCCCAAACTCCGACTCATTACGTTAATAATCCTTCTCCTCGCTCTGGGGACGAGCGAGATGTGCGGACAATTGGTCATTAACGAAGTCGTTGCTGGCAATTCACAGTACAATGATAATTTCGGGCAAACGCCTGACTGGATTGAATTTAAAAATATTGGGGACGAAGAAATTGATCTCGACGATTACTACCTCAGCGACGACCCCGCCAATCTATTCATGTGGAACTTACCCGATGTAGATCTCGACGCCGAGGATCTTGTCGTAATTTTTGGTCAGGCCGATTCGACAGACCAATTTCACTTTTCCTTTGGCATAGGCTTGAATGGAGAAGACATCTTTCTCAGCCACGTTGACGTCGGGCTTATCCAAAATCTTCCTATTCCCAATCTGCGCCAAAACCATAGCTACGGCATCCCGCAAGGTGAAGCCGACTATAGATTTTTCAACGCCCCTACTCCAAATGCCAACAATACCACACCTAACTTTCTAGGCTACCTCCCCAGCCCTACTCCCTCACACGCCGCTGGCCAGTATGATTCTCCCTTCGAATTAATCTTGTTTCCGCCTTTTAACGGTGGTGAAATTCATTACACCTTAGACGGCAGCACACCCCATGAATCATCACCCGTCTTCGAGAACCAATTGGTCATAGATTCTCTACATGTGGTGAAATCGGCTTTTTTCCAAGATGACTGGCTGCCCTCTACCACGGTTTCAACTTCCTACTTCGTCGACGTTCAACATAGTCTGCCCATTATTTCTCTCAGCTGCGCAAATGACAGTCTGTTCGACCCCATCCTCGGCCTGTACATGGACGGACCCAACATCGAAGAAGAATGGCCCTATTTCGGGGCAAATTACTGGGCCGAACGCGAGATTCCAGTATCCTTCGAATACTTTGAAAACGGCGATCTAAAGTTCAGTCAAGATGTGGGGCTGCAAATTCACGGAGGAAAAAGCTCGCGGACGAAACCCCAGCGGCCCTTGCGCCTTACTGCTCGAAGTGAGTACGGTCCCGACTTCATGAACTATGCCTTTTTCGACAACAAGCCGGGGGTCAACAAGTTTCGCCATCTTGTTCTACGCAACTCGGGAGCCGATTTCCTGAAGTCCAATTTTAGAGACGGATATTGGCACCAAGTGGCCTTGGAAGAAAAGCTCGATTTCGAAGCTTTTGGCTTTCAACCGAGCGTCGTCTACATCAATGGAGCGTATTGGGGCATCATGAATATTCGAGAAAAAGCAAGTGAATTCTATTGCTCCGAAAATAGCCAAGCAAATCCCGATTCAGTGATTATCGGACAAATCGAAAATGAGCCTTTTGTGGGCGACACCATCCACTACTTCAACCTCACAGAGTTTATTTTCGCCAACGATATGTCCCTTGAGTCCAACTTCGCCTACGTCGAGTCACTCATTGACATTCAGAGTTACCAAGACTACTTCGCCTTCGAGATCTTTGCCGGAAATCCCGATTGGCCAGCCAACAACATAAAATTCTGGAAACCTTCGGCCGACTCCGGAAAGTGGCGCTTTATCTTGTTCGACCTGGACACAACTATGGGCCTTACCAATTGGCTTACCTCCGATTGGGATATGTTCGATTGGGTCTTCAACGAAAAGCATGAGGCCCTGAATTCAAGAGTGTTTATCAGTCTGCTCGACAACGATGAATTCAAAAGACAGTTCTTAAACCGATTGGCCGATTTGATGAATACCAAGCTGAGCACCGAATCTTTGCATACGCACCTTTCAAATGTCATAGCCACATTCGAACCCGAAATAAAACAACACTATGCATTATGGGGCGGACATATGTCGGTTTGGCGCGATCATACCGAAATCCGCATACCCCAATTTCTAGAAGGTCGCCAAGCACATGTGCAAAACCAGGTCGTGAACCATTTCGGATTCGACCAAAAAGTTGAGCTCACTTTCTCGTGTTTCCCTCCCGAGGCGGGATTGATTCAAATCAATTCGCTCGATGCCCAAAACTACTTTGAAGGGGTCTACTTCGCCGGAAATGCCCTAGACCTCGCCGTTCATCCACATGCCGATTTTGAATTTGACCATTGGGCTTTTTCCGAACATTGGGTGGACCTCCCGTACGATGTCAGCATCCAACAGAACTTTAGAGCTTCAGGTACACTCACAGCCGTTTTCAAAGATCGAAATCAGCAGTCTCTGTATACGATAGACAATTCAGGAGAAGACAGTTCATTTCAACTTGTATACCAAAGCGAAGAGCGAACCCAAAGCCGCATTCTCGTGACCAACAACTCGGGAAAAGTGGTTCTGGAGCGGTTCAAATACATGG
>JADFAK010000049.1 GCA_015665315.1 Flavobacteriales bacterium | reverse complement strand
AGACGCATACTGGGTGGCGAGATCTACCATTTGAATAGCTTTCTTTACCTCTGCCATGGTCATAAAATTGGCGCGAAGATACTTATATATTTCAAGGTATCGAAGGATTCAAGGCACCTTCCACAGCACACAATATTTCATGGCTAAATTTGGTTTTAGGATGTGGCTATTTCGAACAATTTCGAGGCGAGTTTATCATGAATTGAGAAGATTGGTCAATTTTATACGCCGATTCCTCCGCTTCAATTTTAGAGCCTAGCGTTTTGCATTATCTTCGCATTCTCATGAAAGGAATAATATTCTCGCTCGTTTGTCTGTTTGCATCACTCACCCTGCTCTCCCAGCGCAATGTGAAGGACAGTGTTTTAACCTCTACGCAGATTGGTTTTGCCTATTCGTACCAGTTCCCGATGGGAGACTTGGACAAGCGCTTTGGTAGCAATCACAATCTAGGTGCGTCGATTTACTACAAGACGAAAGGAGGATGGTTTATAGGTGCTGAAGGCGGATTTATTTTTGGAAAAAAGGTCTACGAACCAGGTCTCATGCAAAACCTCATTACCGACCGAGGAGAGATTCTAGACGACAACGGATCACTCGCCGAAGTTCATATCGAAGAACGTGGGTGGACCATCACAGCAGGAGGGGGCAAGTTGTTCAATATTATAGGGCCCAATCCCAATTGCGGACTCCTCATTCGGGGTGGCATCGGTTTCATGCAGCATAAAATTCGACTAGAACATCAATTGAATCCCATCGGGCAATTGGAAGACGAGTATCTCGAAGGCTACGACCGACTAACCAACGGATTGGCCCTCACGCAATTCGTAGGATACTTGCATACCGGCAGTTCGCGCTTGGTGAATTTCTACGTCGGAATCGAGGCCACCGAAGCGTTCACGAGAGGCAAGCGAGCGATTTATTTTGATACGCAACAAGTGGACAATGATCCAAGGCTAGATGCTCTCATTGGTATCCGAGTTGGCTGGATTTTGCACGTTTACAAACGATTGCCAGAGACCTATTATCTTTACTAGATGAAGCTTCTCTACACCCTGTCCATTGCTCTTTTCGGTTTGGCGGCTAGATTTGCTGCGCTCAAAAGTTCAAAGGCCAAGGCATTCGTTGAAGGCCGTCGAGAGGTGCTTCCTCATTTGCGTTTATCGCGGGAAAAAAGCCAGAAAGTTTTTTGGATGCACTGCGCTTCACTGGGCGAGTTCGAACAAGGGCGGTCGGTTTTGGAGGCTTTTAAGGAAAAACATCCGGATTACGACGTGTATCTCACCTTCTTTTCGCCGTCGGGATATGAAATTCGAAAGGATTACAAACATGCGACTTGGGTGGGTTACTTGCCCTTGGATATGCCCGGAAAAGTGAATGATTTTTTGGAGGCCATGCGGCCAAATGTTGCTGTAATCGTAAAATACGAGGTATGGCCCAATTTGTATGCTGCACTCCAGAAAAGAGGAATTCCGCTGGTCCTTATTTCGGCAATTTTCAGGGAAGATCAACGACATTTTAAGTGGTATGGAGGCCTTTTTAGAGAAGCGTTGCAGTCGGCCGAAAAAATTTACGTCCAAAACGAATCAAGTGCCAAGCTGCTGGAAACCATCGATATAGAAGGGGTTGAGGTGGCTGGTGACACGCGATTTGACCGGGTGTGTGAAATTGCCGCTCGCAGTAAATCTGTCCCCCTTATCAATGAATTCAAAGGCGATGCGACCCTGGTGATTTTGGGAAGTAGTTGGCTTCCTGACGACCGTTTATTGGCAGGCTATGAAGCGACAAGCGCAAATGCTGCATACAAGATTATCATCGCGCCACACGAAATTGGAGAAGTCCGCCTCGCCGAAATAGAATCCCTTTGGCCGTCGGCGGTGATGCGCTACTCACAGGCAACAGCCGGCACAATCACCGACGCCCGTGTATTGCTCATAGATAATATCGGGTTACTCTCTCGTCTGTACGGCCACGCCGACTTCGCGATTATTGGCGGAGGGTATGGGGCAGGAATTCACAACACGTTGGAGGCCGCGGCATTTGGCGTTCCAGTGATTATCGGACCGAAATACAAGAAATTTCAGGAAGCGGTTGACCTGGTCGAAAAGGGTGGGGCTTTGGTGGCGAGTACGCAGTCGGAATTCAATGCAGCAATGAAAAACATGTTGGACTTGGCCGGACGAAACGCCCGCTCTATGGTGGCTAGGGAGTATTGCAGTGCGAAAAGCGGAGCGACTGATCAGATTGTGAAAGGGATTGATTCGCTGTTGAACAAATAAAAGATGCGATTTTATCATGTGTGGATTTAAATTTTTTTTAAATTCGCACTCCCAATTTACGGAAGACGATCCGTGAGGGAATGTATTTGCGAGAATAGCTCAGTGGTAGAGCACGACCTTGCCAAGGTCGGGGTCGCGGGTTCGAATCCCGTTTCTCGCTCCAAGGAATCGAAAGATCCACAAGAAACCGAGTCGATACATATCGGGTCGGTTTTTTTTGTTCCGAGAGTCCTTTGCGGTGCACGATCACCAATCGCAACGATTGCGTTTAATTGTTGGGAGTGATGATCACCATTTGCACTTGTTGCTAGCCAGAAAAAGGCAACACATTATCCACGCCCGGATGGTGGAACTGGTAGACACGCAGGACTTAAAATCCTGTGGCCATTGCGGCCGTGCGGGTTCGATTCCCGCTCCGGGTACAATACGTAGAGGTTTCAATAGCTGATATTCAGCATATTGAGACCTCTTTTATTTCAAGGATGCTGCAAGGGCGTGCTCAGGGCTCACTTTTTAAATTCAAAAGGTGCCTATCTCTTTACGTCACTGGTTTTAATACGTTTTGCCGGTCACAATGGCTACATTGTATATGAACAACTGATCTGTTCAAAATAACTAACTTTGACTAAATGAGAGCTCTATACTGCGATAAAAGTTAGTTAAACTGCAGCTGTTGTTGGACCATTCAAGTGAAGCTTAATAACCAGTAATTTCAACTTCTTGTTGCTTAAAATGAAACTTAGCATTCTATTTCTTGTGGTGTTTTCTTTGATGTTGACAACATCAAACGCTCAGAACTGGAATCAGAAAGGGACAGACATAGATGGTGAAGCCCCTCTTGATTTTTCAGGCGGTTCTATATGTTCAAGTGCAGAAGGTTCAACTATTGCCATTGGGGCTTTCCTGAATGATGGGAGCGGGACAAACGCTGGTCATGTGCGGGTGTATAAGCTTTTGTCTGGGGAATGGATTCAGCTAGGAGCGGATATTGATGGCGAAGCGGCCGATGACAACTCTGGTTGGTCAGTTAGCTTAAGCACTGACGGCCTAACCCTTGCAATAGGGGCTCCTAATAATGACGGAAATGGAGCAGACGCGGGTCATGTGCGCGTTTATAAGCTAATATCTGGAGCTTGGTCACAGGTGGGAGCAGATATTGACGGGGAGACGGCAGGTGACGAATCAGGTTGGCATGTTAGCTTAAGCGGTGATGGTTTAAGCCTTGCCATCGGGGCTCCTTACAATGATGATAATGGTAATAACTCCGGTCATGTGCGGGTGTACAAACTTATTTCAGGATCTTGGACGCAGCAAGGCATTGATATTGATGGTGAAGTTGCCGAAGACTTTTTGGGCGTGGCCCTGAGTTTTAGTGCTGACGGCTTAAGCCTTGCCATTGGGACTCCCTATAATGACCAGATTGGATTTAATGGCGGCCTAGTGCGCGTATATAAGTTCATATCAGAAGAATGGACACAGCAAGGATTGGATATTGTTGGAGAAGCCGCTGTTGACCTTTTCGGTGCGTCGGTCAGCTTGAGCGCCGACGGCTTAACCGTCGCCATCGGGGCTCATCATAATGACGAAAACGGAATTGATTCCGGACATGTTCGAGTGTTTAAGTTTATATCAGATGAATGGATACAGCAAGGCTCTGATATTAACGGTGAAGCTGCTGACGACCTTTCAGGTGAAGCGATATCTTTAAGTGCCGACGGCTTGGCCCTTGCCGTTGGGGCTTCTCGCAATGATGGAAACGGGAGTAGTTCAGGGCATGTACGAGTATATAAGTTTATTTCGGGATCATGGACTCAGGTAGGAGCGGATATTGACGGTGAAGGTGAATTTGATAGCTCAGGAGAGTCAGTAAGTTTAAGCGCAGATGGTCTAAACGTTGCTATTGGGGCTCGCCGTAATGATGGAAACGGCGTAGATTCTGGACACGTTCGAGTATTTGCTTTGGAACGGTTTGTTGGTCATGATGAAAATATGCAGTTTGATGATATTTCCGTGTTCCCCAATCCAACTACCAAACTTGTATCCATTGAGTTGGGAAAGCTAAAAGATGTGACAATTCAAATATTCAATGTAACGGGCCAATTGGTCCACTATGAAACTGACATCAACTTGGCGAGTTATCAATTTGAGTTGAACCAACCACGAGGCTTTTATTTTATCCAATTGGGCTACGAAGGGGGGAGCCAACAATTTAAACTGGTGAAAGAATAATACTTCTATTTAAAAAGTATCTGAATCTTAGATTTCTTGACCGTTGTCCTTGAGATCCTTTATATTAAATTACCTTTAGTCCTCCAATGAGCTAAAGGTGAATGAAGAGTTTTTATTTCGGTAAAAGGAGAGTATTATGAGTCAAGGTGACAACGTTTTAGTAGTGCCCAAGGGAACAGGAGCAGACCAAGTGGTTTATCTGATTAACTATGGTGTAAATGAATCCAGCTTAAAGCAGGAGCATGTTGAAGCACTAGACCGATATGTAGTGCCTATACTGGCATTGGGTGGATTTGCAGTAGTGGTTGGAATGGCGAGTCGCTCAGGTACTTTCGGAAACAATCAATCACTATCTCAGAGACGTGCGCGCGGGGTTTTGAATTATTTGTACCAAAAGCCTGGTATAGAACAAGAGAAATTGAAGGAAGTTACGATAGGCGTTGGCGAAGCTCCAGCAGCGCTGCAAGGGGTGACGGATGGGACAGAAGATCCGGGGTACCGAGCAGTATGGGTTTCAGTAGGGTTAACAAGTATCCCGCCACCGCCACCACCACCGCCAGCGGCAAATGTCTCTAAGAAATACTCATGCACGAATAAAACATTCGATCGAGATTTTTATGATCGTGTAAATGGCGCTGAACATTGGATATTTGAAGGGGCATCTGGAAATCATTCTACGCTCAGGCAAATTCGAAAGAGCGCTGAGATCGAATATGAATTAAGTTTGCACAGCAACTATCCAAATTCATTCGATAAGAATTTAATAGGATTTTACAATAGTTACATCTTCCAAACATGGTTTGTTGATGGAATGTGTGGGTTGGAATCGCTGAAGAATCTGGAACATGCCATGGGGTATCTGGCATCCTACAACACAACAAAAGGTCAAAAGAAAAAGGGAGGAATTCTTAGAGTAGCTGGGTCGTTTTTTAAGTGATCATACATGTCAATTAGCACTTTGATATGCTTTTCGGCTCCTTGACCAACAAGAATTCTCAGGGCCTCTCATTCTCTGGAAGTATAAAGAGATTAATCCACCTCTTAAACTCATCTTTGCACGTTCAGTAGTAAAATTAATCCTCTTCACTTTGTTCGAATCCATTCGCAATGCCATTGAATCTTGGCTGATCCAATCACTGAAGATGGATCCATCATTTGCCTATATCATGAGAATGCTGATCATGATGTTGATTGCCATGCTCATGGCTTATATCGTATGGCGAATCACGTACTGGCTTTTGCATCGCACCATTCCTAGACTCACAGAAAGCACAAAAACAATCTGGGATGACGCCTTATTGGACAATAAGGTACTCAATGCTTTGGCCTTGCTCTTTCCGGTGATGCTCTTGGATCAGTATGCGCCCATGATCTTTGATCATAACCAGAACTTGGTGCCTTTCGTCAGTAGAATGACCGATGTTTTCATTGTCTTCGCTGCCGCTTATATTGTTGTGACGGTCCTGAATGGGATCAAAAGCATTCTCGTTGCAAATCCAGATTTCAGGGACAAACCGATCGGCAGTTTTGCTCAATTGGGGAAGATTGTGACCTATATAGTGGCCATCGTTCTTTCGATTTCAATCGTATTCGACAAGAGTCCTATCTATCTGCTCAGCGGTATCGGTGCAATTGCCGCTGTGGTTTTGTTGGTATTCAAAGACAGTATCTTAGGTTTTGTAGCGAGTATTCAACTTTCTGCCAATAACATGGTGCATGTAGGAGATTGGGTAACTGTTCCGAAATACAATGCCGATGGAGACGTTTTGGAGATCAACTTGACAACCATCAAGGTTCAGAATTTTGACAAGACCATCACAACCATTCCTACTTATGCTTTTGTGGCCGACTCATTCACGAATTGGCGCGGAATGGAGCAGTCGGCGGGCCGACGAATAAAAAGAGCGGTTCATATCCAGATCAGCAGCATTCGTTTTTGTACTCCCGAAATGATTGGGCGTTTTCAAAAAATACAATTGGTTAAGGAGTATATCGCCAAGCGACAAAAGGAGATTGATGCTTACAATAAATTGAATGATGTTGATGGCTCGGTGCTCATAAATGGGCGTAAACTCACCAATGTTGGGGTATTCCAGGTTTACCTTGAGAATTATTTAATCTCTAGCCCTGATATAAATTCGGAGATGACAATTATGGTTAGACAGCTAGCAGCGTCAACCCACGGATTACCAATAGAGATTTATGCCTTCAGTAGGATCAAGGAATGGAAAGCCTATGAAAAAGTAATGGCCAACCTGTTCGATCATATACTTGCTTCTGCCAGAACTTTTGGCTTGGATATTTTTGAGAGTCCGTCAGGCACGGACATGCGATCGATTCAGTTGAAAGATTGAGGATGTTTGTATTCATTGGGTGAGTTGCACGCTCCCACGCTCCTACACGTGTGGGCCAAAGGAGATATTTTAAAGAGCCTCTTCTCTTAAACCTTACCCCGAAACCTCCTCAATCCCATACAACTCAGGAATCACACAATCCCACCCATAGGTATCCTTCACTTTTACTCGAAACGTGTCGGCCGCTTGCGGTTCGCCGTGGATGATGAAGATTTTTTCTGGGGCTTCTTTTATTTCACTCATCCAGTCTAGGAGTTCAGATTGATCGCCGTGGGCCGACAAGACTTGAAGGTCGAATACTTCGGCTTGGACTTCGTAATACTTGCCATAGATCTTTAATTCTGTTGCGCCTTCTAGGAGTTTTCTTCCTCGTGT
>JADFAK010000167.1 GCA_015665315.1 Flavobacteriales bacterium | reverse complement strand
TGACAGCCTAGTCTTTTTTGAAATTGAAAATTAAAAATTCAAAATGATAAATTGGGTTGATCCTTTGGGTGACTTTTCTGGTTGAGATGAGCTTTTGTCGACAGGTCTTTTTCTTTTGACAGCCCGGTCCTTGTACAGTTAGAGATTGTCTTATGACCAAACCCGACCCAGTATGGGTCGCATCTTTATAACTGCAGGTCGAAGATACAACCTGACCCAGTATGGGTCACACCTACCACTGATTGTTAGTCTTGCTCTTCACTTTCTGTCACTTTTGCTTGATCAGTCTCGACGACGAAACTTGACAATTATTCGAAATGTGATTTGCACTCCAGTTTCTTTACTCGACCACCAGATTATGTGTTTCATTGGTTGTCGATTTTTAGAAAGGTGGTTAGGAGAACACTAGGTCATTGAGCAAAGCGCTCAGATAGCATTTTACATCTTGACAAGTAATTGAAGCGCGACGTCGAAATGAGTCAACACGAATCTTATTCAAAGGCCGGTCCCTTTTTGTAGAGTTAGAGTTTGTCTTATGACCGAAACCGACCCAGTATGGGTCGCATCTTTATAACTGCAGGTCGAAGAACAACCTGACCCTGTAGGGGTCACACCTACCACTGATAGTTACTCTTAACCCTTCACCACCCAATCAGTCTGCACGGTTTTGCCGTTTTCTATCAAGCTCAAGTGGAAGACACTCCATCTATTCACTTTCTGTCACTTTTGCTTGATCAAAAGTAACCAAAAATCAAGGCTGTTGAATAAGATTCTAGTTGACTTCGCGATTCACCTCCGCTACGGAAGTAAAACTCGGAAACGCTTTTAGCGGAGGCCTCTTCGAGCCATCCGAAAGCTGACCTCAGACACCTACTTCCGCTTAACGCTCCGATAAATCGAGTCAACACGAATCTCATTCAAAGGCCGGTCCCTTACTAAATTATAAATTGAAAATTCAGAATGAAAAATTGGGTTATCCTTTTGGTGACTTTTCTGGTTGAGATGAGCTTTTATAGACAAGTCGTTCAATTTTGACAGCCCCGTCCTTGTAGAGTTAGAGTTTGTCTTATGACCGAAACCGACCCAGTATGGGTCACATCTTTATAACTGCAGGTCGAAGAACAACCTGACCCAGTATGGGTCACACCTTCCACTGATAGTTACTCTTGCTCTTCACTTTCCGTCACTTTTGCTTGATCAGTCTCGACGACGGGTCTCGACGACGAAACTCAACTTTTACACGAAATGTGATGTGCCCTCCAGTTTCTTTGCTCGACCACCAGATTATGTGTTTCATTGGTTGTCGATTTTTAGAAAGGTGGTTAGGAGAACACTAGGTCATTGAGCATGTCTCGACGACGAAACTTGAATATTCTGCTAAATGTATAATGTCCTAGAGTTTCTCTGCTCGACAACCTCTTTGACAGTATTTGACTTCTTGACAAGTAATTGAAGCGCGACGTCGAAATGCGGTAATTGAGCAAGCGATTCTGAAGCTCTTTCGATTGTCGATAAATGTCCCATCGCGCCGTCGAAATTCAACACGAATCTCATTCAAAGGCCGGTCCTTTTATAGTGTCGATAGGATAGTTTTATTGAACCACCAATTGCATCGATTGCCCTTCTAAATTATCGGTATTCGTGATGAGAACGTGGTACACTCCACTTGTCAATTCGTCTCGAGAGATGGTGAGATTACCACCGGCGATGTTCAGGTACGAGCGAATAATTCGGCCTTGGTTGTCGGTGATTTTCACGTTGTAAATCCCTTCGGTCAATAGCAAAGACGTGTTGTTGGTCATGGGGTTGGGGAACATCAAGGCAACTTGGGACTCAAAGTCATCGAGAGAAGTAATTGTGACGCCTTCTGAAAGATCGGTGCAGCCCATTTCATCGGTAATTTGGACGGTGTAGACGCCTGCTGCGGTGATTTCAAAAAATTGTTCGGTAGCGCCATCGATTGCGACTCCATCCAAGAACCATTGCCATTCTGAGCCTTCGGATGCAGTTAATATCGCGCCGTCCTCGGTAATTTGGGCTTCGAGGCATTCGTAGATGGTGTTCCAAGTCGTATTGGTGGTTATCGGCGGATTGGAGTCGAAATAAATATATCCCGTGTTTTCGATTACGGCACCAAAATCGAGTGTTTCGTAAGGTCTAATCTTGTACGAAACCAGTCCATGACTTCCGGGTTCATCGGACACACTATCGGGCAGCATAATGTTATCGAAAAGGAATTGAACCTCGCGTGTTTCACCGTCTATGGTGGTCATGACACTATGAGAATTAGCGACAAGCGCAAATGATGAAATGTCGAGGTTATCGTCGATTGTGTCCCTAATCAGGACGGTTTGTGCTGGGGCATTTCCCACATTTTGAAAGCGAACGAGGTATTCAAGTTCGGTATCGGCGAAGATGTAGTGTTCATCGCTATATCCGGGTGGGAAGACTTGTTTGTCGTTGGGGTCGTAGGAGCAGGTGACTTCTAATTCGAGAACATCTTGCATCGAGGCTAGAACATCAAGGCCATCCATTGCATAGACTGTGGCAGTGGAAATCAGAAATTCTCCCAGAGCGTCGACATCAGGAGTAGTCAATTTGACATCGTAGAAGAACATTTGCCCAGGAAGTTGGTTTTCGAAACTCATGAAGATGGAGTTTCCAACAACGCTGTCGATTTCTGACATTTCAATATAACCAGCGAATAATTCATCATAGTCAACCTGTATTATCCCACTTACAGTTGTGGTGCCCATATTTCGAAAATCGATGTTGTGAATGATGGATTCACCGTTGCACGGATATTCACTCATGGCAGGTTGGAAATTCAGTGTAAAGCCATATTGAGGATCCGCAGCGGAGTATCCGAAGTTGAAGTACTGGGATGCCTCCAAATTGTCATTGTTGATAGCATATTCGGACACTGTTGTAAAAAAGGGAAACTGAGAATTCTCGCCCGCTGTTAGCGAGTAGTCGCCTTCGGGTTGAATGCCGAAATCAAAGAAGCCAAAATCGTCGGTGATGATTGTTAAGTTTCCAGGGTTTAGAGTAATTGTTTGAAAGGCGAGAGGATAATCGTCGTCGTTATATATTCCATCCAAATTTTCATCAATAAACGCGAATCCGGAAATAGGCAACTCACATGAACCGTCATTGACATTGGCACCTAGTTCATAATTCTCGGCCCAGGATACAGTGCACCCCCAGTATTCGCAATTGTCATCGACATTTGCCTGAGAGTCGTAGTTATCGGCGGCGGTATCCATGCATCCCCAATATTCGCAGGAACCATCTTCAACATTTGCCTGGAAGTCGTAATTATCCGCTGTGGAATCGGTACATCCAGGGCACTCTATTAAACAAGTGCCTTCCATTGTTGCCAATGAGTCATAATTGCAAGCTTCAGGATCCATGCATCCGTAGCAAGAATAGTCGCAAAAGATGTCATCCTGAGCTGATCCAGGGAGGTAATCGAAGTTGCACGCTAGTGGGTCCAGGCAGTTTCCCATAGGCCATTTTAACCCAAGGGCAGCACCATCTATCGCCCCTTCTTCTTGAGTTTCAGCCACTCCGGGATGTCCGTAATACATGACATTCTCCGTCGTATCGCCGATGCGTACTCCGAGATTTATGGTATAAAATATTTCGTCTTCATTTGGAATCGTGACTTGGGCCAGAAATACTTTGTAGTTTTCTCCTATTCCGTATGAATTGCAGGAACCAGGTAGGGCGACCATAGCTCCTTCTTCCGAGTAAAAATTAACCCCAAGGGTATTTGCCATTGAATTAACTAGGCTGTCGGCGAAGGATATTTCTGTTACCCATGGATTGCAATCGACTGGACTCCCATCGTAGAATTGATCACCCATCACGCCAATGGTTAAGAATGAGTCGTAACAAAGTAGAGGTTCTAGGAAACAAAATTGCGTTTGAATACTGTTGCCGTACATAGCACCAAGTTCATGATTCCAAATTACGTTTCCTGTTCCACCAATCTCCACAAAGGCACCGTTAGGATTTGCGAATAGCATCATGATATGATCCTCTCCGTTATCCATTTCGGCAAAAATTCGGTAGGTCGTGTATCCTGGAACTGAATCCACAGCGTAGACTTCCGGGTAGACGGCTGTGATTTGCGCATTTATTTGCACGCATGTGCAGCACAAAAGGAGAAAGGCAATAAACAGGAGTTTAAAGGTCTTCATAGTACGATGTTTTATGTATAAGGCCCTTTAAAAGTAATAAAAAACGACGGAAGAAAGCTCCCCCGTCGTTGATATAGTGAATTTTGATGTGGCTTACTGCACAATCAACTGCATCGTTTGCACAAGCGGCTGATCCTTCGATGCAATCTGCAACTGATACACCCCACTCGCCAAACCATCGCGATCTAGCGTATGCGTGCCTCCGTTTATATTTTCGTATGCTCTTACGATTCTTCCAGCGGCATCTGTGATCGTCACGGAATATATTCCTTCACCCAAGATCAGTGTCGATGAACTCGTCATAGGATTTGGAAAGAGAACAGCCATTTGCGTAGCTAAATCATTGATAGAAGTAATCGTTACCCCTTCCGAAGTTGCCGAACAACCTGCGTCATTCGTCACTTCTACGGAATAGGTTCCCATGTCCGTGATGGTGATGCTTTGGTTTGTGGCCCCATCTATGATTTCACCGTCCAAGTACCATTGCCAAGCGCTTCCTTCGGTTGCTGAGAGCGTTTCTCCTTCGGCGGTGATAATGGCTTCGGGGATGTCGTTAACGAGGATCGAAATACTGTTTTCTGAGGTGCAAAGTACATTTTGGGCGATCAAACTTATTTCGTGTTCGCCAGCCTCTTCCATTACGTATTCCCATGTCGACTCATTGGAAAAAGGAATTCCGTTCAATGACCAAAACAGCGAATCAACAAATGCATAGTCGGAAGACCCTTCAAGCAGTCCGCCAATACACAATTGATCGGTGTTCACGGAGAAATCTGCTTCTTGTCCGCATTCATAGATGGTATGCCACACTGTGCTAGTCTGTATCGCAGGATTCGAGTCAAAAACAATATGTGCTGTGTTTTCGATAACAGTCCCGGCGGTTGTATTTTCGACTGGCTTCATTATGTAGGTCACATATCCATGGCTTTCGGGTTCGTTCGTTGTGCTATCGGGTAGTTCAATTTGCGGAAAGAGGAATTTGACTTCCCTTGTCGTCGGATCCATTGATACCATCATATTGTGCGAATGTGCTACGATGGAGAATGAGCTCAAATCCAGATCATCAGAAATCGTATCAATCAACAGCACTTCGGTCGCAGGAAAATTGCCAATATTTTGAAACCGAATTGTGTAGTCGATGTTCTGATCGGTCGTAATGAAGTGCGCTTCGGTTTCCCCAATGGGGTCGGCATACTTATCGTTGGGATCCCACGAGCAAAGCACTTCCATCGCAATAGTCTCGCTTGTGGAAATGCCACTGGTTGTGGTCACGGTAGCTGTTGACGTAAGTATTTCAGTCATAAAATTGTAATCTGGAGTAAGGAGGAATACAGTTTGTATGGACGATTGACCAGGTAATACATCTGTAAAACTCATGTACAAGACATTTCCTGCAACGCTATCAATAGGTGATACAGGAATATAGTCTACAAAGAGCGGATCGATGTCAAAGGCTATAACACCAGACAAACTCGAAGTTCCGGTGTTTTGTATGATAATGGCATGATTAATAGGCACTTCGTTGCATGGATATCCCCAAAATGATGGTTGTATAGAAAGCTGTAAACCGTCAAATTCACCTTCATTTGCAAAGCCAAAATCCACCTGAACTTGTGCGAGGACATCGTCGGAAATTAGCGTTGTGCTAGACGGTGTCGTATGCACAGTAAAGAACTCATTATCTCCTGCAATTAGTGTGTATTCTCCAAGTGGTAGATTGTCGAAAATGAAATAGCCACTAGCATCGGTTGTGACGGATAGATCGCCTGGGGTAAGGGTGATATTTTGTCCACTGATTGGGAAATCCAAACCTTCTGTGTCCATTTCTGCATTTAAGTTTCCGTCGAAAAATGCATACCCCGTAATAGCGTATAAACACGAACCGTCGTCGGAATTGGCTTGAGCCGAATAGTTAGTTGCGGTAGGAGATGTGCAACCGACACAGATCAATAGGCAAGAGCCGTCGTCGACAGTTGCGTCTTCACTGTAATTGCAGGCAAGCGAATCTGTGCAGCCGTAGCATGAATAATCGCATAAACTGGGAATTTCAGGATCTTCTGGATTGAAATTGTAGTTGCAGGCCTCGGTATCGAGGCAGTTTCCATAGGGCCAGTGAAGTCCAAGCTCAGAACCATCGATGAAATCTACTCCGCCTTCAGCAGGGTCGCCTATATATGACATGGCAAGATCGGAATCTCCTCCGGGATAAACTTGAATGTTTAAGTTGTATTCGAGTTGATCTCCGGTTGGAATAGTCACTTGAGCGAGTAATATCGTATTGTTCGGACCGTATCCTATGGCGTTGTCGTTGCACTCTAAATCAGGGATTGAAAATATTGCGCCATCCTCCAACTGTAGATTATTACCTACCTCTATACCAAAACTATCACTTATAACGGCCCCGTACGGTAAAGCAGCAACTTGTATAACTGAACTAGAGCATGGGATAGTAACTCCATCATAGTAGGCGGCATCGATGTTTCCAATTGTCAAAAATGAATCAAAACAAATTTCTGGAGTGAACTGACAAAACGAAGTGGCTAGCTCAGATCCGACGGTGGACCCATTGGTAGAGTTCCAAATTGTATTGCTTGAGCTTCCAATGAATAACTGAGGGCCATCCATGTATGCAAACATAGCCAGTAGGACATCATCGTCATTTTCCAATTCTGCAAAAATGCGATAGGTCGTATACCCTGGAACACCATCAACAGCGTACACTTCATTGTAAACGTGAGCCAGCTGTCCGTGAACAGCAGAAATAGTGAACAAGGCACATAGCCCCATAAAAAGGCGGAATTGAATTTTCATGATAGATAGTTTAGCGTACTCAATGTGCGATTTATCAAGTATTACATTAAAGATAATAATAAAATGCAGAGAGTTGGGTTTTCATTCGTTCTAATTCACGAACGCAAGTCGTGCATCCGTGAAAAGTTCAAGTAAAAACCCAAACTTAACCCTTGAACGAAGGATATTCATGTCACTGCACAATCAACTGCATCGTTTGCACAAGCGGCTGATCCTTCGATGCAATCTGCAACTGATACACCCCACTCGCCAAACCATCGCGATCCAGTGTATGCGTGCCTCCGTTTATATTTTCGTATGCTCTTACGATTCTTCCAGCGGCATCTGTGATCGTCACCGAATATATTCCTTCACCCAAGATCAGTGTCGATGAACTCGTCATAGGATTTGGAAAGAGAACAGCCATTTGCGTAGCTAAATCATGGATAGAAGTAATCGTTACCCCTTCCGA
>JADFAK010000189.1 GCA_015665315.1 Flavobacteriales bacterium | reverse complement strand
TATTTCTACAAATGGTTTGGAACGTTTGAGACGTATTCATATTTGTACACTGTGAGTCCCGAAGGTGAAATTCTCGAAGAAACACTAATTCCTGAGGTCAATCGTGAAATCAAAGACATTATTCGCACAGAAAATGGAGATTTCATTTTGGCGTCGGCAGATTATTTCCAAGGATCATTCCCATGGATTGTGAAAATAAACAGCCAAGGGGAATTGTTGTGGGATATTTCTTTTGATGAAGATAATTATGGGGTGGAACAGTGGTTTAGCACAATTGACAGAACTCAAGATGGACATTATGTAGTTGCAGGTCAGATTTACGATACCTCTCCTGAAAATGAAGAAGTAGACGGCCTGTACAATTATTATGGCCAAATAGTGAAGTTCACTGAAGAGGGAGAAATAATATGGGACCGCCGTTATGACGGCGTTTCAAGCATAGGCGACAGACATTTTGCCAATGACGTAAAACCTACCTCAGATGGTGGCTATATTTTTTGTGGGCAATCCAAAGATGGCTTCAGCAATGGCCCCAATTATGAGGCGCCGTCACAACGAGGCTGGATTGTCAAGTTGGACGAGTTTGGATGTTTGGTTCCCGGTTGCCAAAATGTTGGAGTTGATGAAATTGAGATTAAAGCCTTCATAATGGGCCCCAATCCGGCTGTTGATCATTTGAACATCTATGTGGGCTCACTCCACGAGGCTGCTAAAATTGTAGTTACGGACATGAACGGTCGGGAGGTCAAAAGTTTCAATATACGCAATGCGGCGACTACCTACATGCTCGACATCGATGAATTGGCATCGGGCACTTATGTCGTGAACTTGTTGGAACAGAATGAAATCTTGCATTCAGAGGTGCTTATTGTGAAATGATGAATACCTGTTGCAATCCCTGCTACAAATGGCGAACTCTCTAGACTGATTCCCTGTACTGCACTTTTTAAATCCTAATAAGAGTGCGAGTGAAAAATCACTTTTGACAATGCAATTGATGCCTCTTTGAATTCCCTACTTTTGCACTGTTCTCTAACTAGAGCATCATGTCTTTCGAGATTACAAAAGAACTCATCCAAAAAATTGAGTCGGACGTTGAAAATGGTCACGACAACGCTGTAACCGAGGTTCTCCGCGACTTACACCCTGCGGATATTGCCGAGGTTTTGGATGATCTGAGTACCACAACGCTGTCTTACGTTTACCGACTCCTCGACAAAGAAATTGCCGCCGATGTTCTTGTGGAGCTTGAAGAAGATCTTCGTGAGCATTTGATGAAGTCGCTGACTTCGAAAGAAATTGCCGAAGAGGTTATCGATCGAGTTAATTCCGACGATGCAGCCGATATGATCGCCGAGCTCCCTACGGAGAAAAAGGAGGAGGTCATTGCTCACCTTGAAGATCAAGACCAGGCCAGCGATATTATCGACCTACTCAACTACGACGATGACACGGCCGGTGCATTGATGGCCAAAGAGTTGATGAAGGTCAATGTCAACTGGACCGTAGCCAATTGCATTCGCGAAATGCGTAAACAAGCGGCCGATGTCGACAATATCTACACGATTTACGTAGTGGACAACCACGATGTATTGTTGGGGAGATTAAGCTTGCGCAAACTACTATTCCACGCCTCATCAACACGCGCCCTCGTCAGTGACATTTACGAAATTGATCAACAGCTCATCACGGTCCAACCAGATGTCGAAGAAGAGGACGTAGCCAAGATGATGGAGAAATATGACCTCGTTTCGATTCCTGTTGTGAACGATGCGGGCGTGCTCCTCGGTCGGATTACCATTGATGACGTCGTAGACGTGATCGTAGAGGAAGCTGAAAAAGATTACCAGCTCGCCTCAGGTATCGCCGAAGATGTTGAGTCAAAAGACCAAATCTGGACCCTTACTCGCGCCCGACTGCCCTGGTTACTCATTGGACTAGCCGGTGGATTGGCAGGAGCAAAAGTGATAGGTATATTCGATATTGAAGAGAATCCGATGATGGCACTATTCATTCCGCTAATCGCTGCGATGGGAGGAAATGTGGGTGTGCAGTCTGCGGCGATCGTGGTGCAAGGCTTGGCCAATAAATCACTCCGCAACGAAAAACTGAGCGCCAAACTGCTCAAAGAGTTTGGGGTAGGTGCTTTGAATGGAATCATTTGTTCTATCATACTTCTCGGAGCCAGCTATCTCTTGGGATTTGGCACAGCATTGTGCTTTACCGTGAGCATAGCCTTGTTTGCCGTCATCATCTTTGCGGCCTTGTTTGGCACCTTTATCCCACTCGCCCTCGACAAATACGACATTGATCCAGCCCTGGCCACCGGTCCGTTTATCACGACCGCCAACGACATCGTGGGCCTGATCATTTACTTTACCGTAGCCCAATTCGTCGCAGCCAATTTCGACCCCTCATTCTTGGCCCTGCTACCCTGATGAAAGTCTTATTCATCGATACCGTCCATGCAATTCTCGAGCAGAAACTTTCGGCTGGCGGGATGGAATGTATCGAAGGATACGACTGGAGCAGAGATAAAATCCTGGCTGAGGTCCAGCACTTTGACGGCATTGTTATCCGCAGTCGGACTAAAATTGACAAAGTTTTCTTCCAAGCCGCCACCCATTTAAAGTGGATTGCCCGATCAGGTTCAGGATTAGAAAATATTGATCTAGAGGCAGCGGCTGCTCATGGGGTCACCGTTTTCAACTCACCAGAGGGCAACGCGCAGGCAGTCGGCGAACACGCTACAGGCATGCTTTTGAGTCTGCTCAACCACCTCAATCGCGGCGATCGCGAAGTGCGCACGGGAATTTGGCGCCGGGAAGAAAATCGCGGACGAGAGTTGAATGCGCTCACTGTGGGCATTATAGGATACGGGCACACTGGTTCGGCATTCGCCAAATGTCTTTCGGGATTTGGTTGTGTTATTTTGGCGCACGACAAGTACAAGTCTGACTTCGGGACTGACCAAGTCAAGGAGAGCACCTTGGACGAAGTTCTAGCCACTTGCGATGTTGTGAGCATACATTTACCGCTTACCGCTGAGACAAGGTCTCTGATCAATGCAGAATTCATCCGTCGCTGCAAAATGCGGCCGATATTGATCAATACCTCTAGAGGAAAAATAGTTGACACGAGTGCCTTGGTAGCAGGATTGAAGAACAATCAGCTAGCCGGAATATGCCTTGACGTGCACGAATACGAAACGGCCTCTTTTGAGTCTTTAGACACTTCTTCCTTGCCCGTGCCGATGCAATACCTCGTGGCTAGTGATCGTGTGATTATGAGTCCGCATGTAGCCGGGTGGACCGAGGAATCGTACGTCAAGCTATCGGATTTTCTCGCAAAAAAAATCCTGGCTCAATTCGGTTAAACACCTTCTGAGCCAGGACAATATTGAAAAGTTCGATAAGCTATTAGCTTTCCGATCCCGTTCTTTTTCTTTCAGACGTAGCGTAAAGAATCTTGAGGGCCGAAGCTTGTCTCAACTCTTGTTTGATCGCCGAAACAATTCCCATCTTGGTTGACTTGTCAACTTTGAGTGACATGATCATTTTCTTTTGATCTGCCTCGTTCATTGTTTCTCTTTCGAAAGCCACATAATCTTGAATGTCTTCCACAGTTGCAAAAGAATCATTCAATTGAATCATAGAGGCATCTCCACGACGAGCACGTTCCTTTTTATCACTTGGAGGCCCAACATTGATGTATTTAATAAGGTTCTTCTGCTCGATGGTTGTGAGCTCTGACGCACTAGGTGGTTTTACCTCTACAAGAGGCTCATCCGAACGCAGAACGGTAACAAGCATAAAGAAGAAGAGCAGCATGAATACAATATCAGGCAAAGAAGCAGTCGAAATCGCCTGCATTCTATTCTTTTTCTTTTTTGTAAATTTTGACATAGTGCTATCCTATTAATACTGACCTAAGTTCTTTGGTTCCGCCTCAGAAATACGTTGAGGATAAACAGCTCGCACCGCGTACAATTGTTTCTTGTAGATGGCACTTGCCTCCTCGTCATTTTTCAGACGGTCGTAGGTCTTACTCAATTCAGTGTAGGTGATTCCAAATTTGTCCAAACAAAGCTGATCACGAAGTTCGTTTACAGCAGACTCCAACTCGTTCTGTACCTGGATATAGGTATCATAATTGGTGTTGTTGTCATTTTGCATGGAGATCAGGGCCGATCCGGGGAGCTCCTTGTATTCACCAAAGAATTCAATGGCACCCAATTTCTTTTCCCAATCTTCAATAGCCTTATTGATTGGCTTCTTTTTGTCTTCACTTGTAGCGGCAGCAAGTCTTTGCTCCAGCTGATCGATCTGAGCTTTCACGTCGGCCTGCCTAACCCATTCTCTCAGCGGCAGATTTTCATTTTCACCCAACTCGGTAAAAACACCATCGGCGATCAAGAATTTCACAGCAGCGTCTTTCAGGTTCTTCACCTTCATATACTCTCCTTCAACGAGGAGATTGTTGTTGGCGTTTACAAGAACCTCAAACACGTTACGCTGACGAACGTCCGGAATGTCTGGATCATCGGGCAACGGTGGAGGAAGCTGGCGCAGAATTCCCTTTTCTGTATCGATGGTTGTAACCATGAGGAAGAAAACGAGAAGCAAGAAGGCGATATCCGCCATCGAACCAGCATTTATTTCAGGTAATGTTCTTCTCGGCATGGTATTCTACTTAAATAGTTTACTCACTTCCAGGTATAGCAGTGCAACTATGGCTAGCAATGCAAGCACATAGAACATGGATATACCAGACGAAATTATTTTCAACATGGAGTCTCCTGGAGGAGCTTCGCTCAAGTTGCGTGGTAGAGAGGTATCAGCCATTCCATAGTACGCAATCAAACCGATCACAACGACCAATCCGATGCCTGCTAAAGCCCTGACATTCTTTTTTGGATTTTGCACAACGGCAAGGATTCCAAAAGCGGCTGCGGCTACCACACAAATAAGCAATACAATCCACGTAATGGCGAGCATAATGTTCAGTGGATTTGTTACATCCGGAACATTTTCCAACACGAATTTCCACCCAGAATCTGCATAAGAGCCATCCCAATTGGACGCAATCATGATAGCTAAGACAGCGCCAAGGAAAATGACGAGACCTTTGACTACATCTAGTCCTATTTTTAATCCTTTCATATTCTATAAGTCTTTAATAGCTTCTGGCTTATGCAGAAAGCTGTCGTTTGTACAACATGTCAACCAAGTCGATTGAAGCCTCTTCCATTTCGAGGATAATTCCATCGATCTTAGAGAGGATATAGTTGTAAAAGATCTGTAGTATAATCGCTACTACAAGTCCCGATACTGTTGTAATCAAGGCTACTTTAATACCACCTGCAACGATTGTCGCATCCATGGTTCCAGCAGTTTGAATCTTGTCAAATGCCAAGATCATACCGATTACTGTTCCAAGGAAACCAAGCATCGGTGCAATAGCGATAAACAAAGAGATCCACGATAGTCCGCGCTCCAAAAGTCCCATTTGAACTCCACCGTAGTTTTCGATCGACTTCTCCACGTCCTCAATCGATCCTGAAGAACGATCCAAACCTTGGTAGAAAATAGAAGCAACTGGTCCGCGTGTATTACGGCAAACTTCCTGAGCAGCTTCAACACCGCCAGTCTTCAACGCTTCATCAATTTGATCAAGCAACTTGCGTGTATTCGTAGAAGCCATGTTCAAATAAACGATACGCTCTACACAAAGTGCTAGACCGATGATCAAACAGATCAATACCATGAGCATGAACAACGGACCACCCTCAATAAAATAACGCTTGATATACATGTTCAAGCTTTCAACTTGTGCATCGTCGTCGGCTGCAGCTGCACTGCCTCCTTCTTCCAATTCATCTTGCACTGCGGCAAATAATTCCGATCGTGATTGCTGAAGTTCAGCAGACACACCTTCGTTGTTTTCGACACTAGACTGAGTTCCTTCGTTCAAAGCAAGCGCTTCTGTTGAAGTTAGCATTCCGACGCCGGTCATACCTAGAATGGCAATGAGAGCAATTAATTTTTTCATGACTCTTAAATGGTTTAAATAACTGTCAGGGTTAAATAACTGGTAATTCTATTTTACAAAATTCAATTCTAAACGTATTCTATTTACTCTAAACTTCTTCCTTGCGGAGAGACCGGGATTCGAACCCGGGTTCCCCTTTCGAGGAAACTCGCTTTCCAAGCGAGCGCCTTAAGCCACTCGACCACCTCTCCGAATTTCACAATTCAGGGGAGCCGTGTATGCGAAATTGCGGGGCAAAATACGAAAAATTGTTTTAGACTATGGTCGCTAAAACGGGTTGATTTCGTTCATTTCTACGCCAAGGTAGAATATGATGTGCGTTCGCCCCTAGATGAACGCGTAAATTCTTTTTCAAATTCAATTCCCACATAACCTTTTCCTAACAAATTCATCATCTTGGTTATGGCCGCCTCCACAGTCATATCTGCCGCACTGATCACTCCACAACTCACTAATCCCCTGCTCGTTAGGTACTTTCCCTGCTCCACAAACCCTCTGCTGCATTGGGTGACGTTTACGACGTGCAGACCGTCATGAATGGCTTGTTTTAGGGCTTCAATGAACCAATTTGCGCTTGTCGCGTTGCCTGATCCAAATGTTTCTATGACCAATCCTTTCAATCCAGGGGTATTGAGAATTTGTCGCACAAAATCCGCCTTCATACCTGGAAAAACTCTCAAAACACCCACGTTTTCATCCATTTTCAACGAAACTTCGAAATCCATTTGCGCTTGTCGCAGCATTCTTTGATCGTAATAAATGATATGGATACCTACGTCGGCCAAACTGGGATAATTGAAACTTTCGAAGGCCTCAAACCCCTCGGTATTGAACTTTTGGGACCTGTTTCCGCGCAGTAATTTCGACCCAAAATAGATCGCTACTTCTGGCACGCGAGGCTTTCCTTCCTTTCTGGCTGCTGCTATTTCTATGGCACTTATCAAATTCTCTTTTCCATCGGTCCGCAGCACGCCCATAGGCAACTGGGATCCTGTTATAATTACCGGCTTCGCCAAATTCTCCAGCATAAAACTCAATGCAGAGGCGGTGTAAGCCATGGTGTCTGTCCCATGTAAAACCACAAAGCCATCGTAAGAATTGTACTTGTCACGAATAATGGTGGCCAATTTTATCCACGTCGAAACACCTATGTCAGAAGAATCGATGGGCTCGGTGAAAGACTCTGTATCCAGATTGATTTTTAGCTGACTGAGCTCTGGGACATGGCTAAACAACACCTGCACATCGAACGGATAGTAGCTACCCGATTGCTCATCGGCCACCATGCCGATGGTTCCACCGGTGTAAATAATCAATATCGAATTGTGCTTGGTCATTCCCTTTTTCTTACTGATGACGAACCTACGCAGATTCGCTTTTCAAACCGTCTAATTCTAGCGAATAATTTACAGTTCTAACTAGCAATTAAAAACTTTCTTGCTGTTGGATGTTGTCATTTCCGCCACTTTTT
>JADFAK010000219.1 GCA_015665315.1 Flavobacteriales bacterium | reverse complement strand
GGACGGTTGGCTATAGTGGTGCGACCCATACTGGGTCGGTATTACTCTCAGGTAGAGTGCTGTTATAAAGCTGTGACCCATACTGGGTCAATATAATTGTGAGTTAGAGCGCTGTTATATAGATGCGACGCTCTGCGGGGTCGGGGTGCTTGGGTGGACGGTTGGTTATAGTGGTGCGACCCATACTGGGTCGGTATTGCTGTCAGGTAGAGTGCTGTTATATAGCTGTGACCCATACTGGGTCAATATGATGGTGAGTTAGAGCGCTGTTATATAGATGTGACGCTTTGCTAGGTCGGAGTGCTTGGGTGGACGGTTGGTTATAGTGGTGCGACCTATACTGGGTCGGTATTGCTGTCAAGTACATTATTGTTATAAAGCTGTGACCCATACTGGGTCAATATGATGGTGAGTTAGAGCGCTGGTATTTAGATGCGTCGCTCTGCTAGGTCGGTGTGCTTGGGTGGACGGTTGGCTATAGTGGTGCGACCCATACTGGGTCGGTATTACTCTCAGGTAGAGTGCTGTTATAAAGCTGTGACCCATACTGGGTCATGGAGGTGGTCGTACAACTGAATGATATGTGGAGATGCGACACGTACTGGGGCGATGTGGCGATGGTCATGGCCATTGGTTATATAGATGTGACCCATACTGGGTCATGGAGGTGGTCGTACTACTGAACGATATGTGGAGATGCGACGCTCTGCGGGGTCGTTTTGTGGTAAAACAAAAGCGGCGCTCCCGAGATGGAAGCGCCGCTTTTTATTTATATAACCTGGTTAAGGAAAATATGTAGTCTTAGTCGATTACCATCATCTTGTGGTAATATACTTCATCGTCAACCATCATCATGATTACGTAAGTACCGGCATCCCAGTCTTTTCCGCTGAAGTTGTAAGCGTATAGACGCTTGGCATCGGCGTGACCTTTGTGAACCAATTGTACTTCACGTCCAGCTATGTCGTAGATACATGCAAGAACTTGCGCTCCGGCAGGTACACTGAACTCGACAGTGAACTGATCATCAAATGGGTTTGGATAAGAGAACAAGCTTACAACTGGAGGAGCATCAGCAGTCACGGTAATGATTTGCTGAACTTCTGTTGCATTGAAGCAGTTGTCTAGTGCTACCCAAGTACGGATGATTTCGTAAGGACAGAACTCGTTGGTTTGAACCTCCGTGAACGTAATCTCTACCTCGTCATCACAGTTATCAGTTGCGAAGATATCCGTTGGAATCTCAGGAACATCATCACCACAAGCGATCTCGGCATCAGCAGGAATGTTGAACAACTCAGGAGCTGTAGTATCAACAATCTGAATCAATTGAGTCGTAGTGATCGTGTTACCACAATCATCCATTGCTTGGTAAGTACGCTCTAGTGTTCCGAAGCAACCTCCAGAGAATACCAATTCTTGAATAACCGTTACCTCAACTTCAACATCGCAGTTGTCAGATGCAGTAATTGTGAAGTCAGATACAAGATCACATTCAACAGTCACGAAGTTATCGTAGGCATCCCAAACAGGAGCTTCCTCATCGATCACAGTGATAACCTGAACATGTGAACTTTCGTTTCCACACTCGTCAGTCGCAGTCCAAGTTCTAGTAATAGTGTAAGGACAACCCTCGCCTACTACCTCGTCAAGAACAACAACTACATCTTGATCACAGTTATCAGTTGCACTCAATGTTGGAGCAACAGTCACATCACCACAGTCGATGGTCTCATCAGCTGGTCCGTCAAGGATAACTGGAGCCGTCATGTCAGTAACAGTGATTGTCTGAACAGCAGTAGCCATGTTTCCACATTGGTCAATCGCTGTGTATGTACGAACTACTTCGTATCCACATGCTAGATCGTTGGTATCTTCTGTTACTGATGTTGCTGGATTTGGATCACAGTTATCAGTCGCAGTGAAGTCAACTGGAGCAGGAATTGCAGTTCCACACTCTACAGTCTCATCAGCAGGTACACCTTCAAGAACAGGGATTGTCGTATCAACAACAGTAATTGTTTGTGATACAGATGTTGCGTTTCCACAATCATCAGTCGCAGTCCAAGTTCTAGTGATTACCAAGTCACAAGCACCACCTGTTGAAGAAACAGAAGTTGAGATTTCAAGCTCATCATCGCAGTTGTCTTCAGCAGTGATTGTTCCGAATGCAGGGATGTTGTCACATTGTACTGTCACGTCGGCTGGCGAACCAGTAATAACAGGAGCAGTAGTATCAGTAACAGTCAACACCTGTGAACCAGAAGCTGTGTTGTTACAATCATCGTGAACAACCCAAGTACGGATCAACAAGTAACCACATGTTTGAGGAATTACTTCTTCAACTAGAGATACAAGTAGATCTTCACTACAGTTATCGTCGGCAGTTACAACTGGTGCCGCAGGAATGTTGTCACATTCTACAGTCGCATCAGCAGGAACACCGATTAGGATTGGCAATGTTGTATCAACAACAGTGATTTCCTGTGTAGCAGAAGCTGTGTTATCACAGTTGTCAGTTGCAGTCCAAGTTCTGATGATAGTGTAACCACAAAGTGCAGGGATAATCTCTTCGTTGTACATCACTTCGATGTTCAAGTCACAGTTATCGGTAACGTCTACTACAGCAGCAGCAGGAACGTTATCACACTCTACAGTCGCATCAGCAGGAACACCTACCAATACTGGAACCGTTGTATCAGTCACTGTCAAGGTCTGAGTCATTGATGCTGTGTTACCACAATCATCAGAGACAGTCCACGTACGATCGATAGTATACGGACAAGTACCGAAGTTGATTGTTTCATTGTATCCTACAACCATATCCGTAGCGCAGTTGTCTGTTGCAGTTACAACAGGAGCATCTGGAATTGCAGAGCACTCAACAGTTGCGTCAGCAGGAACACCTACCAATACTGGATCCGTTGTGTCTTGTACGTGAATCACTTGAGAAACTGTAACTGAGTTACCACAGTTATCAGTCGCTGTCCATGACTTCTCGATGTCATAACCACAATCAGTAACGTTGTTGATTCCTGAGATTGCAGACACAAATAAGTCAGCATCACAGTTATCATCGAACATTGGCATATCTGTTGGCTCAGCATCGTCACATTCGATAGTTACATCGGCAGGTACGAAGATCGCTTCAGGATTGGTCAAGTCAGTTACAGTGATCACCTGGCTGTCTGAAACGGTGTTACCACAGTTGTCAGTTGCAGACCAAGTACGTGTGATGATTGTAGTACAGTCATCAACAACGTTCACACCTTCGTTGAACATCGCTTGGATACCTAGGTCACAGTTGTCAGTTGCAGTTACCTGCGCCTGAGCTGGAATCGCGTCACACTCAACTGTTACGTCAGCAGGTACACCAACCAATTCTGGGTTCGTAGTATCCGTTACTGTAATAATCTGTGTGACGATAGTTGTGTTTCCACAATCATCAACTGCAGTCCATGTACGCGTGATTGTTTCAGTACAACCGTCGTTCGAGCTAGACTCATTGAATCCAACCTGAAGGTCATCATCACAGTCATCTTCGAAAGAAGGTGCATCGAAAGCAATTGTTTCATCACATTCGTAAGAAGCATTGGCTGGCTCGTTTGAGGCAACAGGAGCTTCAGTATCCGTAACAGTGATTACTTGTGAATCAGAAGCTGTATTTCCACAGAAATCGTGAACCGTCCAAACTCTAATCAAGGTATATCCACAGTCTGTAGGAATAACTTCATCAGTCAAAGTAACAATGAGGTTATCAGAACAGTTATCTGTTGCCGTTACAACCGCAGCTGCAGGAATGTTGTTACAATCAACAGTTACATCAGCAGGTACACCAACCAATACTGGGTCAGTTGTATCAACTACAGTCAATGTCTGCGTGACTACATCACTATTTCCACAGTCATCAGTAGCAGTCCAAGTACGAGTGATCGTGTAAGGACAGTTGCCAGGGTTAACCGTTTCAGCGAATACAACCATTACGTTGTCATCACAGTTGTCTGTTGCAGTCAATGTAGCTGGTGCAGGAATGTTCGAGCACTCAACTTCCATATCAGCAGGACCTTCAGATAGCTCAGGAGCCGTTGTATCAGTTACGTTGATAGTCTGCGTTGTTGAGATAGCGTTTCCACAATCATCAGTCGCAGTCCAAGTACGTAGGATATAGTATCCACAGTCTTGATCAACAGTCACGTCATTTTCAACAACATCTAGGTTATCGTCGCAGTTATCGTCGAATGAAGCATCATCCGTTGGAAGATCTTGATCACATTCGATCGTCACATCCGCTGGAGTCGAAACAACAGTTGGGTTCGTGATGTCAGTTACAGAGATAGTCTGTGTATCTGAAACCATGTTACCACAGTTGTCCATTGCCGACCAAGTACGAACCAACTCATAACCACAAGCAAGTGGGTTTGTTGTTTCAGTCAAGGTAACAAGCATCTCTTCATCGTAGCAGTTATCAGAAGCTGTTACAATTGGAGCAGCAGGGATAGCAGTACATTCTACAGTTACATCGGCAGGAACACCATTCAATGTAGGAGCAGTTGTGTCGATCACAAGGATCATTTGCGAAGCTGAAGCCGTGTTTCCACAGATATCAGTTGCAGTCCAAGTTCGAACGATAGTCCATCCACATCCGTCTGTATCAGGAGTTGAGTTCTCATCGAATGAAACATCTGGATTGTTATCACAGTTGTCATCAACAACTACATCACCTGCAGTTGGAATCGCATCACATTCAACCGTCATGTTCATCGGAACAGAAACAAACACTGGCGCAGTTTCATCATCGATGATGATTGTCTGCGAATCAGAAGTTACGTTTCCACAAGCATCAGTTGCTGTCCACGTTCTAATAACAGTCAAAGGACATGAAGTACCAATTGTCTCTTCAGAGAATACAACAGGAACATTGCTATCACAGTTATCAGTTGCAGTTACAACATCAGCACCAGGAGCTTGACCACATTCTTCAGTGATATCGTCAGGAACACCAACAAGAACTGGTGCTTCTTCATCGATTACAGTGATCGTTTGTGAGTCAGTTACCATGTTACCGCAAACATCAGTTGCAGACCAAGTACGTGTGATTGTGTAAGGACATCCACCAGACATGGTCTCGTTGAACATTACGCTTACAAGTGGATCACAGTTATCAGTAGCTGTTACGTTTGCTGCTGCTGGGATTTGCTCGCAATCAACAGTTACGTTTCCAGGTACACCGTTAAGAACTGGTGCAGTTGTATCAACAACCGTGATTACCTGGCTAACAGAGACAAAGTTTCCACAATTATCAGTTGCAGTCCATGTCTTCTCTACATCGTATCCACAATCTGTAACGTTATTGATACCTGAGATCATAGAGATCGAAAGATCCGCATCACAGTTATCCTCGAATACAGGAACATCTGTCGGCTCAGGCTGATCACACTCGATAGTTACATTCTGCGGTGCAGAAACAACAGTCGGGATAGTTGTGTCAGTTACAGTCAACACTTGAGAGTGAGAAGTAGAGTTTCCACAGTTGTCGGTCGCAGACCAAGTACGTGTAATCTCAGTAATACACTCATCAATATCAACTGAAGTCTCACCGTAAACAACTGTTACGTCATCGTCGCAGTTGTCTTCTGCCGTAAGAACCGTGGCAAGTGGAATATTATCACACTCAACAGTCGCATCCGCTGGCATGCCGCTCAATTCAGGAGCAGTGTTATCAGAGAAGTTGAAGGTCAATGTTCTAACCGCTGTGTTTCCACAAGCATCCACTGCTGTCCACGTATAAACATCAGTCCAGCTGTTTTCACAAATACCTGCTTGTGTTTCAATGTTGAATACCAACTCGATGTTAGCATCACAGTTATCAGAAACTTCAGGAGCGATTACAGAAGGAGAAACGTTACACTCAAGATTAATTGTCTCGTCGTTTCCAGTAAGAACTGGAGCAGTTTCATCAACAATTGTAATTACCTGCGTGCAAGATGAGCTGTTTCCACAGTTATCAGTTGCAGTCCAAGTACGTGATACAGTATAAGGACAGTCTCCTGTCATTGGTCCGTCGGTACTTGAGATAGTCACTGTACCACAGTTATCAGTTGCAGTTGCTGAACCAGTGTTTGCTGGGTCCATGCTTGCTTGACAATCAATAGTCACATCTGCAGGACAAGTAATAACCGGAGCATCGTTGTCACTTACAGTAATCAATTGAGTGCAAGAAGCGCTGTTTCCACAAAGGTCAGTCGCAGTCCAAACTCTTTCGAAAGTTGCAGGACAATCTCCAGCTACGTCGCCATCAACAAAAGTAATTGTTGTAGCACCACAGTTATCAGTCGCAGTCGCCTGACCTGTAGAGGCTGGAGACGTACCACCGTTGTCACAGCTCACATCAACGTCAGCAGGACAAGTAATAACTGGATTCTCAGTATCAACAACATATACATTCAATACGAAGTCTGTTGAATTGTTACAATCATCCGTCGCAGTCCAAGTGTGAACATATTGCAGCTCGCAATCTTCACCTAGAACTTCAACACCGTATACGATTGTAAGGTCTTCATCACATAGGTCATCAAATACAGGCTCTTCAACTACTGCCGGAGCAGTACAGTTAACCGTGTAATCTGTAGGACCTGAAACTACGAATGGAGCTTCATCATCAACGAATGTTACCGTTTGAGTAGCTGAAGCAGTGTTACCACATGCATCCATTGCAGACCAAGTACGAGTCATAACATAACCACAATCCGAAGGAAGAGTTCCAACAGTCAATGCAACAACCACAGCACCATCACACACATCATCTGCAACAACTAGCGCAGGAGATACTTCATCTCCACAGCTAATCTGGATATCAGCAGGAACACCAATTAGCACTGGAGCTTCTGTATCAACTACAGTGATTGTACGTGTAATAGTTGTTGTATTGTCACATTCGTCGCTTGCAGACCAAGTACGAACGATTTCATATCCACAATCAAGATCGTTGATCGTTTCAGTGAATTCAACCGGAACAGTGGTCGCACAGTTGTCAGTAGCGAATACTGCAGGTGCTGACGTGTCAGATCCACATTCAACAGTCGTGTCTTCAGCAGGAACTCCGTTCAATTCTGGAGCAGTTGTATCAACCACAGTGATCACTTGCGACTCAGAGTTGTAGTTCCAACAATTGTCTTCTACAATCCAAGTACGAATGATTTGGTATCCACAAGGAAGATCAATGATGTTTTCTTCCATCACAACTTCCATATCACCTGTCCAACAGTTGTCTTCGGCAGTTACTACAGCTGGTGCAGGAACGTTATCGCATTCAACAGTTACATCTGCAGGCACACCGATCAATTCAGGAGCGGTTGTATCTACTACAGTGATTGTATGAACTTCAGTTACAGAGTTACCACAAAGGTCAGTTGCAGTCCATGTGCGGATTACAGTCCAACCACAAGGAGCAGCTCCTTCCATTACTGGATCACCAGGGATGATTTCCTCTTCGAAAGTCACATCTGGATCAGCATCACAGTTATCAGTTGCAGTTACGTCAGCTGGAGCAGGAACCATGTCACACTCTACTGTCTCATCTGCAGGTACGCCAACCAATACTGGGTTGATCTCATCATCGATAGTCAAAGTCTGTGAATCAGACACTGTGTTTC